>NZ_JBICSQ010000049.1:0-63352 GCF_043197175.1 Amycolatopsis sp. NPDC049252
GGGGGGGCGTGGGGGGCTCCCGGCCGTGGGCGCGCGCGCCGCCGCCGCTGCGTCGGGCGGCTCGACCCCCCCCCCCTGCCCCGTGGCCCGGGCGAGTCCCGCCGGGACTCCCGTGGCCGCGCCCGTAGGGGCGACCCCACCACTGGAGTGCCGATGACCACCGCGCACCGCACCTGTCCCATCTGCGACGCCGTCTGCGGACTGAAGATCGACCTCGACCCCGCCGGCCGCGTCACGAAGGTGCGCGGTGACGAGCAGGACCCGTTCACCAAGGGCTACATCTGCCCGAAGGGCGCGAGCCTCGGCACCCTCGACGAGGACCCGGACCGCCTGCGCCACCCCATGATCCGCGAAGGCGACGAGTGGCGGGAGGCCTCCTGGGACGAGGCGTTCGCGGCCGTCGAGCGCGGGATCACCGGCGTCATCGAGAAGTACGGCCGCGACGCGGTCGCCGTCTACTTCGGGAACCCGACCTACCACACGATGGCCGGGTTCCTGTACCGCATCCCGCTGATCCAGTCGCTGGCGACGAAGAACGTCTACTCCTCCGGCACGATCGACCACATGCCGAAGCACGTCGCCTGCGCCCACCTCTACGGCGACCCGTTCGCCATCGCCGTGCCGGACATCGACCGGACCGACTACCTGCTCGTGCTCGGCGCGAACCCGATGGAGTCGCACGGTTCCCTGTTCTGCGCCCCGGACATGCCGGCGCGGCTGCGGGCGCTGCGCGCGCGCGGCGGCAAGCTGGTCGTGGTCGACCCCCGCCGCACCCGCACCGCGAAGGCCTGCGACGAGCACTTCTTCGTCCGGCCGGGCACGGACTCGGTGCTGCTGCTGGGCATCGTCCACACGCTGCTGCAGGAGAACCTCGCCACGATCACCCACGACGTCGCCGGGATCGACGAGCTCAAGGCCCTGACCGAGGAGTTCTCGCCCGCGGTGGCCGAGCTGGTGTGCGGCGTGCCGGCCGAGGACATCGCGCGGCTCGCCCGCGAGCTGGCCGCGGCGCCGACGGCCGCGGTGTACTCGCGCATGGGCGGGTCGACCGTCGAGTTCGGGACGATCACGCAGTGGCTCGTCGACGTGATCAACATCCTGACCGGCAACCTCGACAACCCCGGCGGGACGATGTTCACCCGGACCGCCGCGCTCGAGGTGTTCCGCACCGGGCAGCCGTTCGAATGGGACCGCTGGCGCAGCCGCGTCAAGGGTTTCCCCGAGGTGCTCGGCGAGCTGCCGACCGCGACGCTGCCCGACGAGATCGAGACACCCGGCGAAGGCCAGGTCCGGGCGCTGATCAACATCGCGGCCAACCAGGTGGTCGCGGCCCCCAACGGGCCGCGGTTCGGGCGGGCGTTCGACGAGCTGGACTTCATGGTCTGCGTCGACCCGTACCTCACCGAGACCACCCGGCGCGCGCACGTGATCCTGCCGCCGCCGCGCATCCTGCAGATGGCGCACTACGACTTCCTGATGCAGATCGTGATGGTGCGCAACTACACCCGCTACTCCCCCGCGGCCCTGCCGCTCGACGACGACCAGCGGTCGGAGGCGGAGATCCTGGCGCGGCTGACGCTGATCGCGGGCGGCGCCCCGCTGCAGGTGCCGGCGGGCGCCGTCGACGAGGGCTTCATCGGCCAGCTGCTCACCGGGGCGACGCAGATGCCCGGCTCCCCGGTGGAGGGCATGGACGTCGAGGTGCTGCGCGCGACGATCGAGGGCGACGACGGCCCGGAGCAGATCCTGGACACCCTGCTGAAGTTCGGCCCGTACGGGCTTTCCCTGGCCAAGCTCAAGGAAAAGCCGCACGGCATCGACCTCGGCCCGCTCGAGCCGCGGCTGAAGGAGCTGGTGTGCACCCCGTCGGGCAAGGTCGAGCTGACGCCGGAGCCGATCGTCGCCGACTTCGCGCGGCTGCGCGCGCGGCTGGCCGAGCCGGCGCCGGAGATGCTGCTGATCGGTCGCCGCCAGCTGCGGTCCAACAACAGCTGGCTGCACAACGTCCCGTCGCTCGTCGGCGGCAGCAACCGGTGCACGCTGCACGTCAACCCGGCCGACGTCACCCGGTACGGCCTGGGTGAGCGCGCGGTGGTGCGCTCGTCGGCCGGCGAGCTGGTCGTCGAGGTCGAGCCGACCGACTCGATCATGCCGGGCGTGGTGAGCCTCCCCCACGGCTGGGGGCACGCGGGCAGCACGCAGCGCGTCGCCGCGCAGCACCCCGGGGTCAACGCGAACACGCTGACCGACGAGCTGGTCGTGGACGTCCCGTCCGGCAACGCGGTCTTCAACGGCGTGCCGGTCACGGTCGGCCCGTACTCGTCCTAGCGAGACAGAAGATCTCGCCCACGGTGTAAGCGAAGCCGCGGCACGGCCTGCGGGCGGTGGCGGTCTAGCGCAAGTTGTAGAGTCGCGTCACGACAGGGGCCCTCTGCGTTCGACGATGGAGGTTTCTGGCCACTCAACGTCCCAGATCCTCCATCGTCGCCTCGCGGTCACGTCTCCAGCCGGAAGATCTCCGCGTAGAACCGGCTCGACCTAGGCAAGCGCGCCGGCCGGTGCGAGGCGGGTCTCGTCACCCTGCCGTTCGAGGACGACCTGCCGAAGCTCGCCTGACCCGGGCCGGGCCACCGCGAAATCAGGCGGTGGCCCCGGAATCCGGCACTCCGGCGTAGTCGGGCAGCTCGACGCCGTTGAGCGCGCGCTCGACCAGCGCGGTGAGCGCCTCCATGTCCGGCTCCGGGGCCGGCTCGGCGCCAGGCTCCGCCGCGGCGAGGCTGTCCACGTGCAGCCGGCCGATCTCCTGGTTGGCCTCGACGAACGAGCGCATCCGGGCCTCGTAGGCGGCGAACCCGGCCGCCGGGTCCCAGCCGGCGGCGGCCAGCTCCCCGGCCAGCAGGTAGGCGCCGACCAGGGCCAGCCCGGTGCCCTGCCCGGACATCGGCGACGCGCAGAACGCCGCGTCCCCGAGCAGCCCCACCCGGCCGCTCGACCAGCGCTCCAGCACCACCTGGGCGACCTGGTCGAGGTAGAAGTCCGGGGTGTCGTCCAGGTGCGCGAGGATGCGCGGGGTCAGCCAGCCCAGGCCGGCCACCCGCTCGCGCAGCAGGACCTTCTGGGCTTCGACGTCGCGGTGGTCGACGTCGAAGTCCGCCGCGGGGAAGGAGAACATGGCCATCGCCCGGGTGGCGTCCCGGATGGGCCGCAGGCTCGCGGAACGCCCGGACTCCTTGTCCTGGTGGTCGATCAGCCAGCGATCCAGCCCGAACTCGTTGGGCACGCTGTAGAAGGCGAGCACGAGCCCGAGGTGGCGGACGAACCGCTCGCGCGGCCCGAAGACCATCGCCCGCAGCGACGAGTGCAGCCCGTCCGCCCCGACCACCAGGTCGAAGCGCCGCCGGTCACCGCCCGCGAAGACCACGTCGACGCCGTCGGCGTCCTGGGTGAGCTCGGCGATCCGGTCGCCGAAGACGTACTCGACACCGTCGCGGGTGTCGTCGTAGAGCACCTGGGACAGGTCGCCGCGCAGGATCTCGATCTCCGAGATGTAGCCGTCGCCACCGTCGTCCTCCGCGCTGAAGGTCTCCAGCACGGTCCCGTCCGCGTCCACTGTGTACGCGCCGGCGGTCCGGGTGCGGGCCGCGCGCACCGGCGCGTCCAGCCCCATCCGCACGATGACCTCCTTGGTCACCCCGCGCGCGTCCACCGCCTGCCCGCCGGGACGCAGCCCGGGGGCCCGCTCGACCACGGTCACCGCGGCCCCCCGCCGGCGCAGCCAGTGGGCCAGCGCCGGCCCCGCGATGCTCGCCCCCGCCACCAGAACCCTGATACCGCCCACCGTGCCCCCAGTCCACCGTCCGGATCTCGTCCGGATTGTACGGTGGCCCGCGGCCCGGTCCCGGCGTCACCGGCCGCCGAAACGCAGGGGAAGGCTGTTCGGCCCGTGGATCCCGATCGGCGGCCGCCACGTGAACGGGCCCGCGAACTCCGGCGCCCCCAGCCGGCCCGCCAGCGCCGGCAGCGCCTCGCCCAGCTCCAGCTTGGCCAGCGCGATGCCGAGGCAGTGGTGCGGTCCCGCCCCGAACTGGAGCAGGGGTGCGTCGCGGGCGGCCGTGATGTCGAACGCCGCGCCGTCGGTGAAGACGCGCGGGTCGCGCTGGGCGGCGGTCACGACCACGGTGAGGAAGGTGCCCTCGGCGATGTGCCGGCCCTCGAAGTCGAAGTCCCGCGCGGCGAACCGGTAGATCGTCGGGGAGGACGGCAGCCAGCGCATGACCTCGTCGACCGCCTGGTCCGCCAGGCCGGGACGGCGGCCCAGCAGCCGCCACTGGTCCGGGTGCCCGGCGAAGGCGACCATCGCGTTGGCGAGCTGGTGGCGGGTCGTGTCGTGCGCCGCGAACACCGTGGTGACGATGAGGTTGCGCAGCTCCGCCGGGCTGATCAGCGGATCCTCCCGCTGGGCGGCGACGAGCGCGGAGACGAGATCGTCGCCCGGCGCGGTTCTCTTGGCCTCGATCAGCTCGTCGACGTACTTGTTCAGCCCGACGAGCGCGGTCTCGACGCGGGTCACGACGTCGCCGCCGAGCGCGAGGCTGAACACCAGGCCGATGTCCGTCGTCCAGGTGTGGAAGAGCTCGTGGTCCTCGGGCGGCACGCCGAGCATTTCGCTCATCACGGCCAGCGCAACGGGTTGGCGAACTCCTCGACGAAGTCGCCCTCCGCCGCCGACGCCAGGTGTCCGGCCAGCTCCCGCGCCCGGTCCCGGACGAACGGCCGCAGCCCGTCGACCATCCGCGGGGTGAAGGCCTTGCCCACCAGCCCGCGCAGGCGGCGGTGGTGCGCGCCGTCGTGGTTCATGATCATCGGGACGAACCAGTCGTGGATCGGCCCGCCGGAGACGCCGTTCATCGCCATGAAGCGCTTGCCGTTGTGGTCGAGGCGCTGGTCGCGCAGCAACGCGCGCGCCTCGGCGTAGCGCAGCACGAGGAGGCCGACCGGGCTGTCCGCGTACCAGTTCTTCGCCTGCGCCTCGGCCACTTCCGGGGTGCCGAAACCGAACCCGGGCGCGGTGACGTCCAGGAAGGCGACGTCCGTGCGGTCCATCGTGGCTACTGAGCCGGCGGGGCGAAGTAGTCCCGGACCACGCTGATCTGGTTGTCCATCATGGTCATGAGCGCCTCGACGATGCCCGGCTCGGCGTCTTCGGTGACCATGAACTCCCGCGAGTACTCCAGGAAACTGCGGCCGGGGTCGTTGGTCACCGGGAAGACGCGGTAGGTGGCGACGTAGTCGTAAAGACACAGCACGGGCGCGAGCGTCCGGTAGGTGAGCGAGCGGGCCACGTCGTTGCGCCCGGCGACCTCCTGCTGCACCAGACCCTGGTTGGCCAGCATCGTGAACTCGTAGCGCGACGGCACCCGCTCCGGCGAGCCGCCCTCGACCCACTCCACGCCGCCGACGGTGTCCCCGAAGAGGATCTTCACCAGCTTCAGGACGTCGCGGACCTCGGCCCAGACCGCGTCCGGATCGGCGTCGAGCACGGTCGTCTGGTACATCGTGTGCTTCGGCTTGACAATCACGACATCTCCACGGAGTTGAGGGGAACCGTCACCGCACGGTAGCCAGAACCGTTGCCACGACGGAACATTCGAGCGTGCGCACCGGTGATCCGGCGCACGGGAAAGGAAATCAGCCGGCCAGGAGGCGGCGGTTCCACCACGTCGGCGGACGCCGGCCGAGCACCTCGGCGAGCTCCTCGATGGACTGCTGGAGCACCCGCAGGTCGTCGGCGAGCAGCGCCTGCGGGCCGTCGCACAGGGCCTGTTCGGGATGGGGGTGGACGTCGACGAGCACGCCGTCCGCGCCGACCGCGACCGCCGCGCGCGAGAGCGGCAGCACGAGGTCGCGCCGTCCGCCGGAGTGCGACGGGTCGATCATCACCGGCAGGTGCGAAAGCCGCTGGACCACCGGCACCGCGGAGATGTCGAGCGTGTTGCGGGTGGCCGTCTCGAACGTGCGGATCCCCCGTTCGCACAGCACGATGTCGAGGTTGCCGCGCTGGGCGATGTACTCCGCGGCCATCAGCCACTCTTCGATGGTGGAGTTCATCCCGCGCTTGAGCAGCACCGGCTTGCCGGCCTCGCCCGCCGCCTGCAGCAGCGCGAAGTTCTGCATGTTTCGGGTGCCGATCTGGAGCATGTCCGCGTACTGGGCGACCATTTCGACGTCGTGCGCCGCGACCACCTCGGTGACCACCGGCAGGCCGGTTTCGGCCCGCACGTCGGCCAGGATCCGCAGGCCGAGCTCGCCGAGACCCTGGAAGGCGTAGGGCGACGTGCGCGGCTTGAACGCGCCCCCGCGCAGCAGGGTCGCGCCCGCGGCCTGCGCCATCCGCGCGGCCTCCAGGGTCTGCTCCGGCGTCTCCACCGCGCACGGCCCGGCGATCAGGGTGATGGTGTCCGGGCCGATCGGCACACCGCGGACGTGCACCGTGGAGCGCTCCTTGTGGTGCTCCAGGCTCACCAGCTTGTACTTCGCGGAGATGCGGGTGACGCTGTGCACTCCCGGCAGCCCGCTGAGGTTGAGCGCCTCGAACCGGTCGACGTCGCCGACCAGCCCGATGATCACCCGGCTCACCCCGCGGCTGACGAACGCTTCGCCGCCCGCCGCCGTCACCCGGTCGACGACGGCCTCGACGTCTCCTGCCGCGGCATCGGTCGCCATGACGATGACCATGAGTTCGGCACCTTCTCCCCGGCTGCGGCCACCACCGTCGGCGGCCCTCTGCACCGAGCATCCGGCAGCGCGGCGAGCCCCTGCGTCCTCGCGGTTGCGCAGGGCCGGAGGGTCAGCCCTCGTCGGTGAGGAACTTGGCCAGGCCCGTGTAGCCGCCGTCGTGCAGCCGCTGTCCGGACTCCGTCGCGTACGCCTCGTCGGCGCGCAGGCCCACGCCCTCCACCATGCGGTTCATGAAGTTGAACAGCGCACAGACCAGGACGGCGTCGTGCAGGGCGTCCTCGCTCCAGCCGGCGGCGAACACGGCTTCGGCGTCGGCCTCGGTGATCCGCGACGGCGTGCGGGTCAGCTTGCCGACGTAGGCGAGCACCGGCTTGAGCTTGTCGTCCACCGGCGCGGAGTCGAGGTCGCGCACCGCCGCGGCGAGCGTGCCCTCCGGGACGCCGAAGGCCTCCGCGGTGACCGTGTGGATGCCGTGGCAGTAGTCGCAGCTGTTCACGCCCGAGACGTACGCCGCGATCAGCTCGCGTTCGCCCGCGGTGAAGGGCGAGTCGGCCCGCATCACCTGCTCGTGCAGCTCCAGCAGCGGGCGAGCGGGGCCCGGGTGGGCCTTGAACACGTCCAGGAGCCGCGTCTCAGCCGGCAGGAACCTCAGGTACGACATCGGATTCTCCGTCTCCGTCGGCGACCCGGTCGACTTCCCCGCGACGCAGCGAACAGGCCGTCAAGTAGGCGACCGAGGCCGGACCGGCCTCGGGGACAGCGGCGGTGACGCGCTCGGCGGCCTCGGCCCACGCCCGGCGCGGCGAAGCCGACGTCTCGGCCCGGCTTTCGACGAGGTCCCGGACGGCGCGCCAGCGGGCGCGCCCGGCCGCGACCAGGTCGGCGAACCCGAGCCCGGCCACCTCGTGCCGGGCCAGGTCGACCGCCTGGGTCACCAGCGCCGGGTCGTCGGCGATCCGGGCGAAGCCGAGCCCGGCCAGCAGGCGCCGCGCGTCGAGGCCGAGCAGGATGATGCCGACCTCGGTCGAGGGCGGGTCGTCGATCGGGGGCAGCGTGAACCGGGTGTCAGGCACCGGCCACCGCCGGCACCCGCTCGTGGCGCAGGCTGTGCGCGATCGACGCGGCCACCCGCGCGGTCGCCACCCGGTGGCCGTCGATGTTGCGCGCGGCCGGGCCGAGCACCAGCCCGGCCGCCGCGCCGACCACCGAAACCCGGGGCGCGCGGGTGTAGCCGAGCGTCCGCTCGTCGAGGGCAGGCCAGCCGTCGCGCTCGGCGACGACGTCCGGCGGAAGCAGGCCGCCGCCGATCGACGGTGTCGTCCCGAGGGCCAGCACGGCGCGGTCCGCCTCGATCAGGTGCCCGCTCTCCAGCCGGCACACCACCCCGCCGCTGCCGTCGCCGACCTCCTTGACCGACTCGCCGCGGTGCACGACCAGCCGCCCCTCGGCCTCGGCCCGCCGCAGCCGCGGCCGGAACTCGAACATGATGGACGCGCGCCGGTGGCGGCCCATCAGCTCCAGCCGCCCGGCCCGGTCCACCCCGTCGAAGCGCGCGCGGCCTTCGGGGCGGAAGAAGGACGAGTTCACGTCGGCGCACTGGTACCGCTCTTCGGTCTCGCGGACGACCCAGTGGACCTCGTGGCCCGCCTCGAGCGAGGCGGTGAGCAGGTGCGCCGCGGTGAGCCCGGCGCCGACCACGATCCGCCGGTGCCCGCCGGCGGGCACCGGATCGTCCCAATAGGACACTCCGCGCGGCGGGGTGCCGCCGCCCCACCAGGCTTCGGGGGCCGGGCGCCGCTCCTCGCCGAGGCAGAGCACGACGTGCGGGGCGGTGACGGTGAACCGGTTCGCGCGCACGGTCACCGCTTCGGCGGTGGGCAGCACCTCACGCACCGACGCCTGCCACGTCCGCTCCGCGACGTGGTGGCTCGTCACCAGGTGGTCGCAGTAGGCCTCGAAGACGTCGACCGGCACGACCGAGCGGTGGCCGGCCTGGGCCATCCGGATCTCGCGCCGCTCGACACCGGTCAGCCGCGACCAGTGCAGCCGCGCGAAGTCCAGCAGCTCGCAGTCGCGGTAGCCCTCGACGCCGGGGTGGTGCTCGTACGGCGAACGCAGCACCCGCTGGCCCAGCCGGTCTATCCGGTCGAAGAACCGGCCGCACGGACGGCCGTCACGGTCGAGGACCACGACGTCGCGCACGCCGTGGTGCCACAGCGCGGACGCGACCGCGAGCCCGGCCGGGCCCGCACCGACGATGACGACGTCGGCGCTGTTCCCCGGCGCGCCGCCGCGACCCGGGGCCCGGGGCGCACCCAGGCGCGGCCAGTCACGCCCGCGGGGCGAGTCCAGCAGGTGCGGCTCCGGCACGAACTTGATCACGGGTCCCCCAGGGTCGCCGCGCCCGCACCCGGGCTCAATCGAGGACGGTGATCGGCACCGCCAGCTCGACCACCGGGCGCTGCTGCATCCCGTTGGCGACCAGCTGCTCGAGCGTCTCCAGTGACTGTTCGGCGCTGTCGGTGGCGATCGGGCTGTAGCGGGAGTAGAAGTACCCCGGCTTGCGGCCGCTCGTCTCCATCGAATACATCTTCAGCACCGCTTCGCCCGGGCGCACCTCACCGTCGTAGAAGGTGAGCCGCCGCTGGTCGGGCGTCATGAAGGACTTCGCGAACTGCGGGGACATCACCGCGGCGCCGGGGTCGTCGACGAACGTCGAGTCCTCGTCCAGCACCGCCTGCATGGCCACCCAGGTCCGGTCGGTCAGGTTCGTCTCGGCCTTGATGACCTGCCAGCGGCCCGCCTCGGGCAGGGACACGCTGATCGAGACGTCGTGGTCGGTGGTGTCGATCGCGCCGGTGATCATCAGGACCCGGCGGCCGAGGTCGGCCACCCCGGTCATCTGGATGTCACGAGCTCGGACCCGGCCGTGGACGTCCAGCCCGGGCAATTCCGGTGACGACATGGTGCAGCCTCCTTATGACAAGGACCCCAGGAATAAGGGCTGACCAGCGAACACGAAAAGGCTTTCACACGCCGCGAGAGGCTGTCAAGGTGAGGGATACATGATCGACCGGGCGTAATCGCACGGCCCGGGCGGACGCCGCCGTAACCCGTTCGGACTAGGCACCCTCCGGGCTGCTCGGCTCCTCGCGAGCTGGGGCGACGTCACCGTCCGTGTGGTCGGGCGCGCCGACGTAGCGGATCGCGAACGACGAGTCCGCGCGCCGCACCAGCACCTTGAGCACCAGCTGCGGGCGCACCGAGACAATCAAATTGCTCCGGTCACCGGGGTCGCCGAAAATGTCGTAAATCAGGAAGGCGGAACCGTCGCCAATAGCGAACAATGCCTCGTAAACAACATTTCGCTCGGCTTGTGACGCCGATTCAGCCCACTCCTCGAGCAACTCGAGTCCATCGACGAGCTGGAGGCGCATTGCCATCCGCCGGCCTCCCAACCAACGTCGCGAGGTACCCGGGACGGGGACGCGGGCCGGGCCCGCGCCGGGCCCGGTGACACTCCGGCCCAAACAGCCTCCAGTGTCACCCGCGAAGGGGCCTGGGATCATCTCCGATCGTGCCCTCCGGCACGGAGAAGTCCGTGCGGTAGCGGACAAGGTGCGCAGCGCGCAAGTGGTCGCGCCGAAGCCGTGGGGTGTGCACTGGGAGGTCAGGAGTTCTGCATACCCCCTCCCCCGGTGACGACACCGGCGTCCGCATCCGAGGTGCCCCATGACCGAACAGCTCAGCCCTCGCGAGGGCTTCGCCGACACCGAGACCGGCCCGCCGCCGACCGCACCGGCCCGGCGCGGGCCGGAGAGCGCGGCCGAGCGCCAGCGCACCTGCGCCGCGTGCGGGTCGGGGTTCGAACCAGGGCAGCCGACCGGGCTCGAGGTGCTGGTCGACGGCGAAGTCCGTTACGTGGCCGTACATCGCGGCCACAGCACCCACGCCGCCGCGCGGGAGCGGCAGGCCGCGTCCCGGCTGCGCGCGATGCGGCCGGAAGCGCACGACGCGGCGGCGTGAGCGCGCCGGTTCCCGCACAGCGGGAGACGTGTTCCGCAGCCCGCCGGTGCGAACCTGGACGTACCGGTCGACCGCGGGTGGCCCCGCTTTCGGCCCGTTTCCCCGTGCCCGCCCGCGGTTCCCGTCGCTCGCGCCGAAAGGAAGCACCATGACCACGAACGAGGCGTCGGCCGCCGACCAGGCAGCCGTCGCAGTGATGACCCAGAAGATGCTCGCCGCCTGGGCCCACGGTGACGCGTCGGCGATCGCCGATCTGTTCACCGACGACGGCACCCTGATCCTGCCGGGCATCTTCCGGCAGGGCCGCCAGGACATCAAGGCCTACTTCACCGAGGCCTTCGCCACCACCTACGCCGGTACCCAGGTCGTCGGCAAGCCGATCAGCCTGCGCTTCTTCGGTCCCGACACCGCGCTGCTGCTCTCTTCCGGTGGCGTCCTGGCCGAGGGTGAGACCGAGGTTTCCGACGAGCAGGCCATCCGGGCCGGCTGGTTCGCCGTGCGCACCGACGGCCAGTGGCGGCTCGCCGCCTACCAGAACAGCACCGCGAAGACCGGCCTGCCCCACCCCGGCGCATGACCGGCGCCACCCGCCGGGTTCCGCCGGGACCGCCGCGCCGGGCGGCCCCGGGGATCCTCCGCAAGCTCCGCGCGGACCGGCTGGGCCTGATGAGCGAAGCGGTCCGCGAGTACGGCGACGCGGTGCGGGTGGCGATCGGCCCGAAGACGCTCTACATCTTCAACCACCCCGACCACGCCAAGCACGTGCTCGCCGACAACGCGGCGAACTACCACAAGGGCATCGGCTACACCGAGGCCAAGCGGGCGCTGGGCGACGGGCTGCTGACGTCGGAAGGCGCGCTGTGGAAGGAACAGCGGCGCACCATCCAGCCGGTGTTCCAGCACAAGCGGATCGCCGCGCAGGCCGACGTGATCATCGACGAGGCGCTCGGCCTGGTCGAGCGCCTCGCCGTCCACCGCAACAGCGGCCGCCCGGCGGACGTGCTGTCCGAGGTCACCGCGCTCACCCTCGGCGTGCTCGGCAGCACCCTGCTGGACACCGACCTCAGCGCGTTCGACGCGGTCGAGCACTCCTTCGAGGCCGTGCAGGACCAGGCCATGTTCGAGATGGAGACGCTGGGCATGGTGCCGCGGTGGCTGCCGCTGAAGGGGCAGCGCGCCTTCCGGTCGGCCCGTGAGCACCTCCAGCACGTCGTGGGGCTCCTCGTGGCCAAGCGGAAGGCCGAGCCGTCCGCGACCGGTGACGACGTGCTGACCCGGCTCATCGCCTCCACGGCCAAGGAGACCGACAAGCGGGTCGCCGACCGCCGCATGCGCGACGAGCTGGTGACGCTGCTGCTGGCCGGGCACGAGACGACGGCCAGCACGGTCGGCTGGACGCTGGACCACGTGAGCAGGCACCCGGAGGTCCGGGACCGGCTGCACGAGGAGGCGGTGGCGGTCTACGGCGACCGCCGTCCGGCCTACGAGGACCTGACCAAGCTGCGGTACACGCACATGGTGCTGCAGGAGGCCATGCGGCTGAACCCGCCGGTGTGGATCCTGCCGCGCCGCGCGCTCGCCGACGACGAGGTCGGCGGCTACCACGTGCCGGCCGGCGCGGAAGTCCTCATCTGCCCGTACACCCTGCACCGGCACCCGCGGTACTGGCCGGAGCCGGAGCGGTTCGACCCGGAGCGCTTCGACCCGGACGTGCCCGCCGACCGGCCGCGGTACGCGCACATCCCGTTCGGCGCCGGTCCGCGGTTCTGCGTCGGGAACCACCTGGGCATGATGGAGGCCACCTTCATCATCTCCACCCTGATGCGCGACCTGCGGTTCGACCCGGTGCCCGGTTTCTCGGTCAAGCCGGAACCGATGATGTCGCTGCGCCTCGGCGGCGGGCTCTCCCTGACCGTCCGCTCGTTCCCGGACGCCGGCCGTGCCGCGGCCTGACCTCCTCGGACATCGCGAAAGTGAGTGAACATGACTGAGCAGGCGGAGAACGGCTACGGCCGACCCGAAGACCACCCGAAAGCGGCGGAGTTCGCGAAGCTGCGAGCCGCCATCGCCGACGAGGGCGTCCGGGAGCACTTCCCGTTCCGCTTCCTGGCGGCCAACGAGACGTTCGCCCGCCTCGTCGACGCGACCGCCCACCGGATCCTCTCCGCGATCGGCGCCCTGCCGACCGCCGCCGGCACCTCGGTCCCGCAGGCCAAGCAGGAGCTGTCGATCCCGTGGCGCCGGACGATCCCCCTGCACTTCCTGTACGAAAAGCTGTCGGACTCGGGGATCTTCGCCCGCGAAGGCGGCCGTTACGTGCCCGGCACGGTGCCCGTCCCGTCGTTCGACGACGTCGCCGCCGAACTCGCCGCGCGGGAGCCGGGTGCCGCCGTCGCCGTCGAAATCCTGCGGACGCTCGTCGACGAGGCGAAGACGTTCTTCGCCGGCGAAGCCACCGGCGACGAGATCCTCTTCGCGCCCGCGCAGCTCCCGCTGTGGCTGAAGTACTTCTCCAACGACAACCTGCTGTACTCCATCAACAACAAGGTCGGCGCGGAAGCGCTTTCCCGGCTCGCGGCCGAGGCGGACGGCGGCCCGTTCGAGATCCTCGAGATCGGCGGCGGCTGCGGCAGCGGCGCCGAGCAGGTGCTCCGCACGCTCGGCTCGGACGTCACTCGCTACCGCTTCACCGAGGTCGCGGAAACCTTCGCCCGCCACGGTGAGCGGGCGGCCAACGCGGCCGCGTCGCCGTCGACGACGGTCGAGTCGGCCCGCATCGACATGACGCTGCCGTGGGAGTCGCAGGGGGTCGAACCCGGCACGTTCGACGCGGTGTACGCGGTGAACTGCTTCCACGTGGCGCCCGACCTCGACTTCGTCGTCGCCGAGGCGGCGAAGGCGCTGAAACCGGGCGGGGCGGTCGTCGTGTCCGAGTGCGTGCGCCCGACGAAGCTCGCGCGGCCGATCCACGCCGAGATCATCTTCGACTTCCTGGACAGCTTCACCGACGTCATCACCGACCCGGTGAAGCGGCCGACACACGGCTTCCTCACCCCGGCGGCCTGGCGCGCCACGTTCGAGGCGGCCGGGCTGGGCGACGTGACGGTCCTGCCCGACGTCGACGCGATCGCCGAGGAGTACCCGGACTTCGTGGTGGGAGCCGTCATCGCCCGCGCGAACACCGCCCGATAAGGAGTCCGTGATGGTCGCAGGATTGGTCCGGTTCGCGGTGCGCAGGTCGCTTCGCGACACCCGGTACGTCCAGGTCGTGCCGCGGAGCCGGGCCCGCGGCCTGGTCGCCGCGGTGTACCGGCAGGTGGAACGGGACTTCAGCATGCTCGCACCGCCGGTGGCGCTGCACTCGGCGGCCCCGGAGGCGATGGCGGCGGCGTGGGCGATCCTGCGGGAGACCCTGCTGGCGCCGGGCCGGGCCGACCGGGCGGGCAAGGAGGCGGTGGCCACCGGTGTGTCCGAGGCCAACAGCTGCCCGTACTGCGTCGACGTCCACGGCATGACGCTCGCCGCGATCCCGGCCGGCGAGTCCGACCGGGAGGCCCTCGAGAAGTGGGCCCGGGTGTCGGCGACCGGGCCGGCGGGCGTCCCGCCGTTCCCGCCGGAGCAGGCGCCGGAGCTGATCGGCGTGGCGGTGGCGTTCCAGTACTACAACCGCGTGGTCAACGTGTTCCTGCGCGACTCGCCGTTCCCGTCGCACGTCCCGGAGTCGGCGAAACCGCAGGCGCGGAAGGTCTTGGGCAGCGTGCTGCGGCCGTCGGCCAGGACCCCCCGGCCGGGGGCGTCGCTGGACCTGCTGCCGGCCGCGCCGCTGCCGGCGGACCTGGACTGGGCGCGTCCGAACGCCCTCGTGGCCGACGCCTTCGCCCGCGCCTACGCGGCGGCGGAGGCGGCGGGCGCCCGTTCGGTACCGCCCGCGGTGCGCACACTGCTACGCGAGCGGCTGTCCACTTGGGACGGTCAGCCGCCGGGGCTCAGCCGCTCTTGGCTCGAGGAGGCCGTCACCGGTCTCGACGAGGCCGACCGCCCCGCGGGCCGGCTGGCGCTGGCCATCGCGCTGGCGTCCTACCAGGTCGACGACGCTCTGGTGGAAGCCTTCCGCACCACCGCCCCCGGCGACGACACCCTGATCGAGCTGGCGGCCTGGGCGAGCATGGCCGCGGCCCGCCGGATCAGCACCTGGGTAGCCACCCCGGCCTGACCCCGCCGGTTGCCCGAAGCCGGCCCAGCGCTTACCGCGCCGGGCCGGCTTCCCCGTACCCAGCCGGACGACACGCGTACCCAAGCGGACGACTCGCGTACCTGAATGGACGACACGCGTACCCGAAGGGTCGGCTCACGCACCCGACGAGCCGACCCTCTGGGTACGCGTGTCGTCTGTCTGGGCACGTGTGTCGTCCGCCCAGGTACGCGTGTCGTCCGCCCAGGTACGCGTGTCGTCCGCCCAGGTACGCGTGTCGTCCGCCCAGGTACGCGTGTCGTCCGCCCAGGTACGCGTGTCGTCTGTCTGGGTACGCGAGTCGTCCCCCAGGTACGTGTGTCGTCCGGCTGGGTACGCGAGTCGTCCATTTGGGTACGTGTGTCGTCCGCCCAGGTACGTGAGCCGGCTGTCTGGGGACGTGAGATGGCCGGGCTGGCACGGGAGTGGCGGCGAAAGGCCGCGGCTCAGTGCGGGAGGGCGGAGCGGCGCCAGGCGCCGGGGCCGGGGTGCCAGGTATCTCCGGCCCACGGCGAACGCGGGGGCGGCGGCGGTGGGCCGGCCGCCCCGGCGCACCGGACGAGGACGGCCACCAGGGCCGCCAGGCTCGCGTCGTCCGGTGCGCCGCGTACGACCAGCACCAGTTCGTCCACTGTGGACATCACAACTCCGTCAGATCGGCAGGTTGCCGTGCTTGCGGGAGGGTCCGGGCTTGCGCTTGTCCTGGAGCATCGCCAGCCCGCGGGCGATCGCGGCGCGGGTGTCGGCCGGGTCGATGATGTCGTCGACCAGGCCGCGCTCGGCCGAGTACTGCGGGTTGAGGTACTCCTCGGTGTACTCCGCGACGAGCCGGGCGCGCAGCGCCGCCGGGTCCGCCGCGGCCGCGAGGTCCCGGCGGTACAGCACGTTGACCGCGCCCTCGGCGCCCATCACCGCGATCTCGTTCGTCGGCCACGCCAGGGAAAGATCGCACCCGATGGACCGCGAGTCCATCACGATGTACGCGCCCCCGTAGGCCTTGCGCAGGATCACCTGGATCCGCGGCACGGTCGCCTCGCAGTAGGCGTGCAGCAGCTGCGCGCCCTGGCGGATGATGCCGCTCCGCTCCTGCTCCACGCCGGGCAGGAAACCCGGGACGTCGACCAGGCTGACCAGGGGGATGCCGAAGGCGTCGCAGAACCGCACGAACCGCGCGGCCTTCTGCGCGGCCGGCCCGTCGAGCACGCCGGCGAGCACCACCGGCTGGTTGCCGACGAGCCCGACCACGCGGCCGTCGACGCGCGCGAGCGCGCACAGGACGTTGCGCGCCCAGCCGGCGTGCACCTCGAAGAACTCGCCGTCGTCGGCGACCTCGGCGAACACCTCGCGCATGTCGTAGGGCTGGTTCGGCGCCGGCGGGACGATCTCCGCCAGCCGGGGCCGGTAGTCGTCCACCGCGCCGGTCCGGGCCGTCGCGGGCGCCGGCTCGAGGTAGTTCGACGGCAGCAGGGAGATCAGGTAGCGGACGTCGGCGAGGCAGTCCTCCTCGTCGTCGTGCACCACCGTGGCGACGCCCGAATGCGTGCCGTGCACGTCGGCCCCGCCGAGCTCCTCGTGGCTGACGCGCCGTCCGGTGACGGCCTCGACGACGTCGGGACCGGTCAGGTACATCCGCGCGGTGTCGCGCACCATGAACGTGAAGTCGGCCAGCGCCGGCGAATAGGCGGCACCGCCGGCGCACGGCCCGAGGATCACGCTGATCTGCGGGATGACGCCGGAGGCGTCGACCTGACGGCGGAAGATCCCGCCGTAACCGTTCAGCGCGAGCACACCCTCCTGGATGCGCGCGCCGCCGCTGTCGTTCAGGCCGATCACCGGGGCGCCGTTCGCGATCGCGAGGTCGAGGATCTTGTGGATCTTCGCCGCGTGCGCCTCCCCCAGCGAGCCGCCGAAGAGCGTGAAGTCCTGCGCGTAGACGAAAACCCGGCGGCCGTCGACCGTGCCGGAGCCGGTGACGACGCCGTCGGTGTAGGGCCGGTTCCCGGCCAGCCCCGGTCCCGAGGAGCGGTGCCGCCGGTACGGCTCGAGCTCGACGAAGGAGTCTTCGTCGAGCAGGAGCGCGAGTCGTTCACGGGCGGTGAGCTTGCCCAGCGAGTGCTGGCGCCGCACCGCGTCGAGCTTGCCCTCGGCGATGTGCTCCTGCAGCTCGCGACGCCGTTGCCGCAGCGACTGCATGCCGGGCACCCGGTCGGCCGCCGGGGCGGGGGCCGGGGTGAGGGCGATCACCTGGGCGTCGCCGCCCTCCCCGGTCCGGGGAAGACGGCGACGCCCGGTGCGGCTCTCGGACGGCACGGGCACGACGTCCGCCTCGTCGGCGCGGCGTGCGCCGCCGTCGAGGGAACCGCTCACGCGGCATCCCTCATCCGCTCCTGCAGGTCGTGCTCGATCTCGGCGACGATGTCCGACCAGACCACGCCCCGGCCGAGCCGGGGCAGCGGGCGCACGGTCGCCTCGACCGGCGCGGGCGGCACCGGGGTCTCCATGGGTGAACGGGCGTCCGGACGACCTGCGTCGCTGGCGGTCATGGCTCAGCCTCCTCTTGTCGATGCGGCCCCGGTTCCGCCGGGACCTGGTCCGTTCACGCCGCGCGGGCCTCGCCGTCCACGTGGTGGTAGCCGCCGCCGTAGAACACGAGGGCGTGCTCGGCCGTGCCGCGTCCGGTGGTGACCACGCGGCCCAGGAAGATCGAGTGGTCACCGCCTTCGATCACCTGGGTGAGCTCGCATTCGACCCACGCCAGCACGCCGGTGAGCAGCGGCGCGCCGGTCTTCGCGCCCGGGGTGTAGCCCACGGACTCGAACTGGGCCATGCCGTCCGGCCGCCGCCAGTCGGCGAAGTACTCGGACAGCCGCTGCTGGTCCGCCGCCAGGAAGTTCACCGCGAACGAGCCGGCGGTGACGATCGACGCGTGCATCCGGGCCGCCTTGGACACGCAGCACAGCACGAGCGGCGGGTCCAGCGACACCGACGAGAACGCGTTCGCGGTCATCCCGTGCGCGTCGTCACCGCCGGCGGTGAGGACCGTGACGCCCGTCGCGAACTGCCCCATCACCTGGCGCAGGGCCGGCTGCGGCGAAAGCGCGCGGTGTGTCTTCGACTTCGAAAGCCGTTGCAGCGGACGCCGTTCGACGGGGTTCGCTCCTGGAGAGCCCACTGGTCACGCTCCCTTGCCGTTGCGTGCCGAAGCCGTCGTGTAGGGCGCCAGCGCCTCCAGCAGCGCCTCGGGCACCCGCACCGGCACGGTCGCGGAGTTGGGCCCGCGCATGCACGCGATCCGCTGCCGCCCGCGCGCCACCAGCCGCTCGCCGTCCGGGTGCAGGTGCACGTAGTCGAAGGTGAACTGCAGCTGCGTCTGGGTCAGCTCCTCCAGGCGCATCCGGATGGACAGCTCGTCGAACCCGGTGATCTCGGCGAAGAACTCGCACTCGACCCGGAGCGTGTACAGCTTCAGGTCGCCGCGGATGTCCTCCAGGACCGCCGGGGCCCGCTCCACGAGGAACATCTCCCGGCAGCGCCCCTGCCACCGCACGTAGTTGACGTAGTAGACGTTGCCCACCATGTTGGTCTCTTCGAAGCCGACCGTGTGGCGGATCTCGTAGTAGCCGGTCATGCTCGGTTCCCCTCTGCGTGGAGGACGGCGAAGACCACCGGGTCCGGCCGGTCGTCGATGGTGGTCGACCAGGTGGCGATCAGGGCGTCGCCGCAGGCGAGCAGGGCCCACCCGTCGGCCTCGACCCGGCGCACGGTGAGTGCCTGGGTCATCTCGCCGGTCTTGCGCACGCACTCCAGCGCGCTCCAGACCCGGGTGTTGGCCACCGTGACCGCTTCGCCGGTGTCCGCGGCGAGGAGCTTGCCGACGGCGACGAGTTCTTCGCCCAGCAAGCCGGCCCAGTCCTCTTCGGTCCGTTCGACCGCGGTCTCGACGTCGCACGTGAGCTGCCCGCTGCCGGTGATGGCCAGCGTCAGCTGCGAGGTGTGCGACGCCGTCACCTCGAAGCCGTCGAGCTCCGGCTTGCCGTCCGGGCGGTAGCGGATCTCGACCGGGCGGTCGAGGCTGCGGCCCGCGGCCAGCGCGGTCTGGGCGCGCCGCTCGGCGATGCCCTCCACCGCGCGGTCCGCCGGATCCGGTTCGACGACCACGGCCCGGGTGCCCCCGAGCAGCCGCTCGCACGCCCGCTCCAGGTAGGACCCGAGCATCGACGGGACCCAGGGGCCCGCGCCGTCGCGCTTGCGCACCGCCCGCAGCTGCAGGCCCTCCCACCGCTCGACCAGGGTGCCGTCCGGGTTGCGGACGTCGAGGTCGTAGAGGTAGCTGTCGCCGTCCTGGGACCGCTCACGGGCGTCGAGCAGGACGTACTCGTCATGCTGCTCGCCCGGCGCGGCCAGGTAGAGCTTCTCGATGCTCTGCGGCAGCAGCGTCGCGTCCGGCACGCAGCACTGGATCGCGTGCATCATCGCGTCCCGGGTGCCCGGGTCGGCCAGGAGCCGGTCCTGCGGCAGGAAGGGCGCGAACCACGAGACGTTCGCGGTGGTCGCGATCTCGGCGACGGCGTGCCGGGCACTGGCCCGGCGGTAGCCGACGACCCGCTGGAACCGCTTGCCCTGGAACAGGACCGAGCCGTAGAGCTCGTGGATCGGGTCCACCGGCACGGCCGGCAGCGCGACGGTCCGCGGCGCCGGTTCCCCGAGCACCTCCGGGCGGGCGAAGTTCAGCCGGGCCCGGAAGTGGTCCGCGCTGAAGCCGGTTTCCTCGCTGCGGACCACGACGTCCACGGTCTCGCCGTCCCGTGCGAGCGCGGCCAGCCGGATCGTGGTCGACTTGCCCGGCGAGACGATGATCGGCCGGAGGAACTCGACGTCCTCGAGCACCGGCGTGCCGCCGCGGCCGAGGGTCGCCGTCGCGACCTGGGTCATCGCCTCCATGCCCAGCACGGCCGGGAAGAGCAGCTGGCCGTCGAGCAGGTGGTCGGTCAGGTACGGGTCGCTGCCCGCGGACAGCTCCGCCTCGGTGATCAGCTCGACCCCGGGGTAGTGCACGACCGTCCGGTCGATGAACCGGGTCAGCGGCAGCTCGCGCCGCTGGATCGGCAGCGTGGGCAGGCCGTTCATCCGGCCGCAGACGACGAGCACCGGCGGCGCGGCCGGGTCGGCGAGCAGGCGGCGCAGGATGGCGATGCCCTCGTCGAGCGGGATCGGCGTGATGCCGTCGCGCATCAGGGCGCTGACCACACCGAGCTTCTCGCCCATGCCCGTGCCCGACCAGACCGACCACTCCAGGGCGAACACCCGCGCCTGCGGGTGCTCCCGGCCGAAGCGCAGGGTCGCCTCGGTCATCCAGTCGTTCGCCGTGGAGTAGTGCGCCTCACCGCGCAGGCCGGCGCGGCCGATGATGCTGCCGAAGGTGATCAGCAGCTTGACGCGGTCCTTGTCGATCGCGTCGAGCACGGTGTGCAGGCCGTCGATCTTCGGCGCGAGCGTCTTGCGGAAGGCGTCCTCGGTCAGGCTGAACACCGCGGCCGGCTCGTTGCGGCCGGCGCCGTGCAGCACCGCGGTGACCGGGCCGAGGTCGGCCTGGATCCGGGCGACGGCTTCGGCGATGGCCGTGGCGTCGGTGACGTCGGCCCGCTCGTAGCGGTGGCGGATGCCCGCCGCCTCCATGCGGTCGAGGTTCTCCGCCAGCTCGGCGTCCTCTTCGGGGTCACTGCGCCCGAGGAGCGCCAGCTTCGCGCCGGAGTCCTTCGCCATCGCCAGCGCGCTTTCCGCCGTGATGCCCTTGCCACCACCGGTGACCAGCAGGACGTCGGAGCCGTCGAGGGTGTCGGTCCTCGGCTCGGCCGGCGCCGCCGGGATCCCGACCAGCCGCGGCACCGTGCGGGCACCTTCGGCGTCGTAACGGGCTTCGATGAAGTCCGTCGTGGCGGCGACCTCGGCGACGACCGTCGTCACCGCCGTCGTGATCGCCTCCGGCTCCGCCGGGGACGGGTCGGCCAGGTCGACGATCGTGGTCTTCGCCGACGGGTCCTCCAGCCTCAGCGTCTTCGCCAGGCCGGACGCGCCGTAACCGTGGTGCACCACGACGAACCGCGTGCCGTTGGGCGCGGACATGAGCGCCCGGCCCGCGTCGAGGAACAGCCCGACGTGGCTCTCGTCGCAGTCGGCGGGCAGGCACAGCAGCACCCCGTCACCGGCGCCACTGCGGGCGAGCGCGCTCCGCAGCGGCTCGGCCAGCGGGTGCCCCGGCGTCGCGAAGACCTGCCACTGCGTGGCCACCTCGCCCGCGGCGATGTCCGCCGCCGGCCGGGCGGCCGGCAGGTACTCGACCGCGAACGGCCGGACCCACGGCCCGATGCCGGGCGCCTCGCCCTTGCCGGCGGCGTCGGCCGGCTTGGCCGTCTGCGCCAGCTCGTCGATCATCTCGGCGAGCTCGCCGAGGCAGACCGTCGCGAAGTTCGGCATCCCTTCGAGCGCGGGACGCCCCAGTGCCCGGGTGACGTCGTTGACCAGCTGCCCGACCGTGATGGAGGACAGGTGCAGGTCGTCGAGCGGGTGCGTGTCGGCGGTGACCGCCTCCAGCGGCAGCTCGACCCGTTCGGCCGCGAGCTTGCGCAGCAGGTCGAGCGTGCTGCTGCCGGTGTCGGCCGTCTCGGACGCGTCGGCCTGGGCCCGCTCGGCCGCCACCTCCGCGGCGAGCTCGGCGTCGATCGCCGGCGCCTCTTCACAGGGGCTGGCCAGGAACCGGAAGTTCCCGTCGGCCGGCAGGTCGCGGACCACGCGGCCGGCGAACAGCTGCTCGAGGGTGACCGGCGCGCCCAGCGCGAACGCCGCGCCGAGCACCCGCAGGACACCGGCGAGGGAGCCGTTGTCCGTGTCGAGCGCGAGCACCGGGGTGCCCGGGGCGATCTCCTCGAACAGGCCGGTGAGCACCCGGCCGGGGCCGACCTCGATCACGAGGTCACTGCGCTCGGCGACCTTCGCCGCCGCCTCGCGGAAGCGGACGGGCAGCACGATCTGCTCGCGCAGCAGCTCCGGCAGGTTCTCCGCGGCGTGCAGCACGTCGCCGGTCACCGTGGAGACCACCGGACGCTCGAGCCGCGCGAAGTCGAATTCGCCGAGCCGCTCGATCATCGCGGTCGCGGCGGGCTCGACCTCCGGCGAGTGGAACGCGTGCGACACCTTGATCCGCGCCGCGCCGACGCCCTGGGCCTTCGCCTGGGCGACCACGCGGTCGACCGCGGCGACCGGCCCGGAGATCACCGTCTGCTGGGGTGCGTTGTACCCGGCGATGACGACGTCGGTGCCCAGGCCGAGCTCCTCGGTCCGGCCGGGCGAGGCGACGATGCTCGCCATCGCGCCCGTGCCGGGGCCGACCTCGGTGGCCATCACGCGGCCGCGGATCTTGGCGAGCTTCAGCACCTCACGCTCGCCGACCGCGCCGGCCCAGTGCAGGGCGGTCAGCTCGCCGAGGCTGTGCCCGGTCGCCGTGCTCGCTTCGACGCCGAAGGAGCGCAGCACGCGCAGCCCGGCCAGCGACCCGGTGACGATCCGCGGCTGGGCCACGTCGGTGGCGACCTGGTCGCCGACCGCCGGCAGCCCCGCCGCGTCGTGGATCTCGGCGGCCACGCCGAACCGGCGGCGCAGCGCGCTGTCGCCACCACGGCCCGAACCCTGGCCGGGGAACAGGAACCCGATCTTCGGCTCGGTGGGACGCGAGCTGCAGAAGATCCCGTCGACGCCCTCGAACACCGAGCCGTCTTCTTCGAGCAGCTCGAGCAGCTTGGTCAGCTTGCGCTCGGCCTGCTCCGGGTTCGCCGCGACGACCGCGGCCCGCACCGGCTTGCCCGACAGCTCACCGGCGAGCGCGCCGGCCAGGTCGGTCAGCTCGGCGAAGGACAGCTTCGGCACCGTCTCGAGCAGCGCCGCGAGGCGGCCGCGCAGGGAGGCGACGTCGTCGGCGTCGAACAGCAGGATCTCGGCGTCCTGCCGGCCGGCGACCAGGCTGCGGGAGCGCTCGTCGAGCTCCGCGCGCCGGGCCGCGTTGGGGGCCTCGGACACCGTGATGTGCGAGTTGATGCCGCCGAAGCCCATCGCGGACACACCGGCGCGCACCGGCTGGTCCGACGGCCACAGCCCGGCGTCGCTCGGCACGTACATCCGCGCGGAGTCGCCGACCAGCGACTCGTGCGGGTCGAAGTGGCCGGTGGCCGGCGGGATCACCTGGTGGTAGACGGCCAGGGTCGCCTTGATCAGCCCGGCGACGCCGGCGGCGGCCTTGGTGTGCCCGATGTTGCCCTTGATCGTCGAGAGCGCCGCCGGCTTGGCCAGCGGGTCCGCGTCGCGGCGGGCGGTGGAGAGGGCTTCGATCTCGGTGGCGTCGCCGAGCGCGGTGCCGGTGCCGTGGCCCTCGAAGTAGGACACGGTTTCGACGCCGTAGCCGGCCCGGGTGTAGGCGCGCTTCAGCGCGAGCCGGTGCCCCGCCGCCTCGGGCCGCGTGATGCCGCCCTTGCCGTCGGAGGAAACGCCCCAGCCGGCGACCGAGGCGTAGATCCGCTTGCCCTGCTCGATCGCGTCGCTCTCGCGCATCAGGACGAGCATGCCCGAGCCCTCGCCGGGCCAGAAGCCGTTGGAGTCGGCGTCGTAGACCTTCATGTCCCGCTTGGCGAGCGCGCCGGTCTTCGCGAAGCCGATCACCTCGAACGGGTCGATCGAGAGGTCCACGCCGCCGGCGACGGCGACGTCGAGGTCGCCCTGCACCAGCGCGTTCGCCGCGCTGACCACCGACAGCAGGGACGACGAGCAGGCGCCGTCCACGGTGTAACCGCCGCCGGCGAAGTCGAAGTGGTTGCAGACGCGCCCGGCGATGGTGTTCGCCAGGCCGCCGGCGAGGGTGTCCTCGTTGATCTCCGGGAACGGCGCCTTGTACTGGACTTCCAGCTCCCGCAGGAAGTCCCCGGTCTCCTGGTCGCCCCAGCCGCGCTCGCTCAGCGCCGCGGCGACGGTGCGCCGGACGTAGGGCCAGCGCAGCCGCAGGACGTTGGCGCGGGAGAACTCGCCGGTGAGGCTGTTGCCGACGACGACGCCGGTGGCCGTCTTCGGCGCGCCCTCCCCCTCGGGGAAGCCGGCGTCGGCGAGGGCCGCCGCGGCGACGTCGAGGGCGAGCCAGTGCGTCGTGTCGGTGGAGCGGAACGTGCTGCCGGCAACCTTGTGGGCGACCCGGTCGAACTCGTAGTCGCGCAGCACCGCGGCCTTCTGCGCGTAGAACCGGTCCGGCGCCTTGGGATCGGGCGAGTAGTAGTCCGCCCGGTTCATCCGCTCGTCGGGCAGCGTCCGGAACGCCCGGCGGCCGGCCAGCACGTTCTCCCAGAGCTCCTCCGGTGAACCTGCGTCCGGGTACCGGAGACCGATACCCACGATCGAAATCCGCTCACCGCTCATGCCACCGCACTCCCACTGGATCTCGTGCCCCGATAACCGGTCCGGTCCAGCATGGCCCGGCCTGCCGGTTGTGTCTTCTTTCTGCATGCCCGCGGCCACACAGGCCGCACGCAGCGACAATCCGCGCTCAAGTCCACAGTGGACGGAAGCACGCTCAGTCGGCGAACTGGCCCGGCGCCCGGCCTTCGCCGGCCGGGCCGCGGTACGCCTGCGCGATGTCGAGCCACTGGTCGGCCAGCGCACCCTCGGCCCGCAGGCCGAGATCGTCGCGGTGCCGGCGCCGGGTCACGAGCAGGCAGAAGTCCTCGGCCCCGCCCGTCACGCGCTCCGGCGAGTCCTCGGGCCCGAACGTCCACAGCGCGCCCGAGGGACCGGTGATCTCGAACCGGAACTCGGTCTCCGGCGGCGTGAGCCCGTTGGCCTCGTACCCGAAGTCGCGGACGCGCACGGCGAACCCGACGAGGTGGCGCAGCCGGTCGGTGCGCACCGGGCGCACGCCGAGCGCGTCGGCGATGTCCTGGCCGTGCCCGAACAGCTCCATCATCCCCGCGCACGCCAGGATGTACGGCGGCAGCGGGTTCACCAGCCACGGCACGAGCTGGTCGCCCGGGACCGCGGACAGCGCCTTGATCGAGTTGTCCCGGTCGGCGCGCCACTTCGTCAGCAGCACCTCGGCCGGGTCGTGCTCGAACTCCTTGAGCGCGGCGTTGACGGCGACGTCGAGCCCGCCGGTGAGCGACTTCGTCATCGCGACGAAGGCTTCCGGCTGCGCGGCGGCCAGGCCGGCGATGCGGAGGATGAAGGTGAGGTGGGCGATCTGCTGGCGGACCCGCCAGCCCGGCGCGGGCGTCGGCGTCTCCCACTCGGCTTCGGTGAGGCCGGCCACGAGCGCGTCGACCTCGGCGGCCTCGGCGGTCAGGTCGGCGAGCACACCCGTCGTGTCAGTCACGTTGTCCTGTCCTCTCGTTGGGCCGGCTCAACTGCCCGCCACCAGGTCCAGCTTGGAAACCGCGCGGCGGCCGGTGATCGAGCCGTCGGGCGCCGGGGCGCCGTAGGTGACGTCGACGCCACGGGCGGCCAGCGCGCGGACGATGCCGGGCACGGCCCGCTCGGCCAGCGCGGCGATCGTCATGGCGGGGTTCACCGTCAGCGCGCCCGGCACCGACGCGCTGTCGGTGACGAAGATGCCGGCGTGGTCACGCAGTTCGTGGTTCGGGTGCAGCGCGGAGGTCGCCGGGTCGTCCCCGATGCGGCAGGAGGCCAGCGGGTGCACGGTGTAGGCGCCGACGACGTCGTTGGTCCACGGCGCGACCTTCGCCATGCCGTCCTTCTCGATGATCGCCTTGCAGTCCGCGTCCGCCAGCGCCCAGCCGCGCCGGGTGTTCGGCGTCGGGTCGTAGCGCAGCGACCCGCGGCCCAGCATCTGCTGCGAGATGCGGTAGGCGTTGCCGGTGGGCGGCGGGGTGCCGAAGACACCCTCGTTGTCGTCCTCGGTCATCAGGAAGATCGTCAGCCAGTTCGACCACTGCTTGAGGATTTCCTTCTTCTCCGCGCCGAACCACCGCGGCTCCTCGCCGCCGGGCGCCTGCGCGAGGATGGTGCCGAGCCCGGGCGGGAAGTACAGCTGCTCCAGGGAGTACCGCTCGTACTCCGGCAGCGAGCCGTCGAGCTTGTCCCAGTTCGCCACCGTCGGGCCCTTGCCGATGTGGTTGGCCGCGTAGACCGCACCGTCCTCACGGGACAGTCCGAGCACCTCGCGCACGCGGTCCTCGTCGATGATCGCGGTGTTGAGCCGCTCGCCGTTGCCGGAGAAGTACCGGCCGACGGCGTGCGGCATCGTGCCCAGCGCCGCTTCGGACCGCTGCAGGATCACCGGCGTCGCCCCGGCGCCCGCGGCGATGATGACGATCTTCGCCTCGATCACCCCGGTGCCGGTGTGCACCCGGTAGTCCTCTTCGTCGATCAGGTCGTAGTGGACGCGGTAGTCACCGTTCTCGGTCCGCTCCAGCCGCTCGACCTCGTGCAGCGGCCGGATCTGCGCGCCGTGCGCCAGCGCGGCCGGCAGGTAGTTCGTCAGCATCGACCGCTTCGCGTCGAACCGGCAGCCCGCCATCATGAAGTTGCAGTTGACGCACTTGTCGTTGTCCACCGCCACCGGTGCCGGGTTCGCCGTCCGGCCCGAGTGGTCGCAGGCCGCGGCCCACAGCCCACCGGCGTACGAGACGTCGTTCCAGTCCTGCTGGGACACCGGGATCGACTCGGACACCCGGTCGTACCAGGGTTCCAGCGTGTCCCGGCTGATCACGGACGGCCACATGCGGCGCCCGATGCTGCCGTGGCGGTCGAAGACGAACTTCGGCGCCCGCGGCATCGCCGCGAAGTAGACGACGCTGCCGCCGCCGACGCAGTTGCCGCCGAGGATGCTCATCCCGTCACCGGCGACGAAGTCGAACGCCCGGGTGTAGGACGAGCCGAGGGCGTAGTCGTGCTCGACCTCGTCCGCGGCCAGCCACGGCCCGCGCTCGAGGACGACGACCTTCGCCCCGCCCGCGGCGAGGTGGTACGCCGGGATCGAGCCGCCGAAGCCGCTGCCGACTACGACGACGTCGGTCTTTTCCATCGCACTCATGCGGGACTCCCGGAGGGCGTCGTGTCGGGGTGGGGTTCGGCCAGCTTGCGGCCGTAGGAGAACTTCGGGAACCGCCAGAACCCGTCCGCGTCCGGCGGCTTGTAGCCCAGGGCCAGCAGCCCCGGGTGCCCGTCCCGGATCGCCTGGGCGGTGGGCAGGTGGGCGGCGCTGTCGAAGGCCATGTTGCAGAACATCGCCAGGCTCACCCACCCGTCCTTCTCCGGGTGGCCGGGCTTGGTCAGCCGGGTCACCAGCGCCCGCCGGTGCTCGTACGGGAGCGCCACGAACGGCGGGACGTCGGTGTCGATCTCCAGCTCGACCTCACCGGCGTAGGACTTCGCGTGGTCGTTGAGCGACTGCGCGAGGTACGGCAGACCGGCGGTGATGCCGGTGGCTTCCCAGCTGATCAGGTCCAGCGCACCCGCCGCCACCGCGCCCGGCCCCGGCGAAGCGCCGGCCACCGCGCGATCCTCCGGGAACCGCTTCTCACCCGGCACGATCGTGTCGGCGTACGCCTCCAGGGTCAGGACCCTGTCCTCTTCTTCGCCTGCCACCGGCCTGCCTCCTCAGCAAACTGTCCAAAGTAGAGCGCTACTGCCCGTGCGGGTCACGCCGCGAGCGGCTTCTCCTCGCCCGCCGCGGCGATCACCGGCGCGGCCGGCTTCTCGTCCAGCTCGGCCTTCGCCGCCTGCTCGGCCTCGAACTTGATCCGCGCCTTGTTCGAGAAGTGCAGGCCCCACAGGAACATCCCGCGGATCAGGCACACCGAAGCGGTGGCGAAGAACAGCCCGTAGGCGATGTGCGCGGCGGTGAAGAACCCGTACATCATCGCGATCCCCGCGCCGAAGGCGAACTGCGAAACCGGCTTCGACGGCGAGGTGCCCGGGTCGGTCACCATGTAGTTCGTGTAGAGCACGAACGCGATCCCGGTCCCCATGGCCAGCGCCCCGGGGATGGCCGTGCCGAACAGCACCCCGCGGAGCACCGCCTGGACGACGAAGAACGACAGCCACCCCCCGATCAGCCACATCCGGCCGGTCAGCAGCGAGTTGAGCACCGTGCCCGAGATCAGGATGATCGCCACGATCAGCCAGCCGATCCAGGTGTCGACCTTCTCCGAGAAGTGGTACGGCGGAGTCATGTTGACCCACGGGAACACCAGCAGCATCACGGTGATCCCGAAGTTCGACGGGTTCATGTAGTGGCGCATCCGGCCGAACACCGGCGCCTGCAGCACCCACTTGGCCCCGACCGCGACGACGACACCGAAGATCATCGCCCAGATGTGGTCGTTGACGTAGGTCAGCATGTTCAGCGCCAGCGCGGTGATGTGCGCCGGGAACAGGAACTCCACCAGGCCCCGGAACCCGTTGCCGCGGAACCGGACGTCCCGGCCGGTGACCCGGGCGTTGAGGATCTCCAGGCCGATCTCCGTGGTGTACGCGGTCGCCAGCGCGACGAACGGGTACAGCCACGGCTGCTCGAACCCGAGCACGGTGTAGCCGAGGATGTTGAAGATCGTGATCGAGATGGCGAAGCGGCGCAGGGCCGTGATGACCTTGTTGGTCCGCTTCGGCGGTGCAGTGTCCACTTTGGTCGTTATGGGCGTCACCATGACGTCACATCTCTTCCTTCGCCTGGGTCCCGAGCTGGTACATGTGGCAGCCCGGCGCTAGCTTCAGGTCCTGCGTGCGCAGCTGCCCGGTGCGGTCCCGCCACTGCAGGTGCACGTTCAGCGGGCCGGTGACGTTCTCGCCCAGCCCGATCTGCACGTCGAAGCTGCGGCGGCCGGCGTGGCCGCTGCTGCCGTCGACGCGGCCGACGTACTTCTTGCCGTCCGCCGTGGTGACGGTGGCCTCGGCGCCGATGGCCGGCGAGCCGGCCGAGGGCAGCGGGCCCGGTGCCACGGGGGCGTCGGTGCTCAGCTTCAGCTGCAGGAACTTCCCGGTCTTCGGGCTGTCGTTGTGGTAGAAGACCGGCTGCTCCCACTGCCGTGCGACCGCGAACTCGGGCAGGCCGTCACCGTCGGCGTCACCGACGCCGATGCCACGGGTGGGCACCGGGACGGCCAGGCCGAGCTTCGGCGCGAGGTCGACGTAGGTGCCGTCCGAGCGCTTCACGAAGAAGTGCAGCGTCTGGTCACCGGCGAGGTCGTCCCCGGGCCGGGCGTTGGGCCACCAGAACGGGTTCGACGTCATGCCGTCGTTGGCCACCGCCAGCTCCTGCAGCTGCGGCCAGCGGTTGACCTGGCCCTTGATGAAGCCGGTCGCCTGGGCGATCTGGACGTCACCGCTGTTGTTGAAGTCCTCGATCTTCGGGTCCCAGCCCCAGCCGGACCACGCCGTGCGGGTGTCGCCGCTCTCGTCGTGGAACGGGGCCACGCCCTGCTGCAGCTGCTGCTTCAGGTCGGTGAGGTCCTTGGCGGTGTTGACGAACTGGAGGTTCGACTCCTCGACACCCCACGACGTCGTGATGTTGCTGACGAAGATGTCGTAGAGGCCGTCGTGGTTGAAGTCGCCGAAGTCGACGCCCATGCCCTTGAAGGAGTCGTTGCCGAGCACCTTCGACTTCGGGTCGGTGATCCCGCGGACCCCGGTGACCTCGCCGAACTCGATGGCGCCCGGCTTGGACTTGTTGTAGAGCAGGTGGTCGTGCCCGAAGTCGTTGGCGATGTAGAGCTCCGGCAGGCCGTCGGAGTCGATGTCCGTGGCGCTCGCGCCCAGCGACCAGCCGCTGCGGGCGGCCTCCGGGATCCCCGTGGAGGCGTCCACGAAGGACACCGACGGTTTCGCGCCCGCGGTGGCACCGGTCCAGCGGTAGATGAACTTGCCGCCGCCGTTCTTCGCGTGCGACATCGACTGGTTCATCGTGATGCCGCCGTCGGCGTTCGGGTCGAGGACCTTGCTGTCCGGGAAGTAGTTCCCGATGAAGACGTCCACGTGCCCGTCGCCGTCGAAGTCGCCGATGGTGGCCGCGTTGGTGTTCCACAGCGGGCCGTTGTACTTCCCGTCGGGACCACGCAGGTTGCCGGGCACCATCTCGGTCGGCTGGAAGGCCGCGGGGGCCAGCTTGGTGGCGCCGGCCTTCTGCAGGAACACGACCGGGGTGCGGCCCCAGTAGTAGACCAGGACGTCCATCCGGCCGTCCTCGTTGAAGTCGCCGGGTACACAGCCCATCGGGGCCATGTAGTCCCACGTCGGCAGCGGGGCCGGGTCGAGGGCGAACGGGGCGTAGCGGTCCTGGCCCTTGCCCGGCGTCGGGGTCACGACGACCTGGTCGCTGCGCGGGTCGACCAGGCAGATGTCGTTGGCCAGGCCGTCACCGTCGAGGTCGTTCATCGCGATGGCGGCGCCGGTGGAGGACATCCAGGCCGAGATGTGCTCGTACTGCTTGTTCAGCGTCCGCACGTTCTGCGACTTCGCCGCCGCCGGCAGCGCGATCGTCATCGGGGTGAAATGGAACTTGCCCGCCAGCTGGTCCTGCTCGGCGGCCGAGACGTTCGGCAGGCGAGCGACGAAGAACATCGTCAGCACCAGCACGATCGCCACGATGCCCGCCAGCTGCCGGCGCAGCCAGCGCAAGGTCGCGGTCATTGGTTCACTCCTCCACGGGTCAGCACTTCGCCGGCGATCCGCTGCCGCCAGGTTTCGAACGCCGGGAGCTCGCCGTCGACGATCTCCGCCGGGCGCACCTCCTGGGTGATCGCCGCCGCGCGCTCGGCCGGCAGCCCGCAGATCGCCCGCGTGGCGACCTCCGTCTCGGGGATCAGCAGGCCCGCCCGCACCCGGGCGTCGGCCGCGAAGGCACTGCCCTGGGCGAGCTGCCCGCGGTGCTCACCCGCGCGCCGGGCGAGTTCGGTCAGCTCGGCCTCGTCGACCCCGCACGCGTAGGTCGAGGCGAGGCCGATCCCGGCGTACAGGTCGCCGTGGCGCGCCGGGTCGAACTCGGCGACGGTCTTCGTCACCAGGTCGACGTCGGTGCCGCAGATGAACCACAGCGCGCGGCCGATGCCCTGGTCCATGGCCCGCAGCGCGTAACCGCTGTATTCCTTGGCGGGCCAGGGGAAGTCGCGCTCCTGGTACTGCTGCCGGACGTACTTCTCGGTCTTGAAGTACGCCTGGTGGAAGCCGTAGCCGTCGAGCACCAGCCAGCGCAGCAGCGGGTCGAACCGCTCCGCCTTCGGCCAGGCGAACCGCGGCAGCCGCGCCATCGCCCAGCCGACGCCGACCAGGACGATGTAGTTCTGCAGCGCCCCACCGGGGTTAGCGAGGAAGTCGTCGACGTGCTTGCGGCCGCCGAAGGGCAGGCCGTCGAGCATCGCGTAGCCCATTCCCGCGCCCTCGTAGGCGAATCCGCGGAACTGGACCGGGATGCGGCTGAGCCATTCCTCGCACTGGGCGGGGTTCCGGGCTTCCACGGCGTGCGCGTAGCCGAGCAGGAACTGCTGCCCGACCGTCTCCAGCAATTCCTGAGCCTGCGGGCTCTTCTTGTGGAAACCACGTTTGTCCAGCGACGTCTCGGAGACGTCCGGTGTGAGGATCCGGCGCCTCAACGCGCGCCAACTGTCGCCCAACGCACTTCCCCCTTCGAGGGTGGTGGTTTCGTACGGTGCTCGTTCCACGGTCACAGATTTCGTACCGGGCGGTCTACTCCACGTTTGCCGCCGCCCGCGGGCCGTATCCGCACGTCAGCCCGCTGCGCGGCGCGCGTCCGGCCGGAACTCCGACCGGATGCGCTCGCGCCAGAGCTCGTACTGCGGCTGGGGGCCGTCGTCGTCGCTTTCCGCGGCCTCGGTCCGGTCGGAGACGGCCTGCAGCCCCTGCACCGAAAGGTCGGTGAGGACCCCGGCGGCGAGGTGGGTGTGCGCGGGCACGTGGCCCGAGTACGTCCGGCCCTTCACGGCGAACACGACACCCAGCGCGAGCTGGTCGTAGTAGTCCCCGGAAGCCCGGCGCAGCTGCGCGAGCCCGCGCTGGTCCGCACCGCCGGCGAACGTCGACGCGAGGCCGACCCCGCTCCACAGGTCCGCCCGCCGGTGCTCGGCGAACCGGCCGACCGCGGCGGCCACGGCGTCCGGTTTCCCGCCGTGCATGAACCACAACGCCCGCCCGACCCCCTGGTCGAACGCCCGGGGGAAGTACTCCGGGCGCCCCGCCCACGGGTAGGGCACCGGCTCGGCCTGCTCCCCCACCCACTTCTCCGTGTCGAAGTAGGCGCGGTCGAAGCCGTAGCCGTCGACGGCGAGCCAGCTCATCACCGGGTGGTAGGGCTCTTCGGTCAGCTCGGGCAGGATGTTCTTCCACAGTGGACGCGGCAACCGCGCCATCGCGAAGCCGATCCCGATGTAGGTCAGGAAGATGTGCGGCCGCGCCGGCCCTTCGAGCAGCGCGCGGGTGCGGTCGCGGCCGCCGCCGGGCATGGCGTCGAGGATGGTGTAGCCCATCGTCGCGCCTTCGTAGGCGAACCCGCGCTGCTCGGGCTCGACGAGCGCGAGCCGCCGCTCGATCTCCCAGAGGGACGCGCCTTCGATGGCCCATTCGAACCCGCACACCACCGCCTGCGGCACCGCCTCCAGCCGGGCCGTCGCGTCGGTGTGCGTCACGGGGAAGCCGCGTTCGGCGAAGCCGACCGAGGCGATCGAAGGAGCGAGAAAACGCTTACGGAGGACACCGATCAAGGTGGACATCGTCGTGTGATCCTTCTGCTCGTCGGGATCAGGCGGCGGAGCGCAGGTGCGGCCGCTGGGAGGCGAGCATGCGCTGGGTGTACGGCGACTGCTTCGACGCCAGGGTGATCGCGATCGGCGCGTCGGTCGGGGCCGGCGCGCGCAGTTCCATCCGGGTGGCGGACCGGCCGGTCGGCGCCACCTGCACGGTCGAGTAGCCGATCGAGAACCGCGGCTCGGCGTTGCCCGGCCGGTGCTGCGCGACCGCGATCGCGGTCCACCGCCCGGCGGGCGCGCCGGGGATGACCAGCTCGCCGGAGTTCATCTCGGCCATGCCGCTGAACGCGACCGGACCGCACTGGGGCACCGGGTCGGCGAAGAGCCCGACCAGGGTGTCCGCCGGCGCGGAGCCGCGCGGCAGGCCGAGGTCGATGGCCAGCGTGCCGGTGCCCGGCTGCAGGGACGCGCAGCTGTGGCCGGCCGCACGCAGCGCCCGCAGCGGCGGGAGCCGTTGCAGGGTCGGCGAAATCGCCACGAGCAGCTCGGCGACCTGCGGCTCCCGGTACTGCGTCGGCGTCAGCCCGACCGCGTTCGAGAACCGGCTGGTGAACGTGCCGACACTGCTGTAGCCGACGCTGCACACGATGTCGGAGACGTTCAGCGAGGTGGTCAGCAGCAGCCGCTTCGCCTCGAACAGGCGCACCGCGGCGAGGAAGCGGCCGGGCGTGACGCCGGTGGCGTCGGCGAACATCCGCGAGAAGTGGAAGCGGCTGACGAACACCTCGGACGCGAGGTCGGCCAGCGTGATCGGCTCGAAGTACCGTTCCCTGATCGACGAGATCGCCTGCAGCACCGCGGGCCGGACCGACTTCTCCACGCGCTCGAGGGCCGGGCGCCGGGGCGGATCGTCGAACTCGCTGTCGTGTCCGACAGACGCAACAGAGTGCAACATCATCAGTCCAACCTCGAATTCCCCTGGTGGCTGTTCTCCTCGTTGCCAGGGAAGACGTCAGGTGTCGCAGATCGATTGACGAGCGATCGAGGGTTCCCGTGATCGTTCGCCGTCGTTCGCGGGACGCCCGGCCGGGAGCGGGTGATCCACCCGGGCCGTCCGTGCGGAACGCCCGGGTGCGGTGTGCCGGACGCCCGCGGAGCTGATCGACGGCGGTCCCGCGTGACGAGCGTCTGGGCCGATCCAGGGACCCCGCGAGCTCGCGGATCGGCGGTTCGACCAGATGGCCGAGGATGCGTCGCGCACGTCCGGGACCTGCGAAACGCACGTGGGGCCGGGGTGAACGCATGTCGACTCTGGTGGGCGGTTCACTGGCCGCCGGGGCGGCGCTCTGTCACATTCGGACAGAAGCCCGGAGTTCGGCCGTCCACCGACCCGCGCGGCACGACCTGGGGAGCGCGAGGACGCACTGACGATGGTGGAGGCCTGCCATGTACTCCGAACTGCAGCGAACCGACGAGCCGGACCGCGGCACCGTCCACTTCACCGTGCTCGGGCCGCTGGAGGTGTTGCGCCAAGGCGTCGACTACGCGCCCAGCGCGCCGAAGATCCTGTCCCTGCTGGCCGTGCTCGTGATGCGGCCGGGCAAGATGGTACACATCGACACGCTGATCCGGGAGCTCTGGTCGGATCACCCGCCGCGGACGGTGCGCACGACGTTGCACACCTACGTCTACCACCTGCGCCGCTGCATCGACCAGAACGGGCTCGCGGCCGACGGCGAGGCGATGCTGGCGACCAAGCACACCGGTTACACCTTCAACATCGATCCGTCCCAAGTGGACACCCACCGCTTCGTCCGGCTGCAGCAGGCCGGGCAGGAGCGGCAGGAAGCCGGCGACCACGCCGGGGCGGCCGACGCCTACCGGGACGCGCTCGACGTCTGGACCGGCCCGCCGTTCGCGAACGTCCACTGTGGACCGGTGCTGTCCGCCTACCGGACCGAGCTGCTCGAACAGCGGCGCAGTGTGCTGCACATGCGCATCGAGGCGGAGATCGTCAGCGGGCGGCACCGCGAGCTGATCGGCGAGCTGCGCTCGCTGACTACCGGCAGCCCGCTCGACGAAGCCCTGCACGGGCAGCTGATGCGCGCGCTCGGCCGCAGCGGCCGCCGGTCCGACGCGATGGCCGTCTACCGCAGGCTCCGCTCGCGGCTGGCCGGCGAGCTGGGTGTCGAACCGTGTGACGACCTGCAGCTGCTGCACCGCGAGCTGATCTCCGAGGGCGACCACCGCTGAGCCGCCCACCGCTTCCCCGGCAGCCGCCGGAGCCCGTCGTACCGCCCCGAAGAGAAGTGAGGAAGTTCGATGCCCACTCCGCACACCCGCGCCTACGGCCAGTACTGCGGCGTCGCCCGCGCCCTCGAGATCGTCGGCGAGCGCTGGTCGCTGCTGATCATCCGGGACCTGGTCCTCGGCGCGAAGCGCTACGACGAACTGCAGACCGGCCTGCCGAAGATCCCGCCGTCCATCCTGTCCGCCCGGCTCAACGAGCTGGAGGCCACCGGGGTGATCCGCCGCCGTGTCCGCGCCGAGCTCGACGCCGGTCTCGTCTACGAGCTGACCCAGTACGGCAGCGAGCTCGACCAGATCCTGCTGGACCTCGGCCTGTGGGGCGCCCGCTCGCTCCAGACCCCGGCCGCCGACGACGTGGTCATCCTCGACTCGGCCATCCTGTCGCTGTACTCGACCTTCCGCGCCGAGCGCGCCGAAGGCGTGCAGGTCACCTTCGAGATCCGCTACGACGACCGGATGATCGTGCACGCCCTCGTCGAGGACGGCGTGGTCAAGGTCGGCGAGGGCCGCTTCCCCGGCGCCGAGCTGGTGATCAAGGCCGCGCACGGGTCGGCGCTGCTGGACGTGATGAGCGGCCGGCTCACCGCGGCCGACGCGGTCCGCTCGGGCAAGCTCGCCATCGACGGCGACGTCACGGACCTGGAGCTGTTCGCCCAGCTGTTCCACGTAGGCGCAGCACCGGAACCGGCCACCGGCATCGTGGTCCGCTGAACCCGGCCGAGCCGCTCAATCCCGTCGGGCGGCTCACAGAACCCGGTCGACTGCCGGCATCGTGGTCCGCTGCATCCGGCGAAGCCGGTCAGCACGGCGAAGCCGGCGGCATCGTCGCCCGCTGAATCCGGCCGAGCGGTCAACCTGTTGCCGGACCACTGAACCCCGGTCGGCACGGTCGGGCCGCCGGCATCGGCACCCGCTGAACCCGGCCAGCCGGTCAGCCGGTCAGCACGGCGGAGCCGGCAGCATCGGCGTCCGCAGAACCCGGCCGAGCGGTCAACCTGTCGGCGGCCCGCTGAATCCGGCGGAGCCGATCAGCACAGCGGAGCCGGGCGGCATCGTCGCCCGGCAGGTCCGACGAGTCCGGCCGGACCGGCATCGGCGTCCGGCGAAGTGCACCGGTCAGGCCGTCGGCCGGTCCGCATCGAGCCGGCCCGGGGCGAGCCGGTCCGCCCGGTCCTGCAGGTAACGGCGTTCCGGGCCGCTCTCGGTCCGTGCGGCCGCGCGCAGGTAGTGCTCGCGCGCGTCGGCCGGGCGGCCGGCGCGTTCGAGCAGGTGGGCGCGCACGGCGTCGACGCGCCGGGCCAGGTCGAGCTTGCCGTCGACGCGGTCCAGCACGTCCAGGCCGGCGGCGGGGCCCGCCACCTGCGCGACGGCGACGGCCAGGTTCATCGTCACCACCGGGCTCGGCATGAGCTCGCCCAGCACGCCGTAGAGCTCGACGATCTGCGGCCAGTCGGTCTCGTCCGTGCCGGGCGCCTCGTCGTGCAGCGCCGCGATCGCGGCCTGCACCTGGTACGGGCCGACCGGGCCGCGCCCCAGCGTCGCCCGGACGAGCCCGGTGCCCTCGGCGATCATCGCCGCGTCCCACCGGCCGCGGTCCTGCTCCGGCAGCGCGACGAGCTCACCGCCGGGGCCGGTGCGCGCCGCCCGCCGCGCGTCGGTCAGCAGCAGCAGCGCGAGCAGGCCCGCCACCTCGCCCTCGTCCGGGAGCAGCGCGTGCACGGCGCGGGTCAGCCGGATCGCCTCCGTGGCCAGCTCGGCGCGCACGAGGTTCTCCCCCGACGTCGCCGTGTACCCCTCGTTGAAGATCAGGTACAGCACCTGAAGAACCACGCGCAGCCGCTCCGGGAAGTCCGACGGCGAGGGCTCGCTGAACGTCGACCCAGCGGCGGCGATGCTCTCCTTCGCCCGGGTGATGCGCCGGGTCATCGTCGTCTCGGGCACCAGGAACGCGCTCGCGATCTGCGCCGTGGTCAGGCCGCCGACCGCGCGCAGCGTCAGCGCGACCTGCGAAGGCGGCGACACCGCGGGGTGGCAGCACAGGAACAGCAGGGACAGCGTGTCGTCGGAGTCGGCGGGCCGGTCCTCGCCGGGGCCGGGGACGACCGCCGCGGTCACCGGCTCGCGCACGGCGACCGACTCCTCACGCCGCCGCCGGGCGCTCTCGCTGCGCCAGAGGTCGGTCAGCCGCCGGGTCGCGACCGTGACCAGCCAGGCGCGCGGGTTGTCCGGCACGCCCTCGGCCGGCCACTGCTCGCTCGCCGCGAGCAGGGCCTCCTGGACGGCGTCCTCGCACGCGTCGAACTGGCCGTACCGGCGGACCAGCACGCCCAGCACCTGCGGCACCAGCGGGCGCAGGACCTCGGCGACCGGAGCGGGCGCGGTCACCTCACGAACCGGGGATCGAGGACTCGGCGTCGGCGAAGAAGACGATTTCGCGGACCTCGACGGCGAGTCCGTCGATCGCGGCGTCCGGGATCATCGCCGCCAGTTCGAGGGCGCGCTCCTTGTTCTCGACGTCCACGAGGTAGTAGCCGGCCAGGAACTCCTTCGACTCCAGGAACGGGCCGTCGGTGATCGCCGGCAGGCCCCCGCGCACCCGCACGACGCTGCTGTCGGCGACCGGGGCGAGGGCCTGGGTGCCGATCATCTCGCCGGACTCCCGGATGGTGCGGATGAACTCCTGGTGCCCGGTCATGATGCCGTCCATCTCCGGTTCGGACAGGCCGGCCATCACGTCGGGGTTCAGGTACATCGCCAGCAGGTACTTCAACTCCGGGCTCCCTTCGCCCACCGCCACCTGGTCGTCGCCACGAACATAGCGTCGCACGCGCGGAGTGGAGCGGCCGCGGGCCCGCGTGCCAGCCTGGGCCTGCAGCCGGTACCTCGAAACGGGAGGGTGGCACCGATGGCCGACGTGTTCACGGACCTGCAGGCCGAGACCGAGGGGCTGGTCAAGCTGGCCGAGCGGCACGGGTACGGCCCCGGCCCCGACCTCACCGGCCACTTCGCCCGGCTGACCTCGACCGCGCGCCTGGTCCGGCTCAGCGCCGAGGACCCCGGCTCGTTCGGCGTCACCCCGCAGGTCTCCTACGACTCGCTCGACGAGGCGATCGTGTCCTGGCTGATCGAGCAGCGGAAGGCCAACGCCCTGCTCGCCGCGGCCCCGCCGGAGCCGGCCCTGCCGTGGAGCGACGGGCCGCTGCGCCCGTCGGTGCTCGCCGCGGCCGCGCTGACCGAGCTGTTCGCCGGCGGCCAGGACATCGCGGACGCGCTCGGGGTCCGCCCGCGGCGCGACGACGCCATCGGGCACGTCGCCTACTACGGCGTCCGGACCAGGGACCGCGCCTACCGGCGGCACCGGCGGACCCCGCCGGGGCCCTTCCGGTTCGAGCTGCGGGCGCCGTCCGGGACCGCGTGGACGTTCGGTCCGGAGGACGCCGACGGCCGCGTCGCCGGCTCCGCCGAGGACTTCTGCCTGCTCGTGACCGGCCGCCGCCGCGCCGAAGACCTCGCGCTGACGTTCGTCGGCGAGCACCCCGTGGAATGGCTGCACCTGCTGGAGAGCTGACCGGCCCTACTCGAAGGGCGTGGGGTCCCCGGCGCCGTAGCGCACGATCTCCGGTTCACCGGAGGAGAAGTCGACGACCGTGGTCGGCTCCACGCCGCAGTCGCCCGAGTCGAGCACCGCCTCGAGCTGGTGGTCGAGCTCTTCCTTGATCTCCCAGCCCTGCGTCATCGGCTCGTCCGAGCCAGGCAGCAGCAGCGTGCTCGACAGCAGCGGCTCGCCGAGCGCGGCGAGCAGCTCCTGGGTGACGTGGTGGTCGGGGATGCGCACGCCCACCGTCTTCTTCTTCTCGTGCATCATCCGCCGCGGCACCTCCTTGGTGGCCGGCAGGATGAACGTGTAACTGCCGGGCGTCGCGGCCTTGATCGCGCGGAACACCGAGTTGTCGATGATGACGAACTGGCCGAGCTGGGCGAAGTTCTGGCACACCAGGGTGAACTGGTGGCGGTGGTCCAGCTTGCGGATGGAGCGGATCCGGTCGAGCCCTTCGCGGTTGCCCGGCCGGCACCCGAGCGCGAAGCACGAGTCGGTCGGGTAGGCGATCAGCCCGTCGGCGCGGAGGATGTCCACGACCTGGCCGAGCGCCCGTTTCTGCGGGTTGTCCGGGTGCAGGTCGAAATAGCGTGCCATGGCCGGTGAGCCTAAGGTCACGGCCCGTGCACGGCACGGCGGGCCCGCGCGTCTCCCTGCGTGCCGTGTCCCCGCTAGGTGGGGGACAGCGCCGGCCCGGCCGGCGCACAATCGGCGTCGAGCTGGTCGAAGGCCACAGCCGGGAGGACTCGCCGTGACAGAACTGACCCTGCCGGAGTCCCAGCGGACTCCCGCCGTCACGTTGTGGAAGTACCAGTTCGAGGGGCCGGACGGCCGGGTCCTGCTCGCGGACCTGTTCGGCGACCGCGCGCGGCTGGCCGTGTACCACCCGATGCCGGACTTCAGCGGCCCGCAGGACCTGGTGCCGACGGCGGAGGTCGCGGCCGCGCTCGCCGAGGAGGACCTGCGGCTCGTGCTGGTCTCCCACGCCCCGTACCCCAAGCTGGAGCAGTACCGGCGTCACTTCGGCCGGAACCTGCCGGCGTACTCCGTGGTGAGCGCCGGCTTCGCCGAGGACTTCGCGGCGACCCACCGGATCCCGTCGGCCGAGCGCACCGGCCCGTGGGACGACGACTGCGCCGGGCTGAGCTTCTTCCGCCGCGAGCGGGACTCGGTGCGCCACATCGGTTCGATCGCCGTGCCGCAACTGGACTTCCTCGGGCTGCTCGCCGTCCCGGGGCCGGTTCCGTTCGCCCGGCGCGCCGAGCAGTAGCACCGGACACGACGGCGACGGGTTGCGAGGAATGGTCCAGACCGATTCCGGTTACCGGGGACCCGGCCGCGAGTGGGCTAGGATGGTTCGCGGACGGACAGCACTGCGCCCTGTGCGGTCCCGGAATGGCTGGCCGCACCACACAGCCGGAGGGTTCCCGATGTCCCCGGTCGCAGCGCTCGAACCCACCCCCGGTCAGTCCGCGACAGCCGAGCCCCGCGGGACGACAGGCGTGGACCGGCGGCCCCGGCTGGCGACCTATCTGGCGGCGGGCATCATCGTGGCCGTCATCGCCGGGTTCAGCGTGATCGGGATCGCCAACCTGCTGCCCGCCTCGGTCGACGTCGTCGACGGCGTCTTCGGCCTGCTCGGCATCACCGCGCTCCTCGCGATCCAGCTGCTGTGGTTCAGCCGCCCCACCGCCCGGCTCCACTCGACGACCAGCCACGTCCTGTTCGCGGTGATGATCGTGCTGGCCTACGTCCCGATGCTGGAGTTCGGCATCCTGTGGGCCGACATGCCGGACTTCGTCGCCGGAGCGGCGCTGCTGGTCCTGCCGTCCCGCTGGGCGTGGCCGGTCGTGGCCGCCGTCTGCGGCAGCGTCGTCTGGATCAGCCAGGCCAGCAACCACGACCTGCTGTCGACCATCTACAACGGCCTCGCGACGCTGGTCTACAGCCTGATCTTCTACCTGCTGGCCCGGCTCGTCCGGATGGTGTACGAGCTGCACCTGGCCCGCACCGAACTGGCCCAGCGGGCCGTCGCCGAGCAGCGGCTCGCCTTCGCCCGCGACCTGCACGACCTGCTCGGGTTGAGCCTGTCGGCGATCGCGCTGCGCGGCGAACTGGTGCACCGCCTGATGCGCAAGTCCGCCGGGCGCGCCAAGGAGGAGCTCGCGGAGATCACCGCGACCGCCCAGCGCACGCTCTCCGACGTCCGCGCGGTCTCGCACGGCTACCGCGAGCTCTCGCTGGAAAAGGAGTCCAGGACGGCCGAGTCCCTGCTCGGCGCGTCCGAGATCGCCGTGCAGGTGCACCTCGAGCAGGACGACCTGCCGGTCCAGGCGCGGACCCTGCTCGCCAGGGTGCTGCGGGAGGGCGTCACGAACGTCCTGCGCTACAGCGACGTCGAGCACTGCCAGATCAACGTGCGCCAGCACGACGGCAAGGTCACCCTGGAGATCGTCAACGACGGCGTGAGTGCCGACCAGGCGGCCCTGGAACCGGGCAGCAAGCTCACGAAGCTGCCCGAAGAGGTGGCGGCTCTCGGCGGCACCGCCACCGCCGAGGCCGGCCCGGACGGCCGGTTCACCCTGCGTGTCGAACTGCCCCTGCCGGCCGTGCTCGACCGGCCGGAGCGGGACGGGGCCGGGCCCGAGCCGGCGGCCGAGTCCCGGCGGATCCGGCTGCTGCTGCCGGTGGTGATGTCGCTGCTCGGCGCCGGAGCGGTGGTGCACGTGATCCAGCTGACCACCGAGCCGTGGCGGATCGCCCTGGTCGTCGGCCCGGTGACGGCCCTGCTGGCCCTGCAGTTCTCCTACTTCAACCGCCCGTCGACGGTGCTGCGCACGGCCCAGAGCTACGCGATGCTCTTCGTCCAGGCGTGCCTGATCTACCTGCCGCTGGTGGCGCTGGGGAAGGACTGGACCAGCGTCCTCGGCCTGCTGCTCGGGAGCGCGCTGCTGGTCATGCCGCCCGCCGTCGGCTGGCTGTTCTTCCTGGTCAACATCGCCGCCTACGCCGAGATCCAGCGCCTCACCGGGGCGGGCACCGCCGCGACCATCTTCTACACGGGCGCGGCGGTGATGATCGGGCTGGCCGTGTTCGGCCTGCTCTGGCTGGCCCGGCTGGTCACCGAGCTGGACGAGACCCGCCGCCGCCTGGCCGAGATGGCGCTGGCCGAGGAGCGGCTGCGGTTCGCCAGGGACCTGCACGACCTGCTCGGCATGAGCCTGTCCGCGATCGCCCTGAAGAGCGAGCTGACCGCCCGGGTGCTCCCGCTGGACCGCGACCGGGCCACCGAGGAGCTCGTCGAGGTCCTCCAGCTGACCCGGCAGGCGCTGTCCGACGTCCGCTCGGTCGCCAGCGGTTACCGCGAGCTGTCGCTGGACAGCGAGTCCCGCGCCGCCCGGTCCGTACTCGTGGCCGCCGACGTCCGGGTGCGCATGGAGATGCTGCAGGACGAGCTGCCGACCCCGGTGCGCACGGTGCTGGCGGTCGTCCTGCGCGAAGGCGTCACGAACGTGCTGCGGCACAGCTCGGTGGAAAGCTGCGAGATCGCCATGCGGCGCTCGGACGCGGGCGTGACCCTGGAAATCGTCAACGACGGCGTGACGGACACCGACCCGTCGCCGGCACCGGCGTCCGCCAACGGCGCGAGCCGCGACGTGTCCCCCGGAACCGGCATCGGCAACCTCACCCACCGCGTCGCGGACCTCGGCGGCGAGCTGACAGCGGGCGTGGAGGCGGACGGCCGCTTCCGCCTCCGCGCGGTGGTCCCGGTCTGAGCCGGCCACCGGCCCCGGCACCCACGCCCGACCCGGCTCACCAAGCCGGCCCCGGATCGAGCCGAGTTCCTCGACGCGCCGCGGACCTCGGCGGGCAGCCGGCCCCCTCAGCGCGGCCACACCGCGCCGACCAGACCGACGCCAGCCCCAGCCAGCTCCGCCGCAGACACCGGCAGCCCACCGAAGCTGAACCGGCCACCCGCCCCAGCACCAACCAGCCGCGCCGGCCGGCACCGGACCACCCGCCCCAACCCCACGCGGCACCCACCGAACCGAGCGCCGGCCAGGCTCCTCGGCGCGCCACAGACCTCGGCGGACAGCCGGCCACAGAAGCGGAACCGAACCACAGCCCCACGCGGCTCCCACCGAACGGACCCACCAAATCCAGCCGAGCATCTCGGCTCGCCGCAGCCTCCGGCTGGCAATCGACCACAGAAGCGGAACCAGACCCCCAGCACCACGCGACCACACCGGCCCACCCCAACGACCCGGCGCCGAGCCCCAGCCACGCTCCTCCGCACGCCACAGACCCCGGCGGACGGATCGACCACAGAAGCGGAACCGCACCCACCCCAGCCAGGGTCCCGGCACGCCGCGGCGGACAGCCGCCCACAGGAGCCGAGCCGAAGCCCCACCCTCAGCCGCGCCGATCCGAACCAGACCACCAGGCCCACCCGGCCCCCCTCGAACCGGCGTCAGATCCAGTCGGACTCCTCGGCGATGCGGATGGCGTCGACCCGGTTGCGGGCGTTCAGCTTCGCCACCACCGTCGTCAGGTAGTTGCGGACCGTGCCCGCCGACAGGTACAGCCGCGCGGCGACCTCCACGGTGCCGTAGCCCTGCGCGGTCATCCGCAGCACGTCGCGCTCGCGGCCGGTGAGCGGGCAGTCCACGGTGTCCCACGCGGCCAGCGCCAGGTCGCCGTCGACCATGCGGCGGCCGGCCAGTACGCCGCGCACCGCGTTGGCCAGCTTGTCCGGGGGCGCGTCCTTCAGCAGGAACCCGCCCACCTTGGCGTCCAGCGCCCGCCGGAGCGTGCCCGGGCGGCCCAGGCTGGTGAGGATGAGCGTGCGGCACTCCGGCAGCCGTTCGTGCAGCTCACCGGCGGCGGTCAGGCCGTCCATGCCCGGCAGGTCGATGTCGATCACGGCCACCTGGGCGCGGTGCTCGCGGGCCGCGGGCAGGATCTCGGTGCCGTCCGCGACCTCCGCGACCACCTCGATGTCGTGCTCGAGGCCGAGCAGGGCCACCAGGGCCCCCCGGACTATGTGCATGTCTTCGGCAACGAGCACTCGGATCACGGATGCCTCCCCAGACGGCTCCCCGGAACTCTCCCCAGAAACCCAGTTAAACACCGTGTACGGCAAAGTCGGTTACCCCGTTCAGGCGCCCTTGGGCACTACTGACGCTAATGCGCGGGCATTAGGGCAAGAGCACGGTTAAAAATACCGCCACGCGCTCGGACGACTACCCGAAGTGACAGAGTCAGTTCGTGTCGGAAACTTTCCGGCGAAGGGCTCCGGGACGGCGTTGTCCCACCTACGCCTCGGGCCGGCCGCGGCGGGCACAGAGTGCCCGGTCACGACCGGCCCGTGGTGAGGACACCGCACCAGCCCCCGGTCAAGCCGCTTCGAGGACGTCCACGCGGCAGATGCAGAACCGGACGGCGCCGGGCGCCGGCGCGACGTCGCTCCACAGCTCGAACCGGTCGATGACCAGCTCGGTGGGGCGCTCGGTGCTCTCGGCCTCGATACCCAGGTCGGCGAAAAGCGTGTGAACGTCAGCAGAAAAAGGTGCGGACATTGTTTTCTCCCAGTGGCGAAGATGAATGCTTCACGTGACATAAATAGTCACCCAGCACGCCGATGACGGCCAGTGCCCGTGTCATCGGCCCCTTGTGCCTTACACATGCTCTGCCTAGTGCCCGGCATTGCTCCGAACAGACCAATGAATACCGGGAAGAAGCCCGCGGAATCCCGAATTGCGACTTTGCGTCACCACAGGACTGCGGTGTGTCGCGGATCACACGGGTCGCGAGCATGTCGAGGGCCCGACGAGAACCGCCGGATCGGGGCGTTCGCGGGCATGTGCAAAACGCATGTCCGCACCCGGTGAAATCCATCCGCACCGGTGCGCTGAGCACTTAAGAAGTAGACGCCGACCGTTCTAGGGTTTTAGACGCAACCCATTTCTCCGCACCGGATGCCTTCGCCGGGAAGGCGCGGGGCGGCCATGTCGAACTGAGGGGACGGGCCCACCATGGATGAGATCGTCCGGCAGGCGGTGGCACGGGCCATCGTGACCATGCGGGACAGACTGGGCGAACGACTGACGATCGACGACCTCGCCCGCGCCGCGATGTTCAGCAAGTTCCACTTCACCAGGGTGTTCCTGCGGACCACGGGGCTCTCGCCCGGCCGGTTCCTCTCGGCCATGCGGCTCGCCGAGGCCAAGCGGCTGCTGACGACCACCACGATCTCGGTCGCCGACATCAGCCACCAGGTCGGGTACAACAGCGTCGGGACCTTCAGCGCCCGCTTCAGCGGCAGCGTGGGCGTTTCCCCGTCGGGTTACCGCCAGCTGCGCGGGGCACCGGCTGCGCGGATCGCCGAGCGGCCGGACCACCGGCTGCCCGGGGCGACCGTGCGCGGCCAGCTGCACGCCATGCCGCCGGCCGAGGTCGGGCCGGTGTTCGTCGGGCTGTTCCCGGCCCGGATCGCCGAAGGTCTGCCGGCGCGCCACACCCTGGTGCCCGGCCCGGGGCCGTACACGCTGGCGGACGTGCCGCCGGGCTCGTGGTACCTCATCACCCACGCCTACGGCGCCAACCCGCTCGACCAGTACGGCCAGCGCCCGTTCACCGGGCTGACCGGGCCGGTGACCATCCAGGTGGGCGTGACCGCGCGCCTGGCCGACGTCCGGCTGCGGCCCCGACGCGGGTTCGACCCGCCGGTGCTGCTGGCGCTGCCCGACCTGCGCAAGGCCGTGGCGGCCCACGCGGTGGCCGTCTGAGGAAGGGAACCGCGCGCGGTGCGCCACTTCGCACCGCCGCGATTCCCCGGGCCGGCGGGCATTTCCGCGCCGGCGCGACGGGGCGCGGAATGGGGCGCGCCTTTCGCGGAATCAACGGCGGTGACGGGCAATGGCGTACCATTGCGCACGGGGTATCGCCTACTGGGGTGCGAGGTATCGCGGTGATCAGGGTATTGCTGGCCGAGGACATGCACATGGTCCGCGGCGCTTTGGTCGCGCTGCTCAACCTCGAGTCCGACATCGAGGTCGTCGCCGAGGTTTCCGCCGGCGACGAGATCCTCCCGGCCGCGAAGGCGACCCAGCCGGACGTCGCGGTGATCGACATCGACCTGCCGGGCAAGGACGGCCTGTCCGCGGCCATCGAAATCCACGAAACCCTGCCCGACTGCCACACGCTGATCCTCACCAGCCTGGGCCGCCCGGGTACCGTCCGGCGCGCGCTGGACGCCAAGGTGAACGGTTTCCTGCTGAAGGACGCGCCGTCAGACAAGCTCGCGAACGCCGTGCGGTCCGTCGCGATCGGACGCCGCGTCATCGACAGCGAGCTCGCGCTGGCCGCCTGGGAGACCAACGACTGCCCGCTCACGCCGCGGGAGATCGAGATCCTTTCGCTCGCCGCCCGCGGGCGCACGGTCTCGGACATCGCCGCCGACCTGTTCCTCTCGGCCGGCACGGTCCGCAACTACCTGGCCGCGGTGGTGACGAAGCTGAACGCCCGCAACCGGGTGCACGCCATCCGCATCGCCACCGAGGCGGAGTGGCTCTAGGCCCCGTCCCGCAAGGCAAGCTCGCCGTCCGCAGAGGACAGCGCCGGAGAAAGCGCTTCCGGCCGGGCCCTCACACCGGGATCTCGGCCACCAGCCGGTGCGTGCCGTTCGGTTCCGCCTCGGCGGTGAACCGGCCGCCGAGCGCCTCGACCCGGCGGCTCAGGTTGACCAGACCACTGCCGGAGCCCGCCGGGCGGCCGGCGAACGCGCCGACGCCGTCGTTGACGATCTCCAGCCACGCCATGCCGTCCGACGTGGACACGCTGAACGCGCACCAGGTCGCCGAGCTGTGCCGGACCACGTTCGTGACGCCCTCCCGCAGCACGGCGGCCAGTGTGCTCGCCACCTGGGGCGGGAGGTCGCCGGTGCCGGCCCGCGCCGAGGTCACCCGCACCCCGGCCGCCCTCAGCACGTCCACGACCGCGCGGCACTCGTCGTCGAGCGACAGCTCCCGGTACCCGGCCGCGACGGCCCGGACGTCGGCCAGCGCGCGCCGCGACATCACCAGCAGCTCCGCCAGCTCCTCCTTGGCCGCCTCCGGCCGGGTGCGGACCAGCCGGTCGACCAGTTCACCCTTGAGGGTGATCGCCGACAGGCTGAGGCCCAGCAGGTCGTGCATGTCCCGGGAGAACCGCCGGCGCTCCTCGACGACCGTCCGCCGCTTCAGCTCGCGGACCTCGGCCTCCCGTTCGGCGGCCAGCCGCGCGGCGGTGGCCGACCCGAACAGGGCCGCCCCGGCCACCGCGGTCACCGCGGCGGCGGTGAGGCCGTCCAGCGCCGCGACCGCGGGCCGTTCGGACAGCGCGACGAGCACGCCGGCCGCCAGGCTGACGAACACCACCGCCGGGACCGACCGCGACGGCCGCGCGACCAGGAGGACCCCGCCGGCGAGGAACCCGCTCGCCACCGCCCAACGCGGCCCGAGCTGCAGCATCGGCACCCAGCTCAGCGCGGCGAGCAGGATCAGCGCGGGAACGGGCCGTCGGGCCCGGCCCTGGCCGAGCCCGGCGAGGTAGACGACGACGAGGGCGGCGGTGTACCCGGCCGCGGAAACCTGCACCGGCCAGGGCTCGCGCCCGGTCAGCGTGAAGGCCGGGACCAGCAGGCCCACCGCGACGGCGGCCGCGAACCGGGCCCCGGTGACCAGGCGGCGGAAGTCCCGCTGCCCGCGTGCCGCCACGGCGGCCCGCACCTCGTCCGGCTCGGCCGGCTCGTCGGCGGCCACGACCGTCCGGGCGGCCAGGCCGATCCCCGAAATCCGCACCGGAACAACCACGGCCCCTCCCGTGTCGCCACCCCGAGAGACCAAGGTAACAGGAGGTCGGCTCCGGCGACGGCCGGTCACCGGAACGGCGTCACCCCGGCAGGTCCAGCACGCACTCCCCGACACTGACCTCGGCCGGCCACTCCAGCCCCAGCGTGCGGTCCACCCGGTCGCCCGCGTCGACCGGCACGGCGTGGGCGCTCAGGCCCATCGCCAGCCCGGTCAGGTAGAGGATCTGCTGCAGGCAGCCGACGTGCACCAGGGTCGTCGCGTACGCGGCCTTGCCGAGGACCCACGCGGTCCGCGTCAGCCGGGCGGTGATCGTGAGCAGCACCGGCGGGCGCCGGTGGCCCCCGGCGCCGATCATCGCGAGGTCGAGCAGGGCGGCGAGCGCCGCGGGGTCGTCGTTGACCGGCGCGAGCGCGTGCCCGAACGGGTCGTAGTGGTAGATCCCGGGCGCCAGGCCGGCGCAGCGGTTGACGCTGAGGTAGATCTCCAGCTCGTAGAGGCAGCCGATGCTGAAGTACGGCCGCTGGGAAGCCTCGTGGCTGGGCCAGCCGGGCAGGTGGGCCGGGCCGATCGAGCGGACCCGGGCGGCCCGGAAGAGGAACTCGCCCACCTGCTCGGCGGTGAGGCTCCGGCCGTTCGACTCCGGGCAGCTGTGGTCGTGTTCGAGCAGCGACGTCAGGCTCGCGCCGTCGGACCCGACGGTGACCGGGTCCGGGCGGTGCAGCGGGATCGCCGGGCCGCCCGGGAGCAGCTTGAGCACCGGCGGCTCCGGTCCCGAGCGGTCGCCGCCCGGCTCCAGCGGGCCGCCCTTCTGCCAGGTCCGGCTGCGGGAGTGGAACATCAGGTCCTCGGGCGGCCACACCGCCAGGTCGGTGTCGGTGTCCTCGGCGAACTCCGCCGCCGGCCCGGCGGCCAGCGCCACCCCCGCGGCCACCAGGAACGCGACGACGTCGGCCACGACCGGCTCCGGCAGCCCGCTGTCGGCCGCGACCTGCTCGACGGTGACGGGCCCGGCCAGCGACGAGGCGACGGTGACCGCGGGCCGCCGCAGCAGCGCGAGCCGGTACCGGGCGCGCGGCGACTCGACCACGAGCGCGCCGCCGTCCGGCCGCATCGTGGCGAACCGCGAGAGCTTGACCAGCCGGCCGGGCGGGACGGGCTCGGCGGAGAACACCGGCGCCTGGGTCACCGGGATCGCGGAAAGCACCGGTCCGCGGCCGTCGCTGAGGCCGACCGAGTGGACCACCGAGCCCGCCAGCCGTTCGAGGACCTTCCGCAGCATCCCCCGCCAGTCCCCGGCGGCGTCCGGCATCGACGAGGCGAGGTTGTCCATCGACACCGGGCCGAGCAGCATCCGGCCCAGCGAGTCGCGCACCTGCGGGGCGATGTGCGGCAGTTCGTACTCACCCCACCACGTGACCGCGACCAGGGTGTCGTCCTCCCCGTTCTCCAGCAGGGTGTCTTCGGTGAACGACCACAGCCGGACGGTCTCCGAGCCCGCTTCCGGGCGGTCAGCAGGCACAGCGAACTCCTAGAGCGGGTACCGCGAGTGGGTGGAGCTACAGGAACATGGGCAACGGGTTGAGCCGGTCGTACGGCGTCGGGGCGTCGAGCCGGCCGAGCCGCACCGGCACGTCGAACAGGCGGCCCGGGGCGAAGCGGGCCCACAGCGGCCGCAGGCCGGGCGCGAGCACCTTGACGACCGGGATCCCGACGTCGGGGCGGGTCTGGTCGAGCACCAGCAGCTCCAGGCCGGCCCCGGCGAGCGTCGCGGCCAGCGCTTCGACGTCGTCACCGACGTCGGCGCGCTCGACGAACGGGAAGTCGCCCGCCGCCCGCATCCGCTGCCCGGCCGCCGGCCGGAGGTAGGGCTGGTTCGCGACGGTGGCGAACTCCAGCCAGCGGCGCGCGTCCGGGTCGTCCAGCTCGTGGCCGGCGGCCAGCACGACCGGCAGCATCTGGTTGAGCTCGGTCACCGCGCGGCGCACCGCGATGCGCGGGTCGAGGTGGGCGCCGAAGCCGAGGATGACGTCCTCGCGCGGGCCGTCGGTGCGCCGCGACAGCGCGGCCATCACCGGCACCCCGAGGTCCGAGGTCAGGTCGAGCACCCACAGCTGGCGGCCGATGCCCCCGTAGTTGCGGGTCATCTCCTCGAGCCACCGGTCGCCGAAGGAGTTCAGGTCCACCCCCGGCACCGCGACGCGGTTGTACCACCACAGCGCCACGGCGTCGCGTTCGACGAGCTCTAGCGCGCCCTGCAGGATCGCGTCCTCCAGGCTGCTGCCCGCCGCCGCACCGTTCGAGTCGGCGTGCACCCCGCGCGCGCCGGGCGCGCCGTAGTACAGCTGCGCCGTCGGCAGCAGCCGGCGCCGCCCGGTCAGCGACCACACCGGCGTCCAGTCGATCACCGCGCCGGTGTCGAACCGCCCGGGCACCCGCTGGAAGTCCGCGTGGTCGGCGTTCCAGGCCGCCCGGTCGTCGTACTGCCGCTCGGCGAACAGCATGCAGTCGTTGGGGTGCAAGGCTTCCGCGCCGAGCTCGGCGAAGGTGGCGCGGACGCGCAGCTCGTCACCCTGGTAGCTGCCGGAGAACCGCTCCGCGGCCTCGCACAGCGCGCCGACCTCGGCGTCGAGCGGGGTGACGCCCTTGCCGCCGTTCTGGGAGCGCAGCCCGGCCCGCAGCGCGGCCATCCCGGTCACCCCGCGGGTCACGTTCGGGCCGGAGTGGTAGGCGTTGGCGAACGCGGGGGCCGACGGGTCGGGCCGCACCGCCTTGACGATGCCGGTGATCGGGCTGATCAGGTGCCGGTGCCGCTCGAGCATCTGCGCCGGCGTCGCGGTGCGGTGCCCGCCGCCGCCCGAGGTCACCTTCTTCGCCGGCTGCAGCACGACCGGGGCGGCCGAGCGCCGGGCCACCAGCCCGGGGTCGCCGCAGCCGGCGCACTGCGGGCGGCGGCGCAGCTCGTGGAGCCGTCCCTGCAGGTCGAGCGTGTCGAGCGTCCACACGCACTGCTGGCCTTCGTAACGGTAGCCGGCCAGCCACTTGCACGCCTCGAGCGCGACGAAGTGGGCCGCGGCCGCGGCCAGCGGCGGCACCGCCGAGACCGGGCGCCGCGCGGGACCGTCGTGGCCGAGCACCTCCTGGACGCACGCCTCGGCGTGCCGGTGGCCCCACAGCCGGTGGGTCAGGCAGTGCCAGCACCCGCCGCCGGGCCGCAGCACCGGCCCGATCCAGACCTGGGCGCCGAACGGCCGCGCGATCAGCCACGGCCGGCCGCCGGCCCGGTGCGCGGCGTCCACGGCGGCCAGGCGCGGGTCGAGGTAGTCCGAGCAGAGCACCACGGACAGGTCGGCGACCTCGGTCCCGCCGGTGACCACCTCGACGTCGGCGTCGGTCAGCGCCGCGCGCACCCGCTCGGTCCCGATGTCGTCCCCGACGGTGATCAGCCGGACCCGGCTCGGCCGTTCGCGGGTCGCGAGCCGTTCGGCGTCCACCCCGCAGGCGTCCCAGTAGGCCAGCGCCCGCTCGTCGTTCTGCCCGCCCCGCTCCCGCACCGTCACGAGCCCGGCCTCCACGAGCTGGGCCAGCAGTGCGCGGACCTGGTCCGGCGGCATCCCGCCGGGCCGGCCGCGGAGCAGGCTTTCGAGGTCGTGGGTCCCGTCGAGCAGGGTCGCCAGTGATTCGATCTGCGCGCCGCGCATGGCGATGACACCCTGTTCGGAGAACAGGTACGCACCCTTCCCGGCCCGCACCTCGGCCCGGAGGTGCCGCTTGAACGCCAGTGTCGGCCCGGCGGGCACCTGCCCGCCCTCCTTCAGCGCACCAGTCCTGTCCACCGCTGGATTGCGCATGAGCACTCCTGCCGGTCTGCGAGGGTAGTACGGGACGAGTGTCCGAATCCTGCTCCTCCGGGGGACTCCCAGCCAGTGCGCGAGGCACCGTGAAGTCATGCGATTTGCACGTGCCCACCTGGGCAACGCATGTGGTAGCGGTGTGCATCTCACTGGCCGGGTCACGTGCGAGCCGTCACCGTAGACGGAGACGCCGGGAGTACTACACGGCGACTGAGGCACCGTAGCGGACCCCGCGGCCACGCGCGAGCCAGGCGGTGCCCGGTCTGGACCCGAGACAAGTGAGGACCCGAGTATGCCTACCTCTGCTCGCACCTACGGACAGTTCTGCGGCCTGGCACGGGCGCTCGAGATCGTCGGCGAACGCTGGTCGCTGCTCGTCGTCCGTGACCTGGTGCTCGGCCCGAAGCGGTTCACCGACCTGCAGCAGACGCTGCCGCGGATCCCGGTCAGCATCCTCACCTCGCGGCTGAACGAGCTGGAGGAGGCCGGGGTGGTCCGCCGCCGCGTGCTGTCCCAGCTGGACGCCGGCGTCGTCTACGAGCTGACCGAGTACGGCAACGAGCTCGACAACATCGTCCTCGAGCTGGGGCTGTGGGGCGCCCGCTCGCTCACCTACCCCCGCGCCGACGAGGTGTTCACCCTCGACACCGCGATCATCTCGCTGTACACGACCTTCCAGGAGGAGGCCGCGTCCGGCGTGCACGTCAACTACGAGCTGCACCACCTGGGCGGCGAGATGATCGTGCACGCGATGGTCGACGACGGCGCGCTGAAGGCCGCGGCGGGCGCGCTGCCCGCGGCGGACCTGGTGATCGAGCCGCAGGGACCGGCGATGATCGACCTGTTCAACGGCAAGCTCGGCGCCCAGGACGCCATCAGCAGCGGCAAGGTCCGCATCGACGGCGACCCGGCCCACCTCGAGCTGTTCACCCGGCTCTTCCACATCCCGCCGGCCCCGGAGCGCCCGACCGGGCTCGCCCTCCACTGACCCGCCCGCACCGGCGGGTGGCGGTCTCACCCGCCCGCCGGTGCGCAATCCGCTGTCTGCCGCAATTTCCCTTGCGATGTCAGCAATCCGGAGTAACGGATCACCGCGCGCGAGCGGCTATCGTCTACGCACCAAGGCATTGGCGCACACGCGAAAACTGGGGTCAGCATGTCGACGTCCGAACTCGCCCGGCCCACGGGCTTCCTCGGCGGGCTCAACAGCCGCTACCACCACCGCGCCCTCGCGGTGTTCATGATCATCGTCATCGCGCACTGGGCCGAGCACATCGTCCAGGCCGTCCAGATCTACGGGCTCGGCTGGCCGACGTCACGGGCCAGGGGCGTGCTCGGCATGCCGTTCCCGTGGCTGATCTCCCAGGAGTGGCTGCACTACGGCTACGCGCTCGTCATGCTGGTGTTCCTGTGGGTGCTGCGGCACGGCTTCGCGGGCCGCTCGAGGCAGTGGTGGAACCTGGCGCTGGGCATCCAGTTCTGGCACCACATCGAGCACCTGCTGCTGTTCATCCAGGCCCAGTCCGGCTGGCGGCTGGCCGGGCAGAAGGTGCCCACCAGCATCATCCAGCTGCTGGTCCCGCGGGTGGAGCTGCACCTGTTCTACAACACGATCGTCACCATCCCGATGATCGTGGCCGTCGTGCTGCACCGGCGCGCGTCGAAGGCCGAGCACGAGCTCACCGGCTGCGTCTGCGGGCTGAAGCCGCAGGCGCCGGCACTGTCCGGCTCGTGAGCCGCCCGGTGCTGCGGCGGGCGCTGGCCCTGCTGGCCTTCCTGGCCGGCTGGCTGGTGCTCACCGCCGCTCCGGCCTCGGCGCACGTCGAGATCATCTCCTCGACGCCGGGTGACGGCACCCGGCTGACCGCGGCGCCCGGCCAGGTGTCGGTGACGCTGTCGGAGAACATCGGCATCCAGCCGGGCTCGCTGAAGGTCGTCGACACCCAGGGCACCGAGGCCGACACCGGCCCGGTCTTCCAGCCCGGCGACGCCGCCGAGCAGGTCGCCGTCCGGCTGCGGCCGGGCCTGCCCGACGGCAGCTACCTCGTCGAGTACGCCTTCGTCTCCGCCGACTCCCACCCGGTGCGCGGCACGTTCGCCTTCGTCGTCGGCACCGGCCCGCTGATCACCTCGGCGGGCGCGGTCGCGGCCGCGACCGGCACCGATCCCGCGGTGGACGTCCTCTCCACGACGTTCCGCTGGCTCTCCTACGTCGGGGTGGTGCTGCTCGGCGGGCTCGTGTTCGTGCGGACGTGCCGTCCGGCCGGCGGCACCGACCCGCGCACGCGGCGCCTGCTGTCGTGGGGCGCCGGGCTCACCGCCGTGACGGCGGTCGCCGCGCTCGTGCTCCAGGGCCCGTACGCCGCCGGACGCGGCCTGGGTGCCGTCTTCGACACCGGGCTGCTCTCGGACACCCTGCGCGTGGCCTACGGCAAGCTCCTGCTGCTGCGGCTGGCCGCCGTCGCCGTGCTGGCGGTGCTCCTGCCGCGGCTGCTGGCGCCGGTGCTGTCCGAGCGGCTGCGCGCGCGGTACGAGAACGGCGCCATGGTGACCGGCTTCCTCGTGCTGCTGAGCTTCTCGGCGACCGGCCACCCGGTGACCGACCCGATCATGTTCGTGTCGGTCGGCGCGGACTTGGTGCACTACGGCGCCATCGCGATCTGGGCCGGCGGCCTGGTCCAGCTCGCCTTCGCCCTGCGCCGCCCCGCCGCCGGCGAGGACCTCGGCCCGGTCGTCACCCGGTTCTCGCGGCTGGCCGGCAGCGCGGTCTTCGCAGTCGCGGTCAGCGGCGCCGTGCTCGCGTTGCGGATCATGCCGTCGCTCTCGACGCTCTGGACCACCGGCTTCGGCCTGCTCCTGCTGCTGAAGATCGCCGGGTTCGCCGCGCTGCTGGCCGTGGCGCGCGTGTCGCGCCGCGCGGTGCAGCGCGGCATCACGGTCAGGTCGTCCGGCGGCACGGCCACGGTGACGGCCGACCTGCGACGGCTGCGCTTGGCCGTCGGCACCGAGGTCGTGCTGTCCGTGCTGGTACTGGGCCTGGCCGCGGTCCTCACGGTGACCTCGCCGGGCGGCTGAGCCTAGACGCCCGGCGCCCTCGCCAGGCAGATCCCGAACTCACCCGCCGGCACCAATGGCCCCAGGTGAACACCGGCAACCACCGCCGCGGCCCTCACTCCAGCCCGACACCACCAGCCGCGCCACCGAACACCGACCCCGGCCACGGCGACCTCACCCGCCCGACACCAACGGCCCCCAGGTCAACGCCGGCAACCACCCCGCCGGCACCACCAGCCACGCCAACGAACACCAGCCGGACCCAGAGCCACGGCGACCTCGCCAAAGCAGATCCCGAACTCACACGCCCGGATACGACGGCGGCTCGAACGGGCCCCAGGTGAACGCCGGCAGCCACGGCTCCGGCGCCTCGCTCCAGTCCAGCACCGCCAGCTGCGCCGGTGAGCGGCGGCCGGCGAGGGCGCGGTAGAGGTCGTGGGCGGGTGCGGTCAGCGACGCCGTCGCCCGGCCGTGCCCCGCCGTCCACTCCGAACCCCCGGTCGTGCGGACGCGCAGCGGCGGCAGGCCGCGGCCGGCCACCGAGCCGGAGAACCCGCGGACCAGCACCTCGAAGCTCGGGGCCCAGGCCAGGTGCTCGTCCGGCGGCGCCACGCCGAGCGCGGCGCGCAGGTCCAGTTCGTGGGTGTAGGCGTCCATCACCATGATCTCGCCGCTGCGCCCGCCCGCCTCGGCGAGCAGCCGGTCGAGCTCCTCGCCCACGGCGTCCCAGCGGTCGAGCAGGCCGGGGACGTCCCGGGGCGCGGGCGCCGGCGGCGGTGTCCCGCCGTGGCGCACGAGCACGCGCTCGGCGATGCCGGTCAGGTGCGCGAGCAGGTCCGTGACGGTCCACTCGGGACACGCCGGGACCGGCCGCACGTCCAGGCCGTCCCGCCCGCCGAGCAGCGAGCGGATGCCGCGCCGCACCTCGGGGTAACCGACGAAGTCGGGGGCCGGGACCGGCCGACGCACTGTCACGCACTCCACCTCACCCTGGCACGATCGGTGATATCCGCTCAGTATGCCCTGGTGACGGCCCCGGAGGTTCTCCTCGCTTGCCGGGTCGCCGGGCGCCCCGAGACCCCGGGAGGTCGTGACCTTGCCCACACTGTGGTCCACGTCGGCGCAGTGGGAACTGCTGCCGCCGGTACTGCTCGCGCTGCTGCTCAGCGTCGCCATCGGCCTGGAGCGCGAAGCCGGGATGAAGGCCGCCGGGCTGCGGACGCACAGCCTGGTCGGCGTCGGCTCGGCCGTGTTCATGCTGGTGTCGAAGTACGGCTTCGCCGACCTGCTCGGCACCGAGCACGTCGCGCTCGACCCGTCGCGGATCGCCGCGCAGATCGTCTCCGGCATCGGCTTCATCGGCGGCGGGCTGATCTTCGTCCGCCGCGACGCCGTCCGTGGCCTGACCACGGCCGCGACGATCTGGCTCACCGCCGCGGTCGGCACGGCGTGCGGCGCCGGCCTGCCGGTGCTCGCGGTCGGCACGACCATCGGGCACTTCGTGGTGACACGCGGTTTGCCGCCGCTGCAGCGGTTCGTCGCGCGGCACCGCAGGGAACCGCCGGTGGTGCGGCTCACCTACGCCGACGGCCAGGGTGTGCTGCGCGCGGCGCTCGCCGTGTGCACCGGACGTGGCTGGTCCGTGCACCACGTGGAGGTAGATCACGAACCCCATTGGGGGCTCCGGGTGGCGGAGCCCCCGGCCCGGGGCGAAGCCCCGGATGTCACAGTTTCCGAGGAGGGGCAACGGATCGCGGTCGTCACGCTGCGGCTCGACGGGCGAGGTGATCTTTACGACCTCGCCGCCGAACTCGCCGAACTGCCGGGCGTCCGGAGCACGTCCACCGGCGCCGGGGAACCGCTCGACGAATGATCACCCGCCCGGGCAGCGCGCGGGGGCGGGTTTGCGGCACACTGGGGTGCACCCGGAAATCCCCGGTACCGCAAGGAAAACGTGCGGCCGAGGAGAAACCATCCAATTCGGAGGTGAGACATGGCCCCCGGCGGTGGCGAGGACGTGGCGCACACGCGGCCCGGATTCGACCTGGCGTGGCGCGGTTTTCATCGCGCGCAGGTCGTCGAATACGTCGAGTGGGCCGAAGCCGAGATCCAGAGACTCACCGCCGAACGCGACGCCGCGGCGCGTCGCGCGGCCGCGCTCGCCGAGGAGAACCGTGAGCTCCGGGTGAAGATCGACCGGATCAGCCGGACCCCGATCCCCGCCGACGCGCTGCAGGAGCGCTCGCGCCGGATGATCGAGCTCACCCGCGAGGAAGCGGCCGAAATCACCGCGCGGGCAACGGAAACCGCCGAACGGATCAAGCGTGAGGCGGAGCTCGAGGCCGTCCGGCTCACCGAGAAGGAACGGGAAGCCCTGGCCGCGGCCGAAGCCGATCGCGAGCGGCAGCGCACCGAGCACGAAGAACTCCTGCGGGCGGCCGAGCAGCGCCGTCGCGAGCTCGACGAGGCCGCGGCGAAACGCCGGGCGCGGCAGGAAGAGGACCACACGCGGGCGATGACGCTCCGCCGGGCCGAGGCGATGCATGAGCTGGCCGAGCAGGACACGGCCGCCCGCACGAAGGCCGACAGGCTGGTCGCGGAAGCCACCCAGCGCGCCGAAACCCTGGTCACGGCCGCGGAACGCGAGGTCGCGGCCCTCACCGACGTCCGCGACAAGCTCCACGCGAGCCTCACCGGCTGCCGCTCCCTGCTGGCCGAAGCGGCCGTCGCGCTCGACGAGCGGCCGTTCGACCCCGAAGCCACCCTGCCGATGGCCAAACGCGTGCCCGTCCAGAGACGCTCCCCGGCGGACGATCTTTCGGACGCCGTCGGCTGACCCCTTGTCCCCCGGCCGGGTTGCCCCGATGATCAGGTGATCGCCCGGCCGAGGTGAGGGGGACCCATGCGCGCGACGATCCCGCTGGTCACCGTGCTGCTCGCGGGCATGCTGAGCGCGTGCGGCGGCGGCTCCGGCCTGACGATCAACCTGTACGTCTCGCCGGAGAACAACCTCCAGCACGTCGTCGACACCTGCAACGCGGCCGCGGGCGGCCGGTACCGGATCGAGTACCACAAGCTCCCGCGCAGCGCGGACGGCCAGCGCGAGCAGATGGTGCGCCGCCTCGCCGCGGAAGACCCGTCGCTGGACGTGCTCGGCCTGGACGTCACGTGGGTGCCGGAGTTCGCCGAGGCGGGCTGGGTGGTGCCGTGGACCGGCGCCGCCGAAGCGGAGGCGACGCGCGACGTGCTGCCCGGCCCGCTGTCGACCGCGCGCTGGAACGGGCAGCTGTACGCGGCGACGAAGCACACGAACGTCCAGCTGCTCTGGTACGACGACCGGCTCACGCCGTCACCGCCGAAGACGTTCGACGAGCTGATCACGCAGGCCAAGGCCCTGAAAGCGGCCGGGAAGCCGGCGAACGTCCTGTTCACCGGCGCCCAGTACGAGGGCCTGGTGGTGTTCTACAACACCCTCGTCGCGTCGGCGGGCGGGCACATCCTGTCCGACGACGGCAAGTCCGTGCTGATGGACGACGGCGCCGTCCGCGCGCTGCAGCTGCTGAAGACGCTCACCACGGCCGGGATCACCGACCCGTCGCTGGGCAACTCCAAGGAGGACGAGGTCCGGCAGGCGTTCCAGCGCGGGCAGGGCGCGCTGGAGCTGAACTGGCCGTACGTCTACGCCTCCTACGCGAAGGAAAAGCCGCAGGACCTGACGCACGTCCGCTGGGCGCGGTACCCGTCGGTGGTGCCGGGGCGCCCGAGCCACGTCACGATCGGCGGCTTCAACCTGGCGATCAGCACGTATTCGCCGCACAAGACCGAAGCGTTCGAAGCGGCGTTGTGCCTGCGCAGCCCGGCGAGCCAGAAGTACCAGGCGATCGAGGACGGCCTGGCCCCGACGACCCGGTCCGTCTACGACGACCCGGCGCCGCTGGACCCGGCCGACCCGGGCTCGACGATGGCCGCGCAGTTCCCGATGAAGCCGGACATCCTGGCCGCGCTGTCCGACGCCGCCGTCCGGCCGCTGACCCCGGCGTACCAGAACCTGTCGACGGTGATCTCGAAGGTGCTGTCCCCGCCGTCGGAGATCGACCCGGCCGTCACCGCGGCCGAGCTGCGCGAACGGCTGGCCGACGCGCTCAACTCGCGGGACATCATCCCTTGATCCGGGCGTTCGCCCTGGTCGCGGCCGTCGTGACGCTGGCCGCGTCGACCACGCTGGCCAACCGGGTGCTGCCGGGCTGGGCGTACCCGGTGTGCGGGCTGGTGGCCGCGCTGGTGCTGGTCGGCCTGGCGCGTGCGGCCGGGCTGTCGTGGTCCGACCTGGGTTTGCGCTCGTTCCGGCGGCCCGCCCTGGTCGGGCTGGCCGGCGCCGGGGTGGTCGCGGTGGTGTTCGGCATCGCGCTGGCCGTACCGGCGCTGCGAACCGTCTACCAGGACGGCCGGGTCGGCACACCGGACTTCGGCCAGCTGCTCTGGCTGACGTGCGGCCGCATCCTGTTCGGCACGGTGCTGATCGAGGAGATCGCGTTCCGCGGCGTGCTGCCGGCCCTGCTCGGCGCCCGGGACGACCGCTGGCGCTGGCCCCCGATCCTGGGCGCGGCGGCCCTGTTCGGGCTCTGGCACTACCTGCCGGCCCTGGCGATCGGCCGCAACGCGGCGGTCCACGCCGTGTTCGGCGGCACGCCGGTGGTGGTGCTCCAGGTACTGGCGATGGCCGCGGCCGGCGTCGCCGGGATCTTCCTGCACTGGTGGCGCCACCAGGGCCGCGGCGTGCTGGCGTCGGTGATCGTGCACTTCACGACCAACGCAGGCGGACTGACACTGGCGGTGCTGGTCCGCTGAGCTACGAGCGCACCAGCCGCGCGATCGCGTCCGAGGCTTCCCGGACCTTCAGGTCGGCTTCCTCGCCGCCGGCCGCGGCCGCCTGGACCACGCAGGTCGCGAGGTGCTCGTCGAGCAGTTCCAGCGAGAACGACTGGAGCGCCTTCGTCGCCGCGGAGACCTGGGTCAGGATGTCGATGCAGTACTTGTCCTGCTCGACCATGCGCTGCAGCCCGCGGATCTGCCCCTCGATCCGGCGCAGGCGCTTGAGGTAGGCCTCTCGCTCGTTGCCGTAACCCGTCATCGCGCACCTGTCCCCGTCGTCGGCATCCCTCCACCTCGACTATACCCACCCCACGTATCAGCGGAAGCGGCGCAGCCGGAGGCTGTTGCTCACCACGAACGCCGACGAGCACGCCATTGCCGCGCCCGCGATCATCGGGTTGAGCAGCCCGGACGCGGCCAGCGGCAGCGCCGCGACGTTGTAGGCGAACGCCCAGAACAGGTTGCCCTTGATGGTGGCCAGCGTCCGGCGTGCCAGCCGGATCGCGTCGCCCGCGGCGCGCAGGTCGCCGCGCACCAGCGTCAGGTCGCCGGCCTCGATGGCCGCGTCGGTGCCGGTGCCCATGGCCAGGCCCAGGTCGGCCTGCGCGAGCGCGGCGGCGTCGTTGACCCCGTCGCCGACCATCGCGACGACCCGGCCCTCGGCCTGCAGCCGCTTCACGACGTCGACCTTGCCTTCGGGCAGCACGCCGGCGATGACCTCGTCGATCCCCGCCTCGGCCGCGATCGCCCGCGCCGTGTCCGCGTTGTCCCCGGTCAGCAGCACCGGCGTCAGGCCCAGCGCGCGCAGCTCGGCGACGGCCTGCGCGGACGTCGGCTTGATCGTGTCGGCGACGACCAGCTGCCCGCGGACCTCGCCGTCCCAGGCCACGTGCACGCCGGACGCCCCGGCCGCCTCCCGGCCGACGCTGACCCGCTTGCCCTCGACGACGCCGGTGACGCCGAGCCCGGCCGTGCTGCGGAAGTCCGTGACGGCGGGGAGCGTGCCGAACCGCTCCCGGGCCGCGGCCACGATCGCCCGGGCGATCGGGTGCTCGGACGCGGCCTCGACCGCGCCGGCCAGCCGGAGGACCTCGCCGTCCCCTTCGACCAGCGTCATCCGGCCGGTGGTGACGGTGCCGGTCTTGTCGAGCACGACGGTGTCGACGCGGCGGGTGGACTCGAGCACCTCGGGGCCCTTGATGACGATGCCCAGCTGCGCGCCCCGCCCGGTGCCGACGAGCAGCGCCGTCGGCGTCGCCAGGCCGAGCGTGCAGGGGCAGGCGATGATCAGCACCGCGACGGCCGCGGTGAACGCCTGGTCTTCGCTGCCGCCCGTCGCCAGCCAGGCGACCAGCGTGGCGAGCGCCGCGAAGACGACCGCCGGGACGAACACCGCCGACACCCGGTCGGCGAGGCGCTGGGCCTCGGCCTTGCCGTTCTGCGCGGCCTCGACCAGGCGCGCGAGCTGCGCCAGCCGGGTGTCCGCGCCGACGCGCGTCGCGCGGACGAGCAGCCGCCCGCCGACGTTGACGGTGGCGCCGGTGACGGCGTCGCCCGGGCCGGCCTCGACCGGCGTCGCCTCCCCGGTGAGCATGCTCGTGTCGACCGCGGAGCTGCCTTCGGTGACCACGCCGTCGGTGGCGATCTTCTCGCCGGGCCGGGCGACGAAGACGTCACCGGGGTGCAGGCTCTCGATCGGCACCTGGCGCTCGACGCCGTCGCGGAGCACCGTGACGTCCTTCGCGCCGAGATCCAGCAGCGCGCGCAGGGCGGCGCCGGCGCGGCGCTTGGACCGGGCTTCGAAGTAGCGGCCGGCCAGGATGAACGTGGTGACCGTGGCGGCCACCTCGAAGTACAGGTTGTCGCCGGCCATGCCGGTGCTCAGCAGCTCGAAGCCGTGGCGCATGCCGATCTCGCCGGCCATGCCGAACAGGAGCGCGTACACCGACCAGGCCGTGGCGGCGACGACGCCGAGCGAGATCAGCGTGTCCATGGTGGCGGTGAGGTGGCGCAGGTTGACCGCGGCGGCGCGGTGGAACGGCCACGCGCCCCACGTCACGACCGGGGCGGCGAGCACGAGCGAGACCCACTGCCAGTAGTCGAACTGCCAGGCCGGGACCATCGCGAGCGCGAGAACGGGGACGGTGAGCGCGGCGGAGAGGAGCAAACCCTTGCGCAGCGTGCCGTCTTCGGCCGGCGCCTCGGGCTCCGGGAGCCGCGCGGAGTACCCGGCGGCCTCGACGACGCCGACCAGATCCTCGATCGACAGTCCGCCGGGGTAGCTGACCTGGGCTTTCTCGGTGGCGTAGTTGACCGTCGCGGTCACGCCGCCGACCTTGTTGAGCTTGCGTTCGACGCGGGCCGCGCAGGAAGCGCACGTCATCCCGCCGATGGCGAGCTCGACGCGTTCGGACTGCGCGGTGGCCATGCCGGTCAGGCCACCAGGCGGTAGCCGGCCTCGGTGACGGCCGCGGCCACGGCGTCGGCGGTCAGTGGGGTGTCGCTGGTCACGGTGACGCGCCCGCTCTCGACGTCGACGTCCACCTCGCGGACGCCGCCGAGCTCGGAGACCTCTTCGCGCACCGAGGTGGCGCAGTGCCCGCAGGTCATGCCCTCGACGGTGTAGGTCGTTTCGGTCATCGGGGCTCCTCTCGTTCCCCTCTCTTTATACCCATCGGGGGTAGGGGTTCTCCACCGCCCCCGGTGTGGCGGTGCTCGCTCCGGCGGGCACACTCGCGGAATGCGGAAGCTCTACGCGATCGGGATCGGCGCCGGCGACCCCGAGCACCTCACCGTGCAGGCGGTGGACCGCCTCAACCGCGTCGACGTGTTCTTCGTGCTGGACAAGGGCGAGGAGAAGGCCGACCTGGTCCGCCTGCGCCAGGAGATCCTGGACCGGTTCGTCACCCGCCCGTACCGCACGGTCCTCGTCCCGGACCCCCCACGCGACCGCACCCCGGACGACTACCGGGCCGCGGTGGCCGACTGGCACGCGGCCCGCGCAGCGCTCTACGAGCAAGCGATCCTCACCTCGCTGGACGCGTCTCAGACGGGCGCCTTCCTGGTGTGGGGCGACCCGTCGCTGTACGACAGCACGATCGCGCTGATCGAGGCGGTGCTGGCGCGGGGGAACGTCGAGTTCGAGTACGAGGTGATCCCGGGCATCAGCAGCATCTCGGCCCTGACGGCCCGTCACCGCACGACGATGAACCAGATCGGCCGCGCGGTTCAGCTCACCACAGGCCGCCGCCTGGCCGCAGGCTGGCCGTCCGACGTCGACGACGTCTTCGTCCTCCTGGACGCCCACACGACGTTCGACCGCTTCACATCCCAAGATCTGACGATCTACTGGGGCGCGTACGTAGGCACCCCAGACGAAATCCTCATCTCCGGCCCCCTGACTCCGGCCTTGGCAACCCAAATCCGCGAAACCCGCGCGAAAGCCCGAGAACGCCACGGCTGGATCATGGACACCTACCTACTCCGCCGCCCCACCCCCTAACCGCACACACAACCCGACTGTCTGTGCACGCAACCCGACCGCCCAGGTACGCGAGTCGACCCTCCCATCACGCGTGTCGGCTTCCCATCACGAGTGATGCCCCCTCGGCCACACGAGTCGCGCCTCGGATCACGCGAGTTTCGCCGGCAATCACGCCAATTTCGTGTCCGATCACACTTACTGGCAAAGGGATTCAAGTGGCGAGAGTCCGATTCGGACACCGCAAGGCCGGCTAAGGTGACGCCATGGGCATCACTCGGCGCCGGGACGCGGGCTTCGCGTGATCAGTGCCAGAACTCGCGTGACTCCGGTCGCGACTCGCGTGATGGTAGCCGGAACTCGCGTACCTGAAGGGTCGGGTCGCGTACCCAGACAGTCGGCTGGCGTACCTGGACAGTCGGTTCGCGGGATCAGAGAGCGTGCTTGAAGGGTCGGCTCGTGTGGCTGCGGCGTCGACACGGCCCGTGTTTTGGGTATAAAGAAAAGGGCCCGGCCGGGAGAACCAAAGTTCTCAACCGGGCCGGGCCCTTCCCCACGTAAGTTCGGCGGTGTCCTACTCTCCCACAACCCTTCGGTT
>NZ_JBICSQ010000050.1:0-62729 GCF_043197175.1 Amycolatopsis sp. NPDC049252
TGGACCATGCCGTCGCCCATGAACCAGTGGTAGGCCGCCGGGTCCACTTCGGACAGCGGGTTGGGCCCGTTGCGCAGGTAGCGGCCGTCGAGGAACTCGGGGATCGTCCCGGTCACCTCGAGCTCGGTGAGGGTGTGCTCCTGGCCGATCGGGGCGAAGGCGCCTTCGAGGAAGGGGTTGGTCGGCACCGGTGGCAGCCTTTCGTCGGTGGTCAGCGTGGGGTCACGAGCAGCTTGAGGACGTCGCTGAAGAGCCCGGGCGGCACCGCGTCCGGGTCGACGCCGCGTTCGACCGCGAGGCCGTTGGACAGCGCCAGCACGACGACCGCGAGGTGCTCGGGCGCGAGAGGCAGCTCGACGCCGTGCTGGGCGGCGGCCTTGCGGATGGCCGCGGTGATCGCCTCCCGCAGCCGGGCGCGGCGCTCGGCGAGTCCTTTGTGGACGGCCGGGTTGCGCATGGCCAGGCCCCAGTACTCCAGCAGCAGCCGGTGCCAGGTGGCGTCCGAGTCGATCCCGGACAGCAGCCGCGCCCCGGCCTCGGTGGTGGCCTCGTCGAGGTCCGCCAGCTCGGCGAACGCCGTGGTCGCCCCCTCCATGCGCTCGACGACGTGCTCTTCCATGATCGTCAGCACCAGGTCGTCCCGGCCGGCGAAGCTGGAGTAGACCGCGCCCTTGGTGAGGCCGGCTTCGGCCGCGACATCGTTGAGCGACGTCGCGGCGATGCCCTGGCGCGCGAACACCGCGGTGGCCGCGTCGATGATCCGCCGCCGGGTCTCGGCGCGGGTCGGGCGGCGGCGGGGTGCGGTCATGGAGCGCAACGCTACCGCCTCCCTCACCTGGGCGTCCTTCGTTGACTGTGACGCAGGTCATCTGGTAAATCGGACACACGATACCGGTCGGTATCGAAACCGGGAGGTCCCGTGTCCGTTGTCAACGCCGACATCCGCCGCATCCTCACCGTCGCGGTCCTCGCCGCGGCTGCCCTGGTCGCCACGCCCGCCGCCGACGCGGCCGGCCTGCCGCCGAACCCCGCCGCCGATCCGTTCTACGCCCAGCCGTCGCCGTTCCCCGACGTCGCGCCGGGCACCGTCCTCGACTCCCGCCCGGTGACGATCCGGGCGCTCACCCTGCCCGTGCCGATCCGGGCTTGGCAGGTCAAGTACCGCTCGTCGGACACCCGCGGCGGCGCGATCGCCGACGTCGCGACGATCATGCAACCGGTGTCGCCGGCCTCGAAGACGCTGGTCTCGTACCAGACGGCGCAGGACGGCCTCAGTCTCGACTGCGCGCCGTCGTACGTGCTGGCGACCGGCACCGCGCTGCCCGCCGAGGAGCTGGCGCTCATGGTGCCGCTGCTCGCCGCGGGCCACACCGTCGTGACCGCCGACTACGAAGGCCCCCGGTCGGAGTGGACGGCCGGGCTCACCACCGCCCACGGCGTCATCGACGGCATCCGCGCGGCCCAGTCGTTCGCGCCCGCCGGGCTGTCCGGGCCCGCGACGCCGACGGCGCTGATGGGCTACTCGGGCGGCGCGCTGGCCAGCCAGTGGGCCAACGAGGTCCAGCCGACGTACGCGCCGGAGCTGAAGTTCGCCGGGGTCGCCGCCGGCGGGGTGCCCGCGGACATCGAGTACGTCGCCCGCCGCATCGACGGCGGCGTGTTCGCCGGGATCTACATCGGCGCGGCGGTCGGGCTGAGCCGCGCGTACCCGGAGATCGACACGGCCACGCTGCTCAACGCGCGGGGCAAGCAGGCGTTCGAGGACGTCGGCAAGCAGTGCATCGCCCAGTTCAGCGTGAGCCAGGCGTTTCATCGGATGAGCGAGTACACGACCGTGCCGGAGCTGCTCGACGTGCCGTCGGTGCGGAAGGTGATCGCCGAGAACGTCATGGGCACCCGGAAACCGGGCTCGCCGACGTACTTCTACCAAGGGATCTTCGACGAACTGGCGCTCACGCCGCCGGTGGACGCGCTGGTGCGCAAGTACTGCGCCGAGGGCGTGACCATCCAGTACCACCGGATCCCGATCGGTGACCACGTCACCGTCGCGGTCCAGGGTGCGCCGGGGGCCCTCGCCTACGTCCACGACCGGCTGGCCGGGAAGCCGGCGCCGTCGAACTGCTGAGCTGTTCATATTATCGGATTAATTACGAAGAATCTTGACCTCGGATCCGGATAGGTCATATGTTTGGCGGGCTGCAAGCCGGTCCCCGCCTTCAACGCCGAACGGATCCGACATGTCGAACCCTTCCCTCCCGCCCTCGCGCCGCACCTTCCTCAAGCTTGGTGGCGCGGTCGGCGCCGGGATCGCCCTGAGTGGCGTTCGTCCTTTTGTCGCAAGCGCAGACGTCGTGCGCCCGGCTGCCGCGGACCTCGTTCCGGACGGCCGGGCGACGACGCTGTGGTACCCGGCGCCCGCAGCCGAGGACAAGATCATCGAACAAGGCCTGCCGATCGGCAATGGTCGGATCGGTGCCCTCGTCGGCGGTGACCCGGCCGCCGACTTCCTGTACCTCGCCGATGCTTCCCTCTGGACCGGCGGTGCCAACAACGTGCTCGAAGACGACGGTCAGTTCCCGTACGAACGCGAGAAGTTCGGCACCCTCGGGCTGCTGGCGAAGGCGCGGATCTCGGTGCCCGCGCACACCGGCGTCACGAACTACCGGCGGACGCTCGACCTGAGCAACGGCCTGGTGACCGTCACCTACACCGGCCAGGGCACGCGGTACCGCCGCGAGGTCTACGCGAGCCACCCCGACGACGTCGTGGTCGTCCGGCTGACCAGTGAAGGCCGGGGAACGCTGACTGGGACGGTCGCCTTGGAGCCGACGCGGGACGAGGTCCTGAGCGGGCCCGCGTTCGCGGCGTCCTTCGCCAACGGGCTGAAGTACGCGTGCGCGGCCGCGGCGTCGAGCCAGGGCGGGCAGGTTTCGCAGCAGGGGAAGAACGTGGTGTTCACGGGCTGTCGCGAGGTCGTCATCGTGTTTTCGGGTGGGACGAACTACGTGCCCGACGCGGCGCGGAAGTTCCTCGACGCTTCGGCCGACCCGCTGGCGCTGTCGAAGCAGAAGGCGTCCCGCGCGCTGCGGGCCGGCGGTGGCGCGTTGCTGGCCACGCACGTCGCCGACTACCGGCGGCTCTACGACCGGCTGACCCTCGACCTGGGTACGTCCCCGGCGTCCAAGCGGTCGCTCGACTCGTGGTCGCGGCTCGTGGCGCGCCACGACGACCCGGCCACGCCCGACCCGGAGCTGGAGGCGTCCTACCTCCAGTTCGGCCGGTACCTGACGATCACCGGCTCGCGCGACGGCCTGCCGATGGGCCTGCAGGGCCTGTGGCAGAACAACAACACGCCCGACTGGATGAGCGACTACCACACCGACATCAACGTCCAGATGAACTACTGGCTGGCCGACCGCGCGGCCCTGCCGGGCAGCTTCACCGCGCTGGCCGACTACTGCCTCTCGCAGCTTCCCGTGTGGACGGACACCACCAAGAAGCTGTTCAACGACCCGAGAAACCGCTTCCGTAACACCAGCGGCAAGATCGGCGGCTGGGCGATCGCGTTCTCCACCAACATCTACGGCGGCTCCGGCTGGTGGTGGCACCCCGCCGGCAACGCGTGGCTGTGCAACTCGCTGTGGGACCACTACGCGTTCACCCAGGACCAGGCCTACCTCGCGCGCATCTACCCGCTGCTCAAGGGAGCCGCCGAGTTCTGGGAGGCGCGGCTCGTCACGACGACCGTCGACGGCCGCGAGGTGCTGGTCGACGACCACGACTGGTCACCCGAGCACGGCCCGCAGGACACGCTCGGGAACACCTACAGCCAGGAGATCGTCTGGGACCTGTTCGAGCACTACCGCGCGGCCGTCACGACCCTGGGCCGCGACCGCGCGTACGGCGACCGGATCGCCGGGCTGCAGCGGAAGCTGTACCTGCCGAAGGTGAGCCCGGCGACCGGCTGGCTGGAGGAGTGGATGTCGCCGGACAACCTCGGCGAGACCACGCACCGGCACCTCTCACCGCTGATCGGGTTCTTCCCCGGCGACCGGATCGCGACGGACACGTCGCCCGCCGAGCTGCTCGGCGGGGTGCGCGCCCTGCTGATCGCGCGGGGGATGGAGAGCTTCGGCTGGGCGACCGCTTGGCGGTCGGCGTGCTGGGCACGGCTGAAGGACGCGGACAAGGCGTACCAGCTGCTGCTCACGGTCATGCGGCCGTCGGTCGACAACGGGAACGGGACCGCGCCGAACTTCTTCGACATGTACAGCCAGGGCAGCTACACGATCTTCCAGATCGACGCGAACCTCGGGGCGCCCACGGCGATGCTCGAGATGCTGCTGTACTCCCGGCCGGGCGTGCTGGAACTGCTGCCCGCCCTGCCGTCGGCGTGGGCCCGCTCGGGGAGCGTGACCGGGATCGGCGCGCGCGGCGGCTTCGAGGTCGACGTCGCGTGGCGCGACGGCAAGGTGACCCGGGCGGTGATCCGCAGCGTCGGCGGGACGCGGACCGAGGTGCGCGCCGGGGCCTGGAAGCGGGTCGTCACCCTGCCGCCCGGCGGGTCGGTCACGGTCACACCAAGTTGAGGTCTACTCTCCGGAAAAAGATGTAGTGTTCAATCATCTTTTCTGGCACCTTTCCGGACCTGGGAGTGACCGTGAACATCGCCCTGTGGATCGCCGCCATCGTGCTGGCCGCGCTGTACCTCGGCGCCGGGGGCATGAAACTCGTGACCCCGCGGGAGAAGCTCCTCGAAAACCCCAACATGGGGTGGACGGCGGACTTCTCCGCGGCGGCGATCAAGGGGATCGGCGCGATCGAGATCGTCGGCGCGATCGGCTTGATCCTGCCCTGGGCGCTCGACATCGCGCGGGTGCTCACCCCGCTGGCCGCGGCCGGGCTGGTGATCGTCCAGATCGGGGCGATCATCGTGCACGCGCGCCGCAAGGAGACCAAGGCGCTGCCGATGAACGTCGTGCTGCTGGTGCTGGCGGCGTTCGTCGCCGTGGGCCGGTTCGCCGGCTGACTGCCGCACAGCTTCCTGGTGGGCGGCCGCATGTGCTGGATCACCTTGGCGTGTCCCGCGCCGCGGTGATCGGCACGAGCCAGGGCGGTTTGGTCGCGCTGCTGCCGGCGCCTTCCCGGGTGTCGGCCGCGGCGGAGGACCCGGCGGCGGCGGCGCCCCACCGGAGGTCCTCGACGGAGTGGCGACGATCCGCTTCGGCGCGTTCGAGGGCGGGGAGTGGAAGCAGTGCTGGGCGTCGGTGGCGCCCGATCAGCTGGCCCAGTCGATGACGGCCCTGGACCGGGTTCCGGAGATCACGTGCCCGGCGCTCGTCCTGCCCGGAACGGCCGAGCTGGCGGCGGCGTTGCCGGGGGCGGAGGAGCCGGTGGTCGCCGAGGGCGGGGCGCATTTCTTGAGCTACACCCACGCGGATGAGGTGAACCCGCACTTGGTGCGGTTGTTGAGGGCTCGCGCGTAGGCGGGCCGTAATACCCTGAAGGTCTCAGACTTCGGGAGGCCGCCGGTGGATGTGGATCTGCGGAAAGTGCGGTACTTCGTCGCCGTGGCCGAAGAGCTGCACTTCGGGCGTGCGGCTGCTCGGCTGCACATCGCGCAGCCCGTGCTGTCGCGGCAGATCCGGGCGCTCGAAGGTGAGCTGCGGGCGCAGTTGTTCCGGCGGGACAGGCGATCCACCGAACTCACCGACGCCGGCCGGCAGCTGCTCGAGGACGCTCGCCCGCTGCTGGCGTCGGCCGAAGCCATGCGGCGGCGCGTCGCCACGGCGGCGCGGGGGAGCGCGACCTTCACCGTCGGGTTCATGCCGGGCATCACGGTCACCGACGCCGTCCGCGAACTGACCGCGCGGCACCCCGGCCTCGCCGTCGAGCTGATCCGCACCACCTGGGACGACCAGGTCGACGTTCTCCACGACGGCCGCGCCGACGTCAGCGTGGTCCGGCTGCCCGTCGACCGGCGCGGGCTGACCGTGCGGCCGCTGTTCCGGGAGCCGCGGGTCGCGGTGCTGCCGGCCGGGCACCGGCTGGCCGGGAAGGACGCGGTCCTGGTCGGCGACCTGGCCGACGAGCACCTCCTCAACAACCCGGACGCGGTACCGGAGTGGCGCGACATCGCGGTCGAGTTCCGCGAAGGCGTCCCTCGGCCGCGGCGCGGGTTCGGGAGCGTGGAGGAGAAGCTCGAGCACGTCGCGGCGGGGCGCGGGATCGCGGTCATCCCCCTGTCCACTTCGGAGTACTACACCCGCGCCGACGTCGCGCACGTGCCGGTCGAGGACCTGCCGCCCAACGAGGTGTGCCTCGCCTGGATCGCGGCCAGGCGCTCGCGCCTCGTCTACGAGTTCGCGGAGATCTTCGCGACGCGCATTCCGTCTGACTGAACGGCTGGTATTCGGTATAACCGTATGTCAGACTGACGGTATAACCGAGAGGCTGTCTGACCGACGGGACGGGTGAGGATGCGCTGGGCGACCTTCGACTGCTTCGGCACGCTCGTGGACTGGCGCCACGGCATCGCCACCGGGATCGAGCTGCTGTACCCGGGCCGCGGCGCCGAGCTGCTGGAGGTCTACAACCGGATCGAACCGCAGGTGCAGGCCGAGGTGCCGGTGCGCCGGTACCGGGAGGTCCTCGCGGAGTCGTTGCGGCGGACGGCGGCCGAGGCGGGACTGGAACTGGTTGCCGACGACGCGTCCGTCCTCGGTACCGGGCTGCCGTACTGGCCGGTGTTCCCGGACACCCGCGCCGCGCTGACGGCCCTGCGCGAGGCGGGCTGGCGGCTCGCCCTGCTGACGAACTGCGACCGCGACCTCATCGGCGAGACCCAGCGGCGGCTCGAAGTACCGATCGACGCCGTGGTGACCGCGGAGGACGTCGGCTCCTACAAACCCGGCCACGCCCACTTCGCACGGTTCGCCGCGTCGTTCGGCGCCACCCGCGAAAACTGGGTGCACGTCGCGCAGAGCCACTTCCACGACATGGTCCCGGCGCGGGCGCTCGACATCCCGAGGGTCTGGATCAACCGGCACGCCGAACCGCACGACCCGGCCGTCGCCGACGCCGTGCTGCCCGGACTCGCCGGCCTGGTCCCGGTCGTCGACCAGGTCCACGCCGCAGCTCGATAGACGGCCAGCCGGACGGTATGACCGTCAGTCCGCCATACTGTCTGGCCGTAAGGCTGCCTATCGGTGAAGGGGCACGATGACCGTGCTGCAGACGACGAACACCCGGGACGCGCTGGTCACCGAGGTGCGCCGGCGGATTCTGAGCGGTGAGCTCGAGCCGGGCACGTCGTTGACCGAGCAGGGTCTCGCGACGATGTTCGGCGTGGCCCGGCCGACCGTGCGGTCCGCGTTGCAGGAACTGGTCGCGCGGCACCTGGTGGAGCGGTCCGACGGTCGTTCGCTGCGGGTGCCCGTGCTCACCGACGACGACGTCCGGGACCTGTTCCACGTCCGGCTGCCGCTCGAGGTGATGGCGGTGCGGCTGATCGTCGCGCAGGGCCGGCCGCTCGAAGGGGTCGAAGCGGAGCTGGCCGCGCTGGAGTCGTTGCCCGCGAAGGCGTCCTGGAGTGATCGCGTCGAGGCCCACACGGCGTTCCACCTGGCCCTCGTGGAAGCGGCGGGCAGTACCCGGCTGAGCCGGATCTACCCGCCGCTGCAGGAGGAGATGCAGCTCTGCCTCGCCCGTCTGCGTGACTCCTACCCGGACCCGGCCGAGCTGGCCGTCGAGCACCGCCGGCTCCTGAAGGCGGTGGCCTCCGGAAACCCGGCGAGCGCGGAGGCCGAGATGCGCGACCACCTGGACCGCGCCCTGACCGGCCTCCTCGCCCCCTGAGCCACGCGCGCTGCGCCCGCCCAGGTTGGCGGCGGCGGAAAGCGCACTTCGATGCGCGGGTCACGGCCTACCCGGGCTCAAGCACGTGCCCGGCCGGGCGCCAGCGCAAAGCCTTAAGACGCCGAACTCCCGTGCGGCATCCCGACCCGGTGCTGTCCCGCGAACAACCCCGCCCACAGCGCCCGCCAGTGCCGGGCCGGCTTGCGCTCCGGCCGCCGGGGGGACACCGGCCGCGGGCCGGCGCGGTAGTCCATCTCCACCCGCACCCAGTCGTACATCCAGTCGCCTCGCATGGTCTCCTTCTTTCGTCGGAGTCCACGTTCGGCCTGAGGCCACCGCCGCCGCATCGGACGTTCACGCACTTCCGAACGGAAGAGCCCTTACCCCCGCAACTCGGTCACCGCGTCCAGGTGCCGGGGCGTCCAGCCGAGTTCGCGGTGCGCGCGGGCCGGGGTCAGCTGCTGGTCCAGCGCGAACGCCTCCGCGATCGGGCCCATCCGCGCCACCGCCTCGGCGTACGTCAGACGGGTGACCTGGCCCGGGCAGCCCGCCGCGTGGGTAAGGGCGGCGACGACCTCCGCGAGCGGGACGTTCTGCCCGCTCACCCCGGCGTACACCGACTTCGGCGGCGCCTGCAGGGCGAGCGCGTACAGCTCCGCGATGTCGTCGGCGTGCACCAGGGCCCAGTGGTTGGCGCCGTCGCCGATGAGGGGGACCGAACCCTCTTCGCGGCCCGGCGCGACGAAGAACGTCTCGGCGAGGCCGCCGCCGTGGCCGTAGACCAGGCCGGGCATCACCAGGACCGGGTTGCCGCCGCGGGAGAGGACGCGCTCCTCGTTCGCGCGGCGCCACGCCGTGATCGCCGGCGGGCGCTGCGGGGCGTCCTCGTCGACGACGCCTTCGGTGTCGCCGTAGACCCAGACGCCGCCGGTGTGGACGTACGTTCCGCGGTCGCCGAGGCCGTCCTGCAGGGCGTCGGCCGCGGCGCGGTCCACCTCCGCCGTGTCGGGGCCGTAGTGCTGGCCGAGGTGGATGACGCCGTCGGCTTCGGCGGCCGCCGCGCGGAGGACGTCCGGGTCGGTCAGGCCGCCGGGCACCGGGCGTGCGCCCAGTCCGGAGAGGACGGACGCCGCCGCGTCGCTGCGGGCCAGGGCGCTCACCTCGTGACCGTGCCGGACGAGCGCCCGGACCGTCGGGCGGCCGACGTAGCCGGAGCCGCCGGTGAGGAAGACCTTCATCGTGGGACCTTTCGTGGTCGGGGTGGTTCCCCTCCGACTCTCCGCGAGGCCCGCTCCCGCGTCCAAGACCCTTTCCGTCCGCTGTGATGCCCGCGGGGTATCACGCCGCGAGCGGTTCAGACGCGCGGCCGCTCCAGCACCGAACGCGGGTCGTGGTGTTCGTACCAGCCGAGGAACGGCGGGCAGAGGTCGTAGCCCAGCAGACGCTGGACCTCCTCCGGGTACTCGCGCACGATCTCCGGTGGCACCGCGAGGTACTGGTTCTCCTCCTGCCGCAGGTTCGCGCGGGTCAACGCGATCGTCAGGCCGGTGCGCGCCTCGTCGGTGCGGTTCGCGCCGCCGCCGTGGAGGAGACCGCCCACCCAGATCGCCGCCGAACCCGGGGTCATCTCCGCGGCCGCCGCTTCGTTCGGCCGCGGTTCACGGTCCGGCTCCCACCGGTGGCTGCCCGGCCAGCAGACCGTGGCGCCGTTGTCCGCGGTGAAGTCGTCCAGCGCCACCATGAGCTGCACCCGGCTCGGGTGCCCGGTGCTGCGCAGCAGGTGCGCGACGTCGTCCCGGTGCGCGGGCTGCGCGGTCTCGCCCGGCCGGATCTGGACCACCTGGGTGCTGCTCACCTGGACGCTCGGCGCCACGCCCGCGAGGTTGGTGCTGAACCACTCCGGTGACGGCCGTGAGATCTGCCGGCGGGCCGCGCCGAGGAACAGCGGGTGCGTCACGACGTCGGCCGTGTGACGGCTCCGCGCGAACAACGAGCACAGCCGTTTCGTCCGCTGGCCGGAGAAGATGTTGTCGCCGTAGACGACGTCGTCGAGCGCCGGGCCGAGGTCCGTCCACAGGCCGTCGAGGGTCGGGTCGCCGACGAGGTCCTCGACGACCACCACGCCGTCCCGGTCGAGTACCTCGCTCACATCCTCCACAGTGGACTTGCTGGTCAGCCGGGTCAGCAGGGCCATGGCGCCTCCTGGTGCTTCGCGGTGTCCGTGACAGCCACCGTCGCACCACGCGGCTCGGGAAAACCCCAGGGTTCAGCCGACGGCGCCGAGGTGCCCGGCGATCTCCGCGGTGACGTCGGCCTGGTGGTCGGCGAGGAAGAAGTGCCCGCCCGCGAACACGCGGATCGTGAAGGCGCCCTCGGTGTGCTCGCGCCACGCCTCGGCTTCGGCCAGCGTCGTCTTCGGGTCGCTGTCGCCGGTCAGCACGGCGATCGGGGCCGCGATCCGGCGCCCGGGCTCGCAGCGGTAGGTCTCGATCGCGGTGTAGTCGCCGCGGATCGACGGCAGCGCCAGCTGCAGCAGCTCGTCGTCGCCGAAGACGGCCGAGTCCGTGCCGTTGAGCAGCCGCAGCTCGGCGATCAGGCCCTCGTCGTCCCGCTCGTGGACGCGATCTTCACGGCGGGTCGAGGGCGCCCGCCTGCCCGACGCGACGACGGTGGCCGGCGCGTTGGTGCCGGCCTGTTCCAGCCGGTAGGCGGTCTCGAACGCGAGCACCGCGCCCATGCTGTGCCCGAAGAACACGGTCGGTTTGGCGCTCAGCGTGGCGAGCTTGCCGGCGATCTCGTCGGCGAGCTTGCCGAGGTCGGTGATACACGGCTCGCGACGCCGGTCCTGCCGGCCCGGGTACTGCAGCGCCACGACCTCGGTGCCGGGGGAGAAGCGCGCGGAAACCGGGTGGAAGAAGCTCGCCGACCCGCCGGCGTACGGGAAGCACACCAGGCGGGTGGTGCTGCCGGTGGCGTCGTGGAACCGGCGGACCCAGGCCGCCGTGCCGCCGTCGTCGCTGCGCAAGTCGTCCGTCCTCCGCGGTCGGGATATCGTCGTCACGACCAGTGAATCACGGCCGGTCCGGTGCTTTCGCCAGTTTCGCCGGACTGCGCCCGACAGGAGAGGCGCCGGTGGCCGCGACCACGTTCCTGTTCGTGCCGGGCGACCGGCCGGATCGCTTCGGCAAGGCCGTCGCGAGCGGTGCCGACGTCGTGCTCCTCGACCTCGAAGACGCGGTGGCGCCGGCGGACAAGGACGACGCCCGGACCGCGGTCGCGGAGTGGCTGGCCGGCGGCGGGCGGGCGATGGTGCGGATCAACGCCGCGGGCACCCGCTGGTTCGACGCCGACGCCGCCCTGGTGGCCGAGCGCGGTGTGCCGGTGCTGGTGCCCAAGGCGGAGACGCCGGACGTGCTCGCCGGGTTCGGCGTGGTGGTGGCGCTGGTCGAAACCGCACTCGGCGTCGAACGCGCGGGTGAGCTGGCCGCCGTGCCGTCGGTGACGCGCCTGGCGTTCGGCAGCGTCGACCTCGCCGCCGAACTGGGCGTCGCGCCCGAAGACCCGGAGCCGTTCGCCTACGCGCGCTCGCGCCTGGTCGTGGCGTCGGCGGCGGCCGGGCTCGCGCCCCCGGTGGACGGCGTCACGACGGATCTGACCGACGAGGAACGCCTGGCCGCCGACGTCCGCTACGCCCGTCGCATGGGCTTCGCGGGCAAGCTTTGTGTGCACCCGAAGCAGATCGAGCCGGTACGGGCCGGGTTCGCGCCGACGGAGGCCGAGCTGGTGTGGGCCCGCCGGGTCGTCACGGCGGGCGATTCGGTGTCTACTGTGGACGGTAAGATGGTCGACCAGCCGGTGCTGGCCAGGGCCCGCCGGATCCTGGGGGAGTAGCCGATGGCCCGGAAGACGCGGCAGGTCGGGCTGCGCCAGCCCCGATCGGGTGATGACGAGTTCTGCTTCCAGCTGCACCGCGCCGCCCTCGGCGAGTACGTCGAGGCGATCTGGGGCTGGGACGAGCCGGCGCAGCGCGCCCGCTACGAGCAGCACTTCGACGCGGCGCGCACGCAGATCATCACCGTCGACGGCCACGACGCCGGCGCGCTGGTCGTCGACGACACCGGGACCGACGTCGTCCTCGGCCTGATCGAACTCGAGCCGCACCACCAGGGCCGCGGCATCGGCGGGTACGTCGTCCAAGCGCTGACCGCCGAAGCCGCTTCGCGTGGCCAGGACGTCGTCCTCGAGGTCCTCGACGTCAACACGCGTGCGAAGGCCTTCTACGAGCGGCTCGGCTTCCGCGAGACCGGCCGGCCCCGGCCGCACAAGATCGCGATGCGCTACACCGCGCCCTGACGCCGCAACGCTTCCGCGTCGAACCCGAACTCGGTGAGCACGGTGTCGGTGTGCTCACCGAGGCCCGGCACGGCGTCCATCCGCGGCGCCCGGCCCGGCACGGTGATCGGCGGGAGGGTCGCGCGGATCGGCCCGGCGGGCGTGCCGACCTCGGCGAACCGGTCCCGCGCGGTGAGCTGCGGGTGCGCCAGGACGTCCGGCAGCTCGCGGCGGCGCGCGTGGGCGATCCGGCCGGTCGTCAGGCGTTCTTCCAGCTGGGGTCCGGTCAGCGAGGCGAAGATCGTCCCGATCTCCGCCTCCAGCTCGGCGCGGTGCGCGACCCGCGCGCTGCCGGTGGCGAACCGCTCGTCGCGCACCCAGGCGGGCCGTTCGACGGCGTGCTCGCAGAACGCCGCCCACTCGCGGTCGTTCTGCACGGCCAGCACGAGTTCCGTGCCGTCGCCCGCGGTGAAGGTGCCGTAGGGCGCGATGGCCGCGTGGCTGGTGCCGGTCCGCGGCGGCGGGGTGCCGCCGTACCCGGCGTAGTACAGCGGGAAGCCCATCCACTCGACCAGCGAGTCGAACAGGCTCACTTCGAGCTCGGTGCCCACGCCGGTGCGTTCGCGGTCGTAGAGCGCGGAAAGGATGCCGGAGAAGGCGTACATCCCGGCGCCGATGTCCGCGGCCGGGATCCCGCTCTTGGCCGGCTCGGCCTCGGTGCCGGTCACCGACACCAGCCCGGCCTCCGACTGGATGAGCAGGTCGTACGCCTTGGCGTCGCGGTAGGGCCCGCTGGAGCCGTAACCCGACACCGAACAGGTGATCAGCCGTGGCCGCGTCGCGCGGATCTCGGATGCACCGAGGCCGAGCCGTTCGGCCACGCCGGGCGCGAAGTTCTGCACGAACACGTCGGCCTCGTCGAGCAGCCGGGCCATGATCGCGGGCGCGGCGTCACTCTTCAGGTCGAGCGTGACGCTCTCCTTGGAGCGGTTCAGCCAGACGAAGTGGCTGGAGAGGCCGTGCACGGTTTCGTCGTAGGCGCGGGCGAAGTCGCCGCCGCCGGGCCGTTCGATCTTGAGCACCCGCGCCCCGAGGTCGGCGAGGTGCCGGGTGGCCAGCGGCGCGGCGACCGCCTGTTCGCAGGACACGACGGTGACGCCGTCGAGGGGCAGTGGAGGCATTTCCGCATCCTGCCATCCGGGTGAAGCCGGGGCCCGGACCCTGCCCCCGCGCGGACGCGGGGGAGAACACTGCGGGCACCGAACCGCGACTGGAGGGATCCCCCGTGTCCGCAGCTGCCGACGAAGCCCTGCTGTCCCTGGCCACCCCGGCCGGGCTCGCCGATCCGTACCCCGTCTACGCGAAGCTGCGCGAAGAGACACCGGTCTTCCGCAGCGAGGTCTTCGGCGGCTGGGTGATCAGCCGGTTCGCCGACTGCCAGCCGCTGCTCGCCGACGGCACGAACTTCCTGGTGCTGGACGCGCAGTGGCGCGACGAGCACTCGCCGGGCTGGCGCGACAACCCGGCGATGGTGCTGCTGGCCGAGCTGCTGCCGTGGAAGAACCCGCCGGAGCACACCCGCGAACGCCGCCTGCTCATGCGCGACTTCACGGTCCGGCGCGTCCAGGCGCTGGAACCCGCGGTCCGCCGGGCCGTCGACCAGGTGCTCGACCGGTTCGCCGACGCGACGGCGGACGGGAGCGCCGCCGAGTTCGTCGGCACCGTGCTGTACCCGCTCGGCATGGCGGTGATCGGCGACCTGGTCGGGGTGCCCGAAGCCGACCACGACGAGCTCCGCCGGGTCACCGACCTGATCGGCAAGCAGGTGAACCCGGCGATGTCGGCCGACCTGCGCGCCGAGGTCGACGCGGCCGCCGTCGAGTACCGTGCCTACTTCGGCGGCCTCATCGAGCAGCGGCGCGCGGAGCCGCGTGACGACCTGACGTCCGCGTTGCTCGCCGGGCCGGACGCCGACGCCGAGGACGTGCTCAAGTCGCTGGTCGTGCTGTTCGGCGGCGGCTACGAGACCACGGCCGGTGCGCTGGGCAACGGGATCCACGCCCTGCTGACCCACCCCGAGCAGTTCGCCCGGCTCACCGGGGATCCCGGGCTGGCCGCCGGGGCGGCCGAGGAGATGCTGCGCTGGGACGGCGCCGCGCAGATGAGCCAGCGCGCGGCCGTCCGGCCGTCGGTGGTTGGTGGTGTCGAGCTGCCGGCGGGAGAGGCGATCGTGGTGCTCATCGGAGCGGCCAACCGGGACCCGGCGCGGTTCGCCGATCCGGACCGCTTCGACATCACCCGCGACGGCGGCCGGGGCCTGTTCTTCGGCCACGGCCTGCACCTCTGCCTGGGTGCGGCGCTGGCCCGGCTGGAGATGACCGTCCTCTTGGAACAGATCGGCAAGCGGTTCCCGTCGCTGGCGATCGGCGGCGAGGTGCGGCGCCGCCCGAACCCGGCGCTGCGCGGGATGACCGCGCTGCCCCTGACGCGGTGACGCCGGCCGGCAACCCGGGTCACCCGGCGCCACCGGATGATCCCGCACCCGGGGCGTGCCGGGCAGCGCGAGCACCGGAAAACCGGGAAGTCCCGGGTAACGGCGGGAAACCGTTGTGGCCGAGCGCGGGCGGTGGGTAGCGTGCGGACCTCGGGAAACCGCGAGGGAGACGTGCGACGATGTACGCCGAGGAGCGCCATCAGGCCATCCTGGACATGGCCCGCACGAACGGCCGGGTGGACGTCGCGGCCCTGGCGACGCGGTTCGCGATCACCACCGAAACCGTCCGGCGCGACCTGACCGCCCTCGAACGGCGCGGGGTGCTGCGCCGCGTCCACGGCGGGGCCATTCCGGTCGACGCCGGTGCCACGGACTTCGTGCTGCCCCACCGGGATCCCGCGATGGCCGTCGAGAAGCGCCGGATCGCCCGCGCGGCCCTCGACCTCGTACCCGGTGAAGGCGCGATCCTGCTGGACGCCGGCAGCACGGTCGGCGAGCTGGCCGACATCCTCCCGGTGGACCGCGAGCTGACGGTCGTGACCAACGCCGTGACGATCGCGCTGGCCCTGTCCGGGCGCGGCAAGGTGACCGTGATGCTCGTCGGCGGCCGGGTCAGGGGCCGCACCCTCGCCGCGGTCGACAACTGGGCGCTGCGGGCGCTGGGCGACACCTACGTCGACGTCGCGTTCATGGCGACCGACGGCATTTCCGTGGCGCGGGGCCTGACGACCCCGGACTCGTCGGAGGCGATGGTCAAGCGCGCGGCGATCGCGGCCGCGCGGCGCACGGTCGTGCTGGCCGACCACAGTAAGGTGGGAAACGACCATTTCGCCCGGTTCGGGGACGTCGAGGACGTCGACACCCTGATCACCGACGACCGCGTCGACCTCGTGGCCGCCGACGAGATCCGTCGGGCCGGCACCCGGGTGCTCGCGGTCTGACGTCGCGGTTCCCGCTCCCCGGGACTCCGCCGGGCCAGGCCGCCGCCGCCCTGGCAGGGTGGGCGCGGACCGGGCCGCGCTGGGGCCGGTCCGGGAGCGAGGACGGGAGACACGGTGGCTCTGCGGAGTGGCCTGCGGGCGGTGCCCGCGACGGAACTGGCCGGCCGGGACTGGGAGCTGCAACTGCTCGTCGACCGGGCCCGCGCCGCGGCGCTCGGCGAGGGGCAGGCGGTGCTGTTGCGCGGCCCGGCCGGGATCGGGAAGACCAAGCTCCTGGCCGCCGCGCTCGACGAACTCGACGGCGTTGCCCCGACCGTGCTCACGGTCGGCTGCCCGGAAAGCGGTTCCGCAGCCTACGAAGCCGTCCGCGCGCTGTTCGAACCCCTGCGGCTCGACGGCGACGATCCGGACGGGCTGCTCACCGGCAGCGCCCGGCTGGCGCTGCCCGCGCTGGTGCCCGAGCACGACGCCTCCGCCGGCGCCGACACCTACTCCGTCATGTACGGCCTGCACTGGCTCACCGCGGGCCTGGCCGCCCAGGGCCTCGTCGTGCTGGCCGTCGACGACGTCCACTGGTGCGACGAGACGTCCTTGCGCTGGCTGGGTTTCCTGTTGCGCCGCGCGGAGAACCTGCCGTTGCTGGTACTGATGACCCAGCGCACCGGGCCCGACGAACCCAGCCCCGAGGTGCTGGGCGAGATCGGCGCGACGCTGAGCTGCCTGACCGTCGACCTCGCGCCGCTGCCCGCCGAAGCCGTCGCGGACGTCCTGCGCGAGCGCTTCGGCGTGGCCCCGGACCCGGGGTTCGTGGCCAAGTGCGCCGAGGTCACCGGCGGCAACCCGTTCCTGCTCGACCGCGTGGTGGCGCGGCTGCGCGGCCGGGTCGTGCCGGACGCCACGCACCTGGGGACGCTCGAGGAGCTCGGGCGCGAAGTCGTCGCGCGCTCGCTGCTGGACCGGCTGCCGGCCGACGCGTTCGCGGTGGCGCGCGCGATCGCCGTGCTGGGCGGGGAAAAGCTCGAGACGATCGCCGCGCTCGCGGGCACCCAGCCCGGCCCGGCGGGTGGCGCCGTGCGGGCGCTGCGGGAGAACGAGCTGCTGCAGCCCGACCGGCTCGACTACGCCCACGACCTGATCCGTTCGGCGGTGCTGGCGGCCGTGCCGCCCGCCGAGCTGACGGCGTTGCGGGAACGCGCGGCGACCTTGCTGAACGACAGCGGCCGTCCTGCCGAGGACGTCGCGATCCTGCTGCTGCAGCTGGAATCGGTGCCGCAGCCGTGGATGGTCAACGTGCTGCGCGACGCGGCGGTCGCCGCGGAGAGCCGGGGCGCGCCCGCCGCGGCCGCGCGGTACCTGGCCCGGGCGCTGCAGGCCGACGAGGACAGCGTCCAGGTGCTGGTGCAGCTGGCCCGGGTGCAGGGGCAGGTCGACCCGAAGTCGTCGCTGCGGCACCTCGAGCACGCCCTCGACCTGGTCGCCGACCCGCGCCGCCGGGTGCCGATCGTGGTGCTCTACGCCCTGATTTCGCTGACGTCGCAGAACTCCCTGCGCGCTTTCGCGCTCGCCGGTGAGGTGCTCGACGCGCTGGAGGCGGAGCTGGGGCCGGACCCGTCACCGGCGGACAGGTCGCTGCGCACGCTCGCCGAGTCGGTGCTGCTGATCTCCGGCATGGACGAGAAGTCCACGGTCGGCCAGGTCGGCGCGCGCTTCCGCGACGTCGTCCCGCCGGACGGCGACACCGCCGAGGAACGGCAGCTGCTGGGCATGCTCGCGTCGCTGGGCAGCCTGCAGGGCCGTCCCGCCGCCGAGGTGGCCGCCCAGGCCGGGCAGGTGCTGCGGATCGGGGACGTCGCGCCCGGCGGCTGGGCGGTGCTCGGAGCCGTGCTCGCGCTGTACCTCGCCGACCACGTCGGGCCGGCGCTGGGCGCGATCAACGAGCTGCTGGAGCACGCCCAGCGCCGCGGCGAGGCCTGGACGTACACCCTCGGGGCCAGCACCCGCGCGCTCATCCACCAGTTCACCGGCAACCTGCCCGAGGCACTGGCGGACGCGCAGTTCTCCTTCGACGTCGTGACGCAGGAACGCTGGGCGCCCGGGGTGACCATGCCGCAGGCCGCGCTCGGCGCGATGCTCGTGCGCCAGGGCGACCCGGTCCGCGCGGAGGAGGTGCTGGACACGGTCGTCCGGCCGCGGCTGGAGAACTTCACCCTGGAGTACCACTGGTTCCTGATGGCCAGGGCCCGCGCGCGGGCGGCGCTCGACGACCCGGAGGGCGCGCTGGTGTACCTGCGCCGGTGCGGGGACAGCCTCGCCGACGCTGGGATCGAGAACCCGGTGATGGCGCCGTGGTGGTACGACACGACCGAGCTGCTCGCCGGTCTCGGCCGGGTGAGCGAGGGCGTGGCCACGCTCGAGGCCGTCGAAGAGGCGGTAGCCCGGTGGGGTACCGCGCGGGCGGCCGGCATGGCCCGGACCGCGCGGGCTCTGGTGACCGACGGCGACGCGAGCGTCGAGCTGCTCGAAGAGGCCGTGGAGCTGCTGGCGGGCTCACCGGCGAAGCTGGAGCACGCCAAGGCCGAGTACCTGCTCGGCCGGCGGCTGCTGCGGCGGGGTGACGCCGAGGGCGCGCGGGAACGGCTGCGCCGCTCGATCGACCTTTCCGTGCTCAGCCGGGACAAGCAGCTGCTCGGCCTGGCGCTGCCCGCGCTCGCCGAGGCGGGCGGGCGGATGCGCAGCGGCACGGCGTCGCCGGCCGACGCGCTGAGCGGCAGCGAACGTCGCGTGGCCGAACGAGCGGTGGAGGGCGTGACCAACCGCGAGATCGCGGAGTCGCTGTTCCTGACCCAGCGCACGGTCGAGCTGCACCTCACGAGCGTCTACCGGAAGCTGGGCATCAAGGGCCGCGGGGAGCTGGCACAGGCACTGCGCTCGTGGTGACCGGTCACGGACGGGTGATGGCTACCGAAGGTGACGCTTGCCCGCCTTTGCTCCCCGGACTGGTCGTGCGGGCAGAGATTCACCGGCGCGCTGCGCTCCCGTCGGCGGGCTTCGGGTCCGAGTTGTAACCTTCGGTGCAGAATCGCTCGTCTGAGCGTCACCGATCGAGACGGTGGGAGGTCGCCGATGCCCGACCTCCAGACACGCTGCGTCATCGGGTCGGCGGTCGACGGCTCGGACGTCCGGGTGATCGGGCGCGACCGTGAACTGCGGGTCATCACCGAACTGGTCGGCGACGTCGCCGCCGGACGTTCGGCCCGGCTGGCGCTGTCGGGGGTTTCCGGCGTCGGCCGCAGCACCCTCGTCCACCGCGTGGTGGGCGCGGCGCACGCGCGTGGCGTGGCCGCCGCCGTCGCGTCCTGCTCGCCGGTCGAGGCGGAGATCCCGTACGGCGCGGTGTCCCAGCTGATCGCCGGGCTCTACCCGCCGGCCCGGTTCGCGGAGCTGGCGACGGCGTGTTTCGGCGTCGACTGCGCGACCCCGGTCGCCCTGCTCTGCGACGCGTTCACCGAGCTGGCCCGGGAGCGCCCGGTGGTCCTCGCGGCCGACGACCTGCAGTGGGCGGACTCCTGGTCGCTCGCCTGGTTCGACGCGATGGCCCGGTGCGCCCACGAGGCCCCGGTGCTGCTCGTCTCGGCCGCCCACGACCGGCTTTCCCGGTACCTGGACCTGCCTTCCCCGGTGCACGAGCTGGCCCTGAGCCCGCTCGGCGCCACGGAAACCACCGAGCTGCTCGAAGCCGCGCTGGGCGGGCCGGCCGGCGAGGCGTTCGCCGCCGCGGTGCTCGGAGTCACCCGCGGCCGCCCGGCCGTGCTGCGCGAGCTGGCCGACCGGTTCACCGAGCGCGGCCTGCCGCCCGGTCCCGAGCAGATCCCGGAACTGGTGACGCTCGCCAGGGCGGTCACCACCGAACGGGCCGCGCGGGTGGTCCGCGGCCTGCCCGCCGGCTCGCTCGAGCTGCTGCGTGTGCTCGCCGCCTGCGGGACGGAGCTGAGCTTCGAGGTCGCCGGTTCGCTGGCGCGCCTTCGACCGGAAAGCCTGCCGGACGCGCTGGCCCACCTGGTCGCGAGCGGCCTGGTGACGGCGTCCGACTCACCGCGGCTGGCCGACCCGCACCTCGGCGGCGACGTCCTGGCCGCGATGGACCCGGACGCGCGCGCCGAGCTGTTCCTGCGAGCGGCGGAGCTGGGCCGTCGCGCGGGAGCCGGCGCGCCGGCCGTCGCCGACCTGCTGTGCGCGGCGCCCCCGGTAGGCCACTCGTGGGCGGCGGCGGTCTTGACCGAGGCGTCGGCGCAGCGGTTCCGGCAGGGCCGTCCCGGCCCGGCGGCGGAGGCGCTGCGACGGGCCTTGGCCGAGCCGATGGAACCGGGCGACCGCGGCGCGGTGCTGACCCGCCTGGCGGCGATCGAGGTGTCCACGGCCCCGGAGGCGAGCGACGGGCGGCTGCGGCAGATCCTCACGTCGCCGGAGCTGCGGTCGCTGCCTTCGGTGGTGACCGCGGCGGATCTGCTGCTGGCCCGGGGTGACGCGGAGACGACGCGGCAGGCCGCTTCAGAGCTTTGCACGACGGTGGCGGTGGGTTCGCTGCCCACGGCGGCTGACCCCCTGCTTGCCCGGGGTGATGCCGAGACGACCCGCCGAATCGCTTCGCCGCTGCCGCGCGCTGCGGTGGCCGCCTTGAGCGCCCTCGGCTGGCTGGCGCAGGAGGAGGCATCGGCCGAACCCGAACTTCCGGTGACCCCTCTGCCCGAACCCGCGCCAGGACCGGCGCAAGCAGGGGTCGCCGCCTGGCGGCTGGCCACTCGCGCCGAGCACCGGGAGCGCGTCCGGGAGCTGGCGCGGACCGCGCTGGCCGCTCGCGATGACGCGCCGATGATGCCGCGGGTCGCCGCGTGCCGGGCGTTGATCTGCTGTCATGACCTCGACGAGGCGACCTCCGGGTTGACCGAGCTGGTCACCGACGCCCGCCGCCGGGAGGCGCGTCCGGTGGCCGCGCAGGCGTTGCTCTACCGGGCGGTCGCGGCGGTCCACGGGGGCCGGCCGGAGGACGCCGTGCTCGATCTTGCCGCGGCCGGGCGGGAGCTGCCGCCGGGTAGCTGGCACCCGTCGCTCGTCTCGCGCCGGATCGCGGGGGAGCTGACCGCGCTGGTCCGGCTCGGCCGGCTCGACGAGGCCCGGAACCTGGCCGCCGCGCCGGTGCCCCACGGGGCGGAAAACGGGGTGGGTTGGGCGTTCCTGCTTTACGCGCGCGCCGAGCTCTGGCGCGCCACCGGTGAGCCGGAAAGCGCTCTCTCCGCGTTGCGGGAGTGCGGCCGGATGCTGCGGTCCCGGCACTGGGTCAACCCGATGCTCGTGCCGTGGCGGACGATGGCCGGGATCGCGCTGTGGCAGCTGGGCGAGCCGGACGCCGCCGAGACGCTCTTCGGCGAAGAACTGGCGATCGCCGGCCGCTGGGGGACCGGGGACGTGCTCGAAGCCGTCCGCGAACAGGCGCTGGCCGACGCCGGGCTCGGCGTCCCGGCCCAGGTGAGCCGCCCGGCCGAGCCGGTGCGGAGCCCGGGCACGCCCAGCGCCGACGGGCTGTCCCCGGGCGAACGGGACGTCGCCGCCTTGGCCGCGGACGGGCTGGCCAACCGCGAGATCGCGGAGCGGCTGTCGATCGCCCTGCGCACGGTCGAACTGCGGCTGACGAAGGTCTACCGCAAGCTCGGCGTCAAGGGCCGGTCCGGGCTCGCTCACCGCTGGGCGAGCCCGGCCACCCGGCGGGAGGGGTGATCGCGTGCTCCTGGAACGCGAAGCCGAACTCGCCGCGCTGGAGACGGCCGTGTCCGAAGTGGACTCGGGAACCGGCGCGCTGCTGCTGATCGACGGGGCCGCCGGCGCGGGCGGCACGGCCTTGCTGCGGCACCTCGCGATCGTCGGCGGCCGGCACGGGGCCCGCGTGCTGCGGGCCGGCGGCGCCCAGCTCGAACGCGGGTTCCCGCTGGGGGTCGTCCGGCAGCTGACCCTGCCGCTGCTCGCCGCGCCCGACGACGGCGACATCCCGGCCGTCGCCCGCAAGATGCTCGGCGCGCTGCTGGGCGGGTCCGCGCAGGACCCGCCGCCCGCGACACCGGCGACCGCGACCGTGCTCCACGGCCTGCACACGCTGCTGGTGGGACTCGGCGAAGCCCGGACCGTGGTCCTGCTCGTCGACGACCTGCACTGGGCCGACGAGCTTTCGCTGCGCGCGCTGGCCTTCCTCGCGGCCCGGCTGCGCGGGATGCGCGTGCTGCTCGGTGTGGTGCTGCAGGACGGCGCGGGCACCCGCGACCCGCTCGTCCAGGAGATCGTGCGCGCCGCCCGGTACCGCGTGCGCGCCGAGCCGCTTTCCGTTGCGGCGGCGGGGAAACTCGTCGGCGCCCAGTTCGGTTCCGGGTACGATCCGGAGTTCGCCGAGGCGTGCCACGAGATCACCGGCGGCAGCCCGAAGGAACTGCGCACCCTGCTCGGCCGGGCGTTCTCCCACCGCCTCGGCGGCCGGGCGGCGGAGTGCGAGCGGGTGCACGCGCTCGGCGGGTCGTTCCGGCAGGAACGGCTGCGGTTCCTGTTCCGGCGCGACCCCGCGGTCGAGGCGTTCGGCCGGGCCGTCGTGGTGCTCGGCGCCCACGCCCGGCTGAACCTGGCCGGGCGGCTGAGCGGGATCGACCCCGGTGGGTGCGCCGCGGCGCACGCGGCCCTCGAAGGCACCTGGGTGACGGTGACCCCGGAGCGCACGGTCGTGCCCGAACCCGGGCTCGTGCGCGTCGTCGAGGAGTCGATGACCGCGGCCGAGGCGGCCGCCGCGCACCGGGCCGCGGCCGAGCTGCTGACCGAGTGCGGCTTCCCGCCCGAGGACGTCGCCGGGCAGCTGCTGCAGGTCGACACCCTGCGCGACGGCCGGGAGATCGAGCAGCTGCGCTCGGCCGCCGTCGCCGCGCGCCTCCGTGGCGCTCCGGACGCGGCGGCCCGGTACCTCCGGCGGGCCCTGCTGGACCTGCCGCCGGGCACTGCCGGGCGCGCCCGGCTGCTCGTCGAGCTGGCGGCGGCGGAGCTGGACCTCGACCCGGGCTCGGCCGTCCGGCACCTGGCCCAGGCCGCCCCGCTGCTGCCGACGGTGCGCGACCGCGCCGCGGCGGTGTCGTGGATCCCGCTCGCCGTCGCGGCGAGCGGGCCCCTGGTCTCGGAGCTCGTCCGCGACGTCGCCGAGCACCTCGGCCCGGCCGGCTCGCTCGACGGCTACGACCGCGAACTGGCCCTGCGGCTCGAAGCCCGGACCCGGTACGGGGGCCTGGACGATCCCGGCCGGCTCGCGGACGCCCACCGCCGTCTCGCCGAGCTGCGCAGCGGGCCGTTCGGTCCCGGCGCGGCCGAGCGGGAGCTGCGGTCGGTGCTGCTGCTGGCCGGCATGCTGACCGGCCGGGCGGACGCCGCCGATATCGTCCGGCACGCCACCGAGATCCTCGACCACGAACCCGCGCACTCGGGGCGGGCGTGGTCGGTGCTGCGGATCGTGCCGCTGCTGCTGGCCGTGGCCGAACGGGACGACGTCGCCCGGCCGTGGCTGGCCGCCGCCCGCGAGCACGCCGGCCGCGCCGGGTCCCCGGCGGCCCTGGCGCAGGTCGACGCGCAGCAGGCGCTGGGCCTGCTTTCCCGCGGTGACCTGAAGGCCGCCCGGGAGTACGCCGTGCGGGCGTTCGAAGCGGCCGACCCGGGCCGGCAGGACACGCTCGTGCTGCCCGCGACGGCCCTCGGTTCGGTGGCTTTCTCGGCGCGGGACAAGGTCTTGGCGGTGCGCGTCCTGGAGGCCACCGCCGGGGCGGGCGACCTTTCGCTGTTCGCTGTCCGCCGGTCCCTGCGCGGCATGCTGGCCGCCGGGCGCGGGGACGTCGAGGCCGCCCTCGCCCAGTTCCTCGACTGCGGCCGGCGGCTCGACCGGGCCGGCTGGCAGAACCCGGTGCTGTACCCGTGGCGGCCCGCGGCGGCGGTCCTGTCGGCCCGGCTGGGCCGCCACGACGAGGCCGTGCGGCTGGCCGGGGAGTACCACCAGCGGGCCGTGGCGTGGGGCTCTCCCGCGCTGCTGGGCCGCGCGCTGCGCATTCAGGCTTTCGTGACCGAAGGCGAGCCCGGAATCCGCCGGCTGCGAGAATCCGTCGCACTGCTCGACCGTGCGCAAAACGGTTTCGAACTGGCCAAGTCTTGTCTCGAACTGGGGGAACGGCTCCGGGAAACGGAACCCGGGGAAGCGGACCGGCTCCTCGCCCGGGGGCACCGGCTGGCCGAACAATGCGGCGCGGCCTGGCTCGCCGACCACGGGGACGGGCTGTTCCTGCCCGCCGAACGGACTCGCGTGCCGGCCCGGCGCCCCGAACTGACCCGCGGCGAAGCCACCGTGGCCGAGCTCGCGGCCCAGGGCCGCACCAACTCCCAGATCGCCGTCGAACTGCGGATCAGCCGCCGGGCGGTCGAGAAGCACCTCACGAGTTCTTACCGTAAGTTGCGGATCGAAGGCCGTCCCGACCTCGCGGGCGCGCTGGGTGCCGGGTCCGGCACGCGCTGAGACCGGCCGCCGCCGCGAGCCGCCTCGATGCGAAGCTCAGCCGACGGGCTCCCTAAATGTTTCTCAAGTCCGCAGGTTACCTCGCTCGCATTATCTCGCAGCGCCCTCTTATGAACTTGTTTCAGGTTTGCGGGGGCGGTTGGTGCGGACCTTTCCCGCGGTTTTCCGGTCGAGATTGAAGGGCTCGTGGTCCGATGTGGGTATGTGTGGGTTCGCGTGGGAGCTCACCCAGAGTGGTCCTGTCGGACCGGTCCGGACGCCGTGGTTGGCCGTGACCGGTTGCGGGGGCGTTTCCCCAGTTCAGCGGGTACCGAACCACAACGGACCGCACCGTACCGTACCGGTTCGTGCGGGCACCGCAGGCTTAAGGCGCACGCCGCCGCACTGTTGACTTGGTTGTTTTTCGCTCCATAGACTACAGGTAACAAAGCCTCGCCGTTTCCCGGCGGGGCACCGGGGAAAAGCACATCGGCGCGTCAGATCCCGGGCGGAATTCCGCTTCGCGTGACCTGAGAGGAATGGTCGAAAGCCATGAATGCGAGCACCGTCATCGACGAGAAAGCGTCGCCCGGCCGCGTTTCGAGCGAATACCGCGACATCTACTGGTCGCTGTTCGAACAGTCCGGGATGTGCATGGCGAACCTCGATCTGGGACTGCGGGTGGTCGAGGCCAACCAGTACTTCACGCGCCAGTTCGGCTGCAGTTCCCAGCACGTGCGCGGCAAGAGCTTCTGCGAGTTCCTCCACCCGAGCGTCCAGGGCCGCGTGCAGCACCAGCTGACCCGCCTCGCCGAAGGCCGGCACCCGCGCTTCGCCGAGCAGATGGTCGCGGTCGGCGCGAAGGAGGCCGCCTTCGCCGGTGAGCTGACCGGCATCGGCGTCCGCGGCCGCGCCGGCCGCGTCGACACCCTGCTCGTGCTGGTGCACCCGGACCGCGCCGAGACCGCGCCGAAGCTGGCCGCCGGCCACCAGAAGCTGCTCTCGCCGGTGGACGCGCGCATCCTCGAGGGCGTCGCGGCGGGGGAGTCGACCGTCCAGCTGGCCGCGAAGCTCTTCCTGTCCCGCGGCGGGGTCGAGTACCACGTCACGACGCTGCTCCGGAAGCTCAAGGTGACCAACCGGCCGGCCCTGGTGTCCAAGGGCTATTCGATGGGCATTCTCGGCATCGGCCAGTGGCCGCCGCGGGTGCGTCCCGAGTACATCCGCTGAGCCACGCCGGCCCGGGTCAGATCGCGCGGGCGATGGCGATGTTGCCCGCCAGCCGTTCGCCCGCCTCGTAGATCATGTACTCGTGCCCCTGGTAGGTGCCGAAGCTCGGCGCCGCGCTCCGGCCGTTGTCCGGGGCGCCGCTGAGCGAATCGTGGAACACGCCGAGGTGGTTGCGCTTCGAGAAGTCGTTGCCCACCTCGGTGATCATCAGGTTGCCGCCGTGCGCGATGTCGGTGTTGTAGACGACGTACGTGCTGTTGTTGCGCGACAGCAGGTGCGGGCCGCCGATGTCGTTGGCGCCGACGTCGGTGTGCTTGACGAGCGGGGTCTGCGAGAACGTCCAGTCGAGCGCGTCCGGTGACCAGCCCCAGCCGATGTCACGGTGGTTCGTGGTGTTGTTGATCATGAAGACCATGACGTACCGCGCGTTCTTCGACGGCAGGTCCTGGCGGAACACCCGCGCGTAGGACGTCTCGGTCGTGCCGGCGGGCTGCAGCCGGGTGGACAGGACCTCCTTCTCGTAGCCGAAGTGGATGCCGTCGGCCGAGCTGGCGAGCCGGGTCACCGTGTTCTCGCCGTGGAAGTACAGGTAGATCCGCTTGACGTCGTCGTTCCACAGCGCGTGCGGAGACGAGACGTGGCTGACCGAGTATTCGCCGGGCCACGAGTTCTTGATGATCGGGTTGCCCGCGTACTCGGTGAACTCCTCGTCCAGGGTGTTCGCGTAGGCCAGGCAGATCCCGCCCGGCGCGTCGTGCGGGGCGTAGTAGAGGTAGTACGCCCCGAGCGCGTTCGGGATCCGGCCCGCCGTGCCCCGGATGCAGGGGAAGATCAGCTCGCCCGTCGGGTTGTACTCGAGCTTGCTCTTCACCAGCGCGAGCCGCTGGTAGCGGTAGTCGGGGAAACCGGCCGGTGCCGCGCTCGCCGTCATCGGCAGGAAGGCGCCCGCGCCGAGCGCGGCGGTCCCGGCCAGCAGGCCGCGTCGGGTGAGGGACATGAGCCGCTCCTTCGTCTTCGAAGTCTTCGCGTTTCGGCGACGGTGGCACGCGCTGAACGACGAAGTCAATGGAGTAATACGTATTAGTACGGTCGGGACAGAATGCCTGGAGTTTCGGGCAAACCGGTTGACGGGTCCTGGGGCGGGCTTCACCCTGACGACTGAACCGAGTCAGCTGACCAAAGGTGGCGACCCGAGCGAGGTACCCGATGAGCAGGGCGCGGCGGACGCCGAGGCAGGCCGACATCGCGCGCGTCGCCGGGGTTTCGCAGGCGACGGTCTCGGTGGTGCTGGGCGGGAACCGCACCGGCGTCCGGCTCTCGGAGCGGACGCGCCTGCGGGTGCTGGAGGCCGCCGAACGGCTGGGGTACGTGCCGGACCCGGTGGCGACGCGGCTGGCCTCGGCCCGCAACAACCTGCTCGGCGTCTACACCTTCACCCCGGCGTTCCCCATCGACGTCGCCGACTCCTACTACCCGATCCTGGCCGGGATCGAGGTGGAGGCGGCCGGGCTCGGCCAGGACCTGATCATGTTCACCGGGTCCAGTGCCGCCGGAGACCACACCCGGATCCGCCGGACGCGCCTCGCCGACGGCTGCCTGTTCCTCGGCCGGCACGTGCCGGTGGACGCGGTCGGCGAGCTGCTCGCGAGCGGCTTCCCGATCGTCTACATCGGACGACGCACCGAGCTCGACGGCACGATCCCCTACGTGGGCGGGGATTACGTGTCGGCGTCGGCCGAGGTGGTGGCCCGGCTGGTCGGCGCGGGCCACCGGCACCTGCGGTACCTGCGCGAGCCGGACGAGGCCCCGTCGTCGGACGACCGCGAGCGCGGCGTCCGCACCGCGGCGGCCGACGCGGGCCTGCCCGTCGCCGACCTCGTGGTGCGCACGGACGGCACCGACCTCACGGCGGCAACGCTGGCCGCCTGGCGCGCGGAAGGCGTGACAGCGCTGGTGGTCGAGGAGACGGACACGGGCGCGGTGTTCCACGCGACGCAGCGGGCGTTGCGCTCGGCGGGGATCTCGGTCCCGGACGACGTCTCCCTGGCGGTCCTCGGCCGCCCGCCCGGCACCCCGCCGGGTCCCGAGATCAGCGGCTTCGAGGTGCCCCGCCGCGAGATGGGCCGGGCGGCGGTCCGGCTGCTGGCTTCCTTGCTCGACCCGGGCCTGGGCGACCCCGCGGCGCACCGCTTGCTGACGTGCCCGCCGGTGGCCGGCGAGACGATCAGCGGGGTACGACCGTGAACCGCCGCAGCTCCAGGGCGGGGTTCTTCGCCCGCACCTCGGTGATCCGGTCCGGCGACACCTCACCGACGGCCACGCCCGTCTGCTCCCCGAGCGACGTCACCACGACCCCCATCGGGTCGACGAGCAGGCTCGTCCCGGACCCGGTCGGCGCGGCCTGGCCCGCCGCGGCGACGTAGAGCGTGTTCTCGATCGCGCGGGCCCGCACCAGCGTGCTCCAGTGGTACTCCTTCAGGGGCCCCGGCACCCATTCGGCGGGCAGCAGCACGGCGTGGGCGCCCGCGTCGGCGAGCCGCCGCGTCACCTCGGGGAACCGCAGGTCGTAACAGGTCTGGAGGCCGAACCGGACGCCGTCGACCTCGAACGTCTCCGGCTCGGTGATCTCGCCGGGCTGGACGACGTCGGATTCGCGGAAGCCGAACGCGTCGTAGAGGTGGATCTTGCGGTAGAGCGCCGCCACCGATCCGTCGGGGCCGGCCGCGACGAGCGTGTTGGAGATCCGCGCGCCGTCGAGGCGTTCGTTCATCCCGGCCACCACCGCGACGTCCCGGTCCTTCGCCAGCGCGCGCAGGCCCGTGACGAACTCGCCGTCGAGGTCCTCGGCGGACTCGACGAACCGGCGGTCCATCGCCGGGACCGTGAACATCGTGTACTCGGGCAGCACGACCAGCCGGGCGCCGCGGGCGACCGCGTCTTCGACGAGACGGGTCACGACCGCGAGGTTGGCGGTCTTGTCGTCGCCGGGCGCGAACTGCGCCAGGGCCACCTGCGTCATGGGAGTTCCTTCCGCGGGACGGCGGGCATGCGGTCGAGTTTGCCGAGCACGGCGGTGTAGCAGAAGATCCCGGCGAGCAGCACGACGCCGGTGACGAGGAACGCACCGGCGAACGAGCCGGTGACGTCGACGACGGCGCCGGTCACGATCGGTGCGGCGATGCCGATCATGTTGGCGACGAAGTTCACCAGCCCGCCCAGGGTGCCCGAACAGCCTTCGGGCGCGATGACGGCGACGATGCTGGAGCCGGCCGGCACCGACACGGCCAGCCCGGCGGCGCCGACGGACAGGAACACCAGCGCCACCGCGACCGACCCGGCGTAGGCGGCGCCGGCGACCGACAGGGAAACGAGCATGCTCGTGACGAGCACGATCCGCCGGGCCCTGGTTTCGTTGCCCGTGCGGGCGATCAGGCGATCGAGGACGATCCCGCCGACCAGGAACTGCGCGAGCACCGCGACCAGCCACGGGATCATCGTGTAGAGCCCGCCGGCCAGGATCTTCACGCCGAACTGCTTCTCGAGGTAGCCGGGCAGCCAGGTGAGCAGGACGTAGTACGCGTAGGTGTAGGACGCGTACCCGAGCGCGAGGCCCCACGTCTTGCGGCGGCGCAGCAGGTGCCCCAGCCCGGTCAGCGAACTCGGCGTGGGCGCGTGTTCGTCGTCCGCGCCGCCGTCCCGCAGGTGGGCGAACTCCTCGGGGGAAAGACGGCCGCGGGCCAGGGCCTGCTTCGGCGTCAGGTACAGCAGCCACCAGACGAGCAGGTAACCGAGACTGAGGATCCCGGTGAAGACGAACGCCGCGTGCCAGCTGAAGGCCGTCACCAGGAACGCCATCACCGGGATGCCGAGGACGTTCGAGATCTTGGCGCAGCCGTCGAAGATCGCGGTCGCGCGGCCGCGCTCGGACCGCGGGAACCACTGCCCGATCGCCTTCCAGCCCGCCGGGATCGTCGGTGCCTCACCGAATCCGAGGATCAGCCGCGACGCCATCAGCAGGCCGAGCCCGCCCGACGCGGCGGTCAGGAACGACGCGATCGCCCACAGCAGCGCGGCCGTGCGGTTGACCCAGCGGACGCCGATCCGGTCGATGATCGCGCCGATCGGCAGCTGCAGCACCGCGTACGTCCAGAGGAACGCCGACGCGACGACGCCGAGCTGCGCGGCGCTGAGGTGGAACTCCCGCATCATCTCCGGCCCGGCGATGGACAGGTTGACACGGTCGACGTAGTTGACGAACGACCCGACGCCGAGCACCCCGGCGATCGTCCAGCGGGCGCGTCCGATGGTGCGCGTCCTGGTGCGCTCCGCGGTCGTCATCGCGCCTGCTTCGCGAGCGTGGTGGTCTCCTCGAACGCCGCGGTGAGCCCGGCGGCGAGGGCGCCGTGCTGCATGGTCAGCGCGAGCTGCCCGGCACCGTGGGCGAGGGCGAACTCCTTCTCCGCACGGCTCCACGCGGGCAGGACCCACGGCTTCCCGGCCGCGCGGGCGGCGTCGGCGACCCGCTTCAGGTCGGCGAAGTCGCCCGGCTCGCGGGTGTAGGCGCCCCGCTCGCGGCGCAGCGACAGGTCGGACGGGCCGACGAACACACCGTCCACTGTGTCCAGTGCGAGGATCTCGGCGACGTCCGCCAGTGCGCCGGCGTCCTCGATCATCGGCAGGCACCGGGTGCCACGGTCCTGCTGCGTCACCCACTCGTCGGTGAAGCCGCCGTAGCCGGTGGTGCGCCCGCCCGCGAAGCTGCGGTCGCCCAGCGGCGGAAACTTCGCGAACGCCGTGACGGCCTTGGCGTGCGCCGCGTTCTCGACGTGCGGGATGACGACGGCGTCGGCGCCGAAGTCGAGGGCCTGCTGGATCGGGCCGCGCTCCGGGCCGAGGACCTTGGCGAGCACCTCGAGGCCGAGGGCCCGCAGGAACGGGACGAACCGCTCGAGGTCGGCCAGGTCGAAGGCACCGTGCTCGATGTCGAGCACCGCGGCGCCGTAGCCGATGCCGCGGGCGATCTCGGCCGCGGCGAACCCGGGGTCGGAGAGCCAGACGGCGTAACGCCGGTCGGCGGGGACTGGGGACATCGGTGGACCTCCTCGGCACAGGTGACGGTAACTCCCGTCGTTGTGTGCACCGTGTATACACGATGGATATCGTCGGGTCCAGACGCTAAGGTGGCCGGTACGGACGAGGGGAGTGGCATGACCATCAGCGTGGACGGCCCGCCGGGCCCGGCCCGGGACCGCGTGTACGCCTGGCTGCGCGACGGGATCATCGCCGGGACGCTCGAAGGCGGCCGGTTCCTCGACGAGCACTGGGTTTCCGGCGAAACCGGGGTCTCCCGGACGCCGGTCCGCGAGGCGTTCCACCGCCTGGAGGCCGAGCGCTTCATCAGCCTGCTGCCGCGCAAGGGCGCGCAGGTCCGCACGGTGACCGCCCGCGAACTGGAGGAGGTCTACCAGAGCCGCCGGCTGATCGAGGGCCACGCGATCACCGAGGTCTGCGCGGCCCGCGCCGGGGCGCCGGCGGAGATGGCCGGCCTGATCGAGGACATGGACCGGGCCGGGAGGGCACGGGACTGGTTCGCCGTGTCCGGTCTCGACCGCGCCTTCCACCGCGCGATCGTCAACGCGGCGGGCAACACGGTGCTGACGGAGTTGTACGACACACTCCGGTCGCGCCAGCAGCGCGTCGCCGTGCGGGCGCTGGAGGCCCGGCCGGAGCGGCTGCCGGTGATCGACGCCGAGCACCGCGCCCTGGTCGCGGCGATCGACCGCCACGACGCCGAGGAGGCGCTGGGCGTCCTGAACCAGCACCTGCGCCCGGTGTCCGAAGTGGTCTCCGCGCTGGACCGCGGCTGATCCGGCCCGTCCCACGTGCGGCGGGCCCGGCCGGGTGAGGGACAGGAGCGGCCGGAGACCCAACCTGACCTGACCGAACCTGAGCCGTCCGCAACCTCGTGCGGGTGCTGGAGAATCCCACCGGCGTGCGCATCGCCTGCCTCGAGGAAATCGCGCCGCGGATGGACTTCGTCGACGCCGACGAGTGCTACGCGCTGGGCTCGAAGCTCGCGAAGTCCGGCTGCGACGGCGACTACGTCAAGGCTGTCGCCGTCGCAGCCGGAGCTACGGCCCCGGGCTTACGGGTAGACCCGCAACGCCGAGGCCTTGTCGTTCATGCTGCCGAGCCCGTAGCACGTGTAGCAGGTGATGCTGGCGCCGCCGGGGCCGGGCAGGTCGTAGAGCGTGCCGTGGCTGCACGTCCCGACGCCCTCCCAGGACGACAGGACGTTGTTCTGGACGATGGTGCTCCACGTCCAGGTCCGGCCGCCCGAGCAGCCTGGGCTCGCGACGTCGAACCACCAGCAGGTTCCTTCGAAGTTGCTGTCACGGCACCCGTAGCCGACGTGCACGTTGGCGGCCACCGTGTCCGGTGCCGCCAGGGTGGCCGGCCCGCACCGGGTGCGTGCCGCGGTGACGACGTTCGTGTTCCCCTGCTGCTCGTACGCCGTCGCCTGGATCGTGCAGGCCTGGCGGGCGGATGCGGCGGCCCCGAAACTCGCGGTGGTCGTCGCGGACGCGGGTGCCACCAGCCCCACCGCCAGCAGCAGACCGGCGGCCATACTCAGTAATACGGTGATCGGCCGACATTTCACCATGGACTTCTCCCCATCGTCGTGGTGGTCAGAACCGGACGGCTCGATCCTCGCGCCGTTCGCGTTTTCCGCCACACTTTTCGACCAGGTTCGAAGTCCCCGCGGTCACCATTGCCCGACCGGGGTCGGCCGGCCGTTCACCAAGGCGACGCCCGTGGCCGTGAGGTGGTGCACCACCGAAGCGCCCTCGCGATTGCTGGTGATGAGGCCGGCGTCGCGCAGGATTTTCGTGTGATAACTGATCGTCTGCGCCGAGATCCGCAATCGGCCGGCGAGCGCGCCGGTGGCGAGCGCGCCGTTTCCGGCGAGGTCGAGAATCCTGGCTCTGGTGTCGCCGAGCAGATCCCCGAGCGTTTTCCCGTCCGCCGCGCACCGGCCGCTCGCCGACAGCCAGCGGGGATCGTGCCGGATCGGCAGGACCAGCACCGGCGCGAGGTCGCGGTCGAACAGAGTCACCGGGCGGCGGACGCAGCAGAAGGACGGGACGAGCAGCAGTCCCCGGCCGCCGAGGTGCAGGTCGCGGTCGTAGGGGTAGCGGACCAGCAGCAACGGTGGCTGCCAGGCGCAGCCGGGACCGAGCGACCGCAGCAGCGCCTCGCTGCCCCTGGTGGTCGTGATGCGGGCGTACTCCCGGCGCACGTCCGCCAGCCGCAGGTCGATCAGCGTCCGGAAGGGGGCGATCGCGGCATCGTAATAGGTACGCAACGCGCGGCAGACGTGCGCGACCGCGTCCTTGTCGCCGGTGGCCAGCAATCGTGCTCGCGGTGGGAGGAATCGCGCGTGGGCCACCCGGGTGAGCTGGACCGAAAACTGCGTTTTGGGCGTGCACCGCACCGCGTCGATGCCGGTGGCGATTTCCCCCGTTCCGGTTACCGGGGTGAGGAAGTCCGGAAAGTAGCGCGCGCTGGGATTGATGACGGTGAGGAAATCCACCACCGCCTCCAAATCGGGCGACCGGAGTTCCGCCAGCCGCTGCCGCCAGGGGTCGAACACCAGGTCCGGCCCCTCGGATTGCAGCAAGTGCAGGCTCAGCACCACTTCCCACATCCAGTCCGTGGCCGTGGCCAGCCGCAGCCTGCCCTGGTCCTCGGCCGTGAAATGGATGCGCAACAACCCCTCGGTGTTCACCGGCTCCCCCTGAGCGTTCTCGGCGCGACAACCGTCGGCGCCTTGGCGTGATGTGCACCGTCCAGTGGTGGGATCGCCCTCGGGCGCCGAAGTGCTACTCGGCGCGGTTGAGCCACCGCGGCCGCCCCCGGAGCGGAGACGATGCCGGTCGGGATCGTCCCCGCCTCGCGTAGGCCGGCGGCCGGGTCGGTGGTGTCGAGGAGGGGCGCTCCCCGGGCACCGCGATCAAGCGCCGCCAGGGCTCAGCGCCGGGTCTGCCGGGTTTCCTGGCGCAGGTGACCGCGTTCGGTCCAGCGGCGGCCGCCGGGTGCGCCGTGAGGGGTAGTCACCCGGCCGGACACTCCGCGCCGGGTCCTGTCATTGTTCGAAATCCTTTGACGTGGGGAAGCTTCGCCGCATCTGTTTGCCTGTGAGTCGGGCGTACCACGCCGGTCCGGTCGATTGCCGAGAAGCTGACATATTGTAATCCGGGCGACCGCCGATTCCGGGGTGGACAATATCTGGCGAGTTGTCACAGCGTGGCCGTGACCTGCGGGTTTCTCCTCGGGTCCGTGCGCGGGAGGGCGTCGCGCGTACCGGTTTGCCTGCCGGGTGGAAGATCGGTACGCTTCGGCGCGTGGGGGGAACATAATTCCTGGGGACTCACATGTTGAAAGTGGTATTCGAGCGCGAAGATGTGCAGCGCGTTCGGTTAGCCGGCCAGGCCGATCCGATGTGGGAACTGGTACTCGGTCTGCAAAAGGCGCAAACGGACGAATTGCCTGCACCCTTTGCCGGTTGGCGGCAGGAAATCGCAGGCAGGGTCAGCGGGCGGAGCGTGGAATCGCTGCGGCTGCTGCAGACCATGGTCCGCGCGACCGGGGGATTTCCCGACTTCCTCACCCCGTTCCAGCGCGTGTCGAGCATAGCCGAGGGATGTGACACCTTCCTGGCCACGCCGCCGGACCGGCTGTCGGGCGACCTCGCCGTGACGTTCGCCGACCGGACACCGTCGTCGTGGGTGCAGGGGCTGGCACGCGGGGAGCGCCGGCACGTCCACGCCACCGCCAACGCGATACACACGATGTACGAGGCGCTGATCAGTCCCTACTGGCCGCAGGTCACGGAGCTGGTCACGCACGAATGGTCGCGGCAGACGCGAAACCTGGCGGAACAGGGGGTCGGCGGGGTGCTCGGCAGCCTGCCGGGCGTGCTGAGCTGGGACGGTCGTGTGCTGCGCACCAGCTACCCGCTCGAGAAGACCGTCCATCTCGCCGGCCGGGGGCTGGTGCTCCTGCCGTCACACTTCTGCTGGGGCAGCCCGGTGACCTGGATCGACCCGGGTCTCCCGCCCGTGCTGGTGTACCAGGCGCCCGGCGATCGTGCCGTCCGGGCGGACGGGCTGAAGCTCCCCTCGCACCTGGTCCCGCTGCTCGGTCGCACGCGCGCCGAGTGCTTGCGGCTGCTGCTCGTTCCGCTCACCACGACGGAACTGGCCGAACGGCTGGGCGTCTCCCTCGGCGCGGCCAGCAAGCAGGCCGGCGTGCTTTCCACCTCGGGGCTCGTCAGCAGCGCACGCCGCGGCAAGTCCGTTGTGCACCAGGCGACGAGCCTCGGGATCGCTCTCTTCGCCGGCCGGCCGACAGGCTACTGACGAGTCGATTTCCTCTCCGGGAAAAGGTCGTCCCCAGGCTGGCGCCGACGGGAAAAGCGTTGCCCCCCGCGCGGCGTTCCGCTGTCCTGGATTCCAGGACAGCAACCGCCTGCCCGCCATCCCGCCCACCGCCGCGGTGGGCGGGATGGCGATCGACGGTGCCCGGGTGGCGCCGCCGAGGACGGCCGGCGGGCCGGACCGGCTCGTCCTCGCCGAGGGGACAGCGATGGTGGTCGTCCGGGAGACCGGGGTGTGGGTGCGGCGGTTCCACCCCGCCGCGCAGCCGGCCGCCCGGCTGGTCTGCTTCCCGCCCGCCGGCGGGTCCGCGAGCTACCTCTATCCGCTCTCCCGGGCCATGGGGCCCGAGGTCGACGTGGTGTGCCTGCAGTACCCGGGTCGGCAGGACCGCAGCGGCGAACCGTGCCTGGACACGGTGGCGGCGTTCGCCGACCGGATCGCGACGGCGTTGGAGCCCTGGACCGGCGGGCGCCTGATCCTCTTCGGTCACGGCCTGGGGGCCACGATCGCCTACGAGACCGCGCGCCGGCTGGAAGCCGCCGGTGTCGCGGTGACCGCGCTGATCGTGTCCGGCAGGCGCGGCCCCACGACGTTCCGGGACGAACGGATGCACCAGCTCGACGACGACCAGCTGCTCGCCGAGGCGCGGTGCCTGTCGGAATTGGGCGACGTCCTTCTCGACGACGACCTCGCGCGCACGGTTTTACCCGCGCTGCGAGCCGGTTACCACGCGGCGGAGACCTACCGGCACACCCCGGGCGAGCCGCTGCGCTGTCCGGTGACCGCCCTGGTCGTCGACGCCGACCTCGCGGTCACGGTCGCCGAGGCCAAGGACTGGGAGGCCCACACGACGGGCCCATTCCGGCTGACGGTGTTCACCGGTGACCACTTCTCCCTGCCGGACCGCCTGCGGGAGGTGGTCACGACCGTCCGCGCGCACGTCGCCTCGTGACCGCGCGGGTTCACCGTGCGCCGTGCGGTCCGACCAGCTCCGCGCCGCCGGTTGTGCTCTTCGGCATGCCCAGCACGGCTTGGGCGTAGGACACGACGCGGCGGTCGCCGGCCGTGGTCCGAAGGTCCAGCGCCCGCATGATTATTTCGACGGCTTCGTCGTGCCGGCCGAGTATCCGGTGGGTCTCCCCGAGGTGGATCAGATAGCGCAGGACGTCCGGGTCGTTGCCGGCCCGCTCGCTGTCCTCGGCCGCCTGCCGGTAGCGCTCGATCGCCGTGGTGTGCACGCCGTGTTCGCGGTAGGCGCTCCCCAGGTAATCCAGGGCGACCAGGAACCCGTGAATGTCGTCGACGCGGTGGTACACGTCCAGAGCGCTTTGGTGGTAACGGATCGCCTCGTCGAGCCGGTGCTGACGGCCGTAGACCTCGGCCAGGCCCATCGCCGAGAACGCCTCGGCGCAGTGGTGGCCGATCTTCCGGCAGAGCGACAGGGCCGACGCGTAGTGGGCGATGGCCTTCCGGTGCTGCCCGAGTTGTGTCCAGCCGAACGCGACGCCCAGGAGCAGCTCGCACTCGGCGAAGCGGTTGCCGAGCCGGCGTACCGCTTTGAGGGCGACCTCATAGGCGGCGATGCCGTCCGCCCAGCGCTGCCTGGTGTCGAAATATCCCTCCAGCCGCAGGGAAATCTGCCACGCGTGGGTCAGCAGGTCGTTCTCCTCGGCGGTGCGGATCAGGTGGAGCAGGGTGGGCTCCGCGCGATCGAACCACGAGAGCGCCTCGTCGGCATCGCCGAAGGGCAACGGAGTCACCGGCGGATCCGGCGGTCCGAGCTCCTTGCGGGGACGTTCCCAGTGGATCAGCCGATCTGCCGCGTCCGCGGTGTGCAGGTAGTAGTCGAGAACGCGTCGCAACGCACCGCGCACTTCGGACGGCTCCGCGGTGCGTGTGCGTTCGGCCACCAGCGTGTGCACCAGCTTGTGGAACTCGTACCGGCCGGGAGCCGTGTGCCGGAGCAGGTGCGCGTCGACGAGCTCCTCGAGGCGGCGATCCGCGGCCGGGACACTCAGCCCGGCCAGCGCCGCGGCGGCGTGGAGTTCGATGTCGCTTCCCGGCACCAGGCCCAGGACGGTGAGCATCCGCTGGTCTTCCGGGCCGAGATCGGTGATCGAACGGGCGAACGCGGTGCCGACACCGTAGTCGCCCGTGCTCAGTTCCCCCAGCCGCAGCCTCTCGTCGGCCAGGCGTTCCCGCAGATAGCGGAGGTTCCACGAAGGACGGTGGGACAGGCGTGCCGCGGCGATCCGGAGGGCCAGTGGCAGCCGGCCGCACAGCTCGACGATCTCCTCGATCAGCTCCGGCGGTTCGCCCGGCAGCCGGTTCGCCGTGCTGAGCCGCATGAACAGGGCGATCGCCTCGGTGAGTGGCGGTACTTCGAGCGACAGCGACTGCGCCTGCGGCAGCCCGGTCAGCCGCTTCCGGCTGGTGATCAGCGTCCGGTGGTCGCCGGCCCCGGGCAGCAGCGGGCCGACCTGGGCCTCGTCGTGCGCGTTGTCGAGGACCACGAGCATCCTGCGGGAGGCGAGGAGTGACCGGTACAGGCTGGCGCGCTCCTCGGTGCCTGCCGGGACCTCGCCGGCCGGGACGTCCAGGGCGCGCAGCATCCGGTGGAGGGCCTCATGGGGGGTCAGCGGCTCGACCCCGCTGGTGAAGCCGTGCAGGTCGAGGTAGAGGTGCCCGCCGGGGTAACTCGTCATGAGCTGGTGCGCGGCGTGGACCACCAGCGTGGTCTTGCCCACGCCGGCCATGCCGTCGACGGCGGTGATCAGGCTCTGGTGGGGCGCGGGAGCGGGTTGCGGCCCGACGAGCTGGGCCAGCTCCGCGGTCCGTCCGGTGAAGGTCGTCAGGTCGACCGGCACCTGGGCCGGCCGGTCGAGGCCGCGCCGGGGGAGGGCCACGGCGGGCCGGACGAGCACGGCCTTCCTGGCCGGCCGCGGCAGCCGGAACCGGTGCGGTCGCCCATGTCCGTTCGTGCCCGGCACACCGCCGGACCGTGCCGGATCGGCGGCGGTCGTGGACCGGCTCGGCTCGGCCTTCGTGGCAGGCCCGCTGGCCGGCCGGGGACCGCCCGTGTCGGGATCCTCGTCCGCGAGCAGGCTCTGGTGCAGCTCACGCAGCTCGGCGCCGGGCTCCACACCGAGCTCTTCGACGAGACGGGTTCTGGCCTGGCGGAACACGTTCAGGGCCTCGGCCCGCTGGCCGGACCGGTGCAAGGCCACCATCAGCATGCAGGTCAGCCGCTCCCGCAACGGGTGGCACAACACCAGCGCGCGTAGCTCGGGCAGCAGCTCGCCGTGTTCCCCCAGCGCCAGCCTGGCCTGCAGGTACTGCTCGTGGACGTGCTCGCGCCGCGCCTCCAGCCGGGCCGTCTCGGCGGCCAGCGGCGGGCCCAGGGGCACGTTGTCCAGCGCTTTTCCCCGCCACACGCCCAGCGCGCGCTCGAAGTACTGGCGGGCAACGGAATCGTCGCCGGCCTTTTCGCCCTTCTTGGCCAGCTCTTCGAAACCGGACACGTCCAGCTCGCCGTCGTGGACGACCACCAGGTGGCCGCCCTGCTGGGTCAGCAGCCGGGACTGCTCCTCGCCCGGCACTCGCAGGAGCCGCCGCAACCTGGTCAGGTACGTGCGCAAATTGGACTCGGCCGAGTTCGGGACGTCCGACCAGACCAGCTGAAGGAGCTGGCTCGTCGGCACGACGTTGTTGGCACGCAACAAGAGTGCCACCAGAACGGCTCGCTGCTTCGGCCCGCCCAAGGGAAGTGCCTGCCCCCGGAGGTTGACCGCGACCGGCCCCAGCAGCTGGAACTCCAGCCCATGATTCGACTGCATCCCCGAACCTCCCAGTGGGCCCCACCGTACGGCTTCGGCTGTATGCACGCAATGTGCGGCTCCGTGTGCACGGGGCGCCGGAGAATGATCACCATCGACGGACCGAAGGGTGGCTCAATGGACCGTCAGGACCGTGGCGAAGCATCGCCTCTCTCCGCGGGTGGCGACGGTGACGCACCGTCGTTGCTGCGGGTTCACCAGTCGGCGGGCACACCACCGGAAACCGTTCCGATCGACCTGCTCCGGCCGGGCACGTCTCCGCGCACGGGGGGAACGAGCAGGGAGCACGTCCACACACTGGCCACAATGGATGAGGAGCTGCCGCCGATCATCGTGCACCGGCCCACCATGCGCGTGATCGACGGTGCGCACCGGCTGCGGGCCGCGGAGCTGCGCGCCCGCCGGCACATCGAGGTGCGGTTCTTCGACGGTGACGAGGACGACGCCTTCGTGCTCGCGGTCGAGGCGAACACGGCCAACGGCCTGGCGCTGTCGGTCGAGGACCGCAAGGCGGCGGCCGCGCGGATCATCGTCACCCACCCGGCGCGATCGGACCGGTGGATCGCCTCGGTCGCCGGGCTCGCCGCGACCACGGTGGGTGCGCTGCGCAAGTGTTCGAGTGTCAGCGACACGCAGTCGAACAAACGGGTCGGCTTGGACGGCAGGACCCGGCCGCTCGACAGCTCCGAGGGGCGCAGGCTGGCCGGCGAACTGATGCGCTCCAACCCGAATCGGTCACTCCGGGACATAGCGCGCGCCGTGGGTATCGCACCGTCCACCGTGCTGGACGTGCGCAACCGGCTCAGCCGCGGCGCGGACGCCGTGCCCGCCCGCCGGGAGAACCCGGTGAAGGCGAGCGGAACGGGACGGGACCCGGGTGCGCCACGGCGTCAGGGCGGTTCCCGCGCCACGCTCGACCTGCCGCCCGACGCGATCATGCGGACCCTGCGGCAGGACCCGTCGCTGAGGTTCAACGAGGCCGGCCGGGCCCTGCTTCGCTGGCTGGACAAGCACAACGTCGCCGGCCAGGCGCCGCCCCCGCTGGGGGACGTCCCGATGCACTGCTTGAGCGCGATCGCCGCGCTGGCACAGCACAACGCGAAGTACTGGGCCGAGCTCGGCGATCGCGTCGCCACCCTCGACGCGGACCCGCTGCCGACCGAGGGGGCCGGGTAACGGTATGGGCGACGTCGCGCCACGCCCCGTGGTGATGATCACCGGCGGCTGCGGTTTCATCGGCTCGCACCTGGCCGGAAGCCTGACGATGCAAGGGTTCCGGGTCACCGTCGTCGACCGGGTCCGGTGGCCGGACGAGCTGGTCGACTCCGTGCAGATCGACGTGACCGACTTCGACGACTGCGTCAAGGTCGTCAGCGCGGTGAACCCCGGCATCATCTTCCACCTGGCCGCGTCGTCGACGATCGACTCGGCCTTCCGCGACCCGCGCGGGTCGCTGGCCGTCAACATCGGCGGCACGATGAACATGCTCGAGGCCGCCAGGACGAGCTGCACGGACCTGCGGCGGTTCGTGCTGGCGTCCACGGACAAGGTCTACGGAGAGCTGTCCGGAGAGGCGTACGTCGAGACCTCGGCGCTGGAGGCCCGCGGGGCCTACGACGTGGGCAAGCTGTCCGCCGACAACCTGGTGCGGCTGTACGGCTACGAGTTCGGCCTGCCGGTGACGACCATCCGGCTGTGCAACGTCTTCGGGCCCGGCGATCCGAACACCGGCTCCCGGATCGTGCCACGGACGCTGGACCGGCTGTTCGCCCCGGCCGGGGCGTTGCCCCCGGTGATCTACGAGGACTCGCTGGGGCACGGCCGGGACTACGTCTACGTCTCCGACGTCGTCCGGGCGCTGGAGACGCTCGCGTTCGAGAGAGCCGCGCGCGGTGAGGTGTTCAACATGGCGCCTGCCGCGCACCGGACGACGCTGGAGCTGGTCGAGGAGCTGATCGACGAGGCCTCGCGCGCCTGTGAACCGTCCGACCGGGAGCGCGCGAACGCCATCGCGGCCAACGGCTACGAGGTGATCAGCGGCGCCGGTTCGCCCAGTGTCCTGCGCCGGCAGCACTGCGCGGCCCCCAAGCTGACCGCCCTCGGTTTCCGCAACCGGGTGTCCTTTTCGGACGGTCTGCGGCGCACCATCGGCTCGTTCATGCGTGATCGCGGCGTCGGCGGGCGAACATTTGCCCGGCCGGAAGGCGGACGGCTACCTTCGTGACCGGTACCGGCGCGAGTCCAGCAAACCGTGGTCCATCCGATGGAAGGTTGGGAAATGGTGTCGACCGGACGGAGGCCGGCATCCGGTGACGCCGAATTCCGGCGCCGCCGGGCGGAGTACGAACACGAGCGCAACCGCGGGAACTTCTTCCACCCGAGGACGGAGTCGTGCCCGTGGTGCGGGGCCCGGGAGATCCGGTTCCGGATCCGGGTGGCGGACACCCGGCAGTGCAAGCCCGGGACGTTCGACATGGACGAGTGTTCCTCGTGCGGCCACGTCTTCCAGAACCCCCGCCTGACCGACACCGGGCTGGCGTACTACTGCCGCGACGTCTACGACGGGCTGGGCCGCGAGCACTACGCCTCGATCGCCGAGCGCAGCCGGCCGGCGTACCGCAGGCGCCTGCGGCTGCTCGGCGGCCGGCCGCGGCCGGAGCACTGGCTCGACGTCGGGGCGCGGCACGGTCACTTCTGCCGCGAGGCCCGGGTTTCGCTCCCGGGCACCACGTTCCACGCGCTGGATCCCAGCGAGGAGATCCTGCGTGCGCGGGACCGGGGCTGGGTGGACGCCGCGGAGAGCACCCCGCTGATCGAGTTCGCCGGGGACCACCTCGCCGGGTTCGACGTCGTCAGCCTGATCCACTACCTGGAACGCACGACGTCGCCTCGCCAGGAGCTGAGCGCCGTGCGCCGGGTGCTGCGTCCCGGCGGGGTCGTGCTGATCGAGCTGGTCAACCCGCGGAGCCGGTACGCGCGGCTGCACGGCCGGTTCTGGTACTGCTGGATGGCACCGCAGAACCTGCACCTGATGCCCTGGCACAACATGTGCGAGCTGCTGGAGGAAACCGGCTTCGTCGTGTCGTGTGTGGAGCTGGGCGCGGCGAACAAGCCCTTCGACAACCTGGCCGCGCTGCTGACCGCACTGAACTACTTCCTGCCCCCGGCGAGACCGTGGCCGTGGCTGCGCCGGCCGGGAGGACCGGCCGGCCGGCTGCTCAGGGCGGCCGCGATGATCCTCGCCGGCCCGCTCCTCGGTCTCGCCCTCGTGCTGGACCTGCTCCTGCACCAGGTGATCAGACGCCGGCGAGGCGGCAACACCTATCGGATCGTCGCCGTCGCCGGGTGAAACGAAGCCCCTTTCGCAGCAGCGCACTCTGTCGACACGGGAAGGCGGGGCAGTGAACCTCGATCAGCTTCGGACGCGGGCGGAGAAGGCCGCCGAACGCGCGATCACCCACCTGTACGACCGGCAGCGGGAGGACGGGTCCTGGGTGGACCGGCTCTCGTCGTCGACGATCGCCACCGCGCTCGGCCTGCTTTCCCTCAACCGCGCCGATCCCCAGGCCCACCGGGAGCGCGTCGAGTCCGCGGTGCGGTGGCTGCGGGCGAACCAGCGCGACGACGGGGGCTGGGCCATGGCGGACGCCGAATGGCCCAGCAGCCCGGGCATGACCGCGTTCGGGCTCGCCGCGTTGCACGAGACGGACCGCGAGAGCTCCCACGACGCCATCGAACGGGCTCGGACGTTCATCGACGAGAACGACGGGATGAACGTCATCCCCGGCCTCACCGGCGAGGCGCCGAAGACGTGGCCGGCGGCACTGCCGACGATCTGGGCGCTCACCGGGCTGCGGGACTTCGACCAGCAGCCCGACATGCCCGTGGAGGCGATCCTCGTGCCGCGGCGCTGGCGCAACAAGGTGTCGATCGCGCTGCCCGCCATCCTCGCGCTCGGCGTCATGCAGAGCCGGACGATCAACCGCGGCCTGGCGCGGCGGCTTCTCGGCCGGATCGCCGAACCGCGGGCCCTGGACTGGCTGAGGGAGATCTCCGGCACCAACGGCGGTATCGAGGAGTGCCCCATGATCGCCGGGTTCGTCTACCTCGGGCTGCGGGAGGCCGGGGTCGGGACGGACCTGCAGCTCGCCTCCCTGCGCTACCTGCTGGAAACCCAGCGTGCGGACGGGTCGTGGGCCATCGACCGGGACCTGGAGATCTCCGTCACCGCCTACTCGGTCATGGCGCTGGGCGAGTTCCAGGAGGTTGCGGGCGAACCGCTGTTGCGGGGCACCCGGGAGTGGTTGCTGCGCAACCAGTGGAACAAGCCGTTCAGCCAGTTCGACATCCCGGCCGGGGGCTGGGGGTGGGCCAACCCCTCCGGCTGGCCGGAGTCCGAGGACACCGCCGTGGTGCTCGGCGTGCTCGCCGACCTCGGCGTGCCGCGCTCCCACCCGGCCGTCCAGCTCGGCATCCACTGGCTGCTGACCATGCAGAACCGGGACGGTTCGTGGTCGGAATGGGTCCGGAACACCACCATCATGAACGACCGGCCGTGCCCCGGCGTGACCGCCCACGTCATCATGGCGCTGCGGCGGTTCGGTGTCCCGAGCTCGGCGGGGGCGATCGCCAGGGGACTGGGCTACCTGGCCGAGCACCAGGAAGCCGACGGCGCCATCGCGTCGGTGTGGTTCCGGGACAACACCCACGGCACGTCCCGCCTGCTCGAGGTGCTGACGGACTGCGGGCGAGGCGGCACGCCGGAGGCCGGGGCGGCCAGGAAGTGGCTGCTGGCCAACCAGGCGGCGGACGGCGGCTGGCCGCTGCGGCACGAACTGCCACCGGAGGGCAGCACGGCGGAGGAGACGGCGTGGGCGCTGTTCGCGTTGCTCAAGGGTGGTGAGGACCCCCGCGCCGGGGCCATCCTGCGAGCCGTGGAATGGCTGGTGGACCGTCAGGACGACCGGGGCACGTGGCGCCCGAGCAACGTCGGGTTGTACTTCGACGACCTGTGCTACACCGACGACCTGATCGCCCACACTTTCGCGCTGCGCGCCCTCGGCCGGTGGCTGAAGCTGATGACCGGCCGCGGGGAGGACCGGTGACCGCCGTACCGGCGCGGTGGTTCCGGTCGGCGGTGCGGCCGGGTGGACCGGGTTTGCCGCCCGGTCCGCGGCTGCCGGCGCTGCTCCAGACCGTGCTGTGGGCGGCGGCCCCCGCGCGGTTCGGCAAGGTCTGCCTGCGGCGGTACGGGCCGCTGTTCACCACGCGGATCCTGGGCTTCGGCACCGTCGTCTACATCAGTACCCCGGAGGGCATCCGCCGCATCCTGCGGGACGACGCGGGCAACTTCGACGCGGCGGCCGCCAACGAGTCCATCCGGTTCGTGGTCGGCGAGCACTCGTTGCTGATGTCCGACGGGGCGGCGCACACCGATCGGCGCCGGGCGCTGATGCGGCCGCTCCACGGCGAAAACGTCGCGGCCTACGTCGAGGTGATGGTGTCCATCGTGGAGCAGGAGGTCCGGCGCTGGCCGGAAGGCTCGACGGTCCGGCTGCTCGACTGCTTCCAGCGGGTGACCATCGAGGTGATGATCCGGGCGGTGTTCGGGATCACCGACTCCGCCCGGCTGGACCGGCTGCGGGTGCTGGTGCCGCGGCTGCTGGACCTCAACCCGCTGATCATCCTGCTGCCGGCGATGCGCCGCTCGTTCGGCGGGTTCGGTCCGTGGGTGGCCTTCCAGCGGATCCTGCGCGAGGTCGACGAAATCATCTTCGCGGAGATCCGGGAACGCCGGGCCGCTCTGGCCGCCAACCCGGGCGGCCGCGGTCCCGACGTGCTGTCACACCTGCTGGCCGGGCAGGACCGGGTCCCGGCCACCGACCGGGAGGTGCGCGACCACCTGGTCACGCTGCTGGCGGTCGGGCAGGAGACGGCGGCCACGCAGCTGGCCTGGTTCTTCGAGCGGGTGCTCCGCACGCCGGGCGCCCTCGCGCAGGTGCGGGACGCCGTCCGGGACGAGGACTGGAAGGTGCTCGACGCCGCGATCCACGAGTCGATCCGCGTCCGGCCGACGACGCTGGACATCGGCCGGATCGCCGTCGGCCCGTGGGAGTCGGACGGCTACGTCTTCCCGGCGGGGACCATGTTCGCGGTCTCGCTGGGCCTGCTGCACCTGTCCGAGGACCTGCACGAGGACCCCGAGACCTACTCGATCGAGCGGTTCCACCCCACCGAACCACCGAGCGCGCACTTCCTGCCGTTCGGCGGCGGGAACCACCGGTGCCTCGGCGCGTCGCTGGCGATCGTCGAGATGCGCACCGTCATCAGCACGATCCTGCGCCACGTCCGGCTGGGTGTGCGCCGGCCGGCGCCGGAACGGGTGGTCCCGAAGGGACCGATGCTGGTTCCCCGGCGCGGCGCGGAGGTGGTCGTGGTGCACAACCGGCTGACGGCCCCGTCACCGGAGCGAAGGTGAGGTGGGACATGCCGGTCCGGTCGTTTCCGTTCCCGCGGACGCCCCGTCTGGACCTGGAACCGGAGTACTCCCGGTTGCAGCAGCAGGAACCGGTGAGCCGGGTCCGGTTCCCCTACGGCGAAGAGGCGTGGCTGGTCACCCGGTACACCGACGTCCGCACGGTCCTCACGGATCCGCGGTTCTCCCGCGCCGCCTCGCTCGAGCGGGACGTCCCCCGCGTCACCGAGGAGAACTTCAGCGGTGGGATCGTCGCGATGGACCCGCCGGAGCACACGAGGGTCCGTTCGGTGTGCCGGCACGCGTTCACCGCCCGGACCGTGGCCCGGCTGCGCGAACGCGCCACCGCGATCGCCACGGAGCTGGTCAAGGACGCGCTCGCGGAGGAGGCGTTCGACGGGGTCGAGGACTTCGCGCTGCCGTTCACGCTGAAGGTGATCTGCGACCTGCTGGGCGTGCCCTACGAGGAACGCGAGCAGTTCCGGCACTGGGCCGAGGCCGGCCTCGCGACCACGTCCATCTCCGAGGACGAGCGCTGGGCCGCGACCGGGCAGATGTGGGACTACGTCGCGGGACTGCTGGCGAAGCGGCGCGAACGGCCGCAGGACGACCTGATCTCGGCCATGCTGGCAGTCCAGGGGGAGTCCGGCACGGTGACCGACGACGAGCTGGTGATCGTCGTGATGACCATCCTCGTCGCGGGCTACGAGACCACGTCCACCCAGCTGCCGAACTTCGTGTACGTGCTGCTGGACGACCTCTCGCGGTTCCGCGCCCTGGTGGCCGATCCGTCCCTCGTCCCGACGGCGGTCGAGGAGCTGATGCGGTACGTGCCGCTGGAGGCGAACGGCACGACGCCGCGGTACGCCCTTGAGGACGTCGAATTGAGCGGCGTCCTCGTCGAGGCCGGGTCGCCCGTGGTCGCCGCGTCCGTGATCGCCAACCGCGACCCCCGCGTCTTCGCCGATCCGGACCGGCTGGACCTCGCCCGCGCCCCCAACCCCCACCTCGGCTTCGGGCTCGGTGCGCACTTCTGCCTCGGCGCCCCGCTCGCGCGGCTGGAACTGCGGGTGGCACTGGAGGTCCTGACCGCCGCCGCGCCCGGGCTGCGGCTCGTCCCGGACGAGTCCGGGATCACCTGGAAGGCCGGCACGCTCATGCGTGGCCCGGCACGGCTGATGCTGACCGAAGAGGGAGGGAAGAAGCCGTGACATCACCAGAAGGTCCCGGTGCCGCGGTCACCTCACGGGAGCCGCCGCCGGTGGAGCGGTTCCGGCCGACGGACATCGACGGGCTGGACTGGCGTGAGCTGCGCGCGACCTGCCCGGTCTCGCGGGCCACGACCGCGGACGGCGCCGGCGTCTGGCTGGTCAGCCGCTACGGCGACATCCGCAGGGTGCTGGGCGGCCAGGAGTTCAGCGTGTCGCCGATCGACCCCGGCCGGGGCAGCGGCACGGCCGAGGCGAACGAGTCGATCTTCCAGGACCCGCCGGAGCACACCCGGCTGCGCGGCCTGGTCGCCGGCCCGTTCGCGGTCGGGTACGTCGGACGGTACCGCGACGCGATCCGGCGCAAGGCCGACGCCCTGCTCGAGGCCATGGGCGCCCCGAGCGGGCAGGCGGACGTCATGGCGGACTTCGCGAAACCGCTGACGATGAACGTCATCGCCGAGGTCGTCGGGGTGCCGGAGCCGGACCGCGGGATGTTCCAGCGGCTGTCCGACCAGCTGCTCGTGCCGCTGTCCGAGGCACAGGGCGTGGTGGCGCTCGAGGGCTGGAAACAGCTGAACGACTACGTGCGCGACCTGATCGCGCAGCGCCGCCGCACGGGCGGCCGGGACGGCGGCGACCTGCTCGCGCACATGATCCGGGCGCAGGAGGACGACGGTGCGGTCGACGACGTCGAGCTGGCCACGATGGTGCTCGGCCTGCCCGTGGCCGGGTACGTCAGCACGGCCAACGCGATCGCCGTCGCCGTGCGCTACCTGCTGGAGTTCGGGTGGCTCGGCGAGCTGCGCGCCGAGCCGCCCGGCGATCCGGGGCTGCGCAAGGGTTTCGTCGAGGAGGTCCTGCGGATCCAGTCCGGGGACAACGGCGAGTCGATGCCGCGGTTCGCCACGACCGACGTCCGGCTCGGCGACCGCACGATCCGCAAGGGCGACACGGTGGTCGCGCCGCTGGTGGCGGCCAACCGGGACGACGAGCTGTTCGAGCGTCCCGACACGTTCGACCCGCGGCGGCCGGGACCGGCCCGCCACCTCGCGTTCGGGTTCGGGATCCACCGCTGCGTCGGCGCGAACCTGGCGCGGCTGGAACTGCAGGTCGCCCTCGACGCACTGGTCGAGTGCGACCGGGATTTCCGCATGCTGGAGGACTGGAAGGCCGTGCCGTGGAAGGTGAACATGCTCGGCGACCGGTTCCCGGAACGGATGACGGTCGGCGTGGCCACGAGGAACGGGCGGGTGTGATGGGGAAGTACGTGCTGTTCGCGTCGATTCCGGCCTGGGGGCACATCTACCCCGTGATGGCGGGGCTCACCGAGCTGGCCGCGCGCGGGCACCGGGTGCGCTGCGTGGCGGCGACCGGGTTCGCCCAGGAGGTCGGCCGGTCCGTGGACGTCGTGCCGTACGAGTCCCCGATGGACTCCGCGCGGGCCGAGCTCGCCGACATGGGGAACGTGCTGTCGCTCATGCTCGAGGAGACGAGGACGTCCTACGCGGTGCTCGAAAAGCTGGTGCGCGAGGAGCGGCCCGACGTCATCGTCTCCGACGTGCTGGCCACGTCGGGCTGGCTGCTCGGCCAGGCCTTCGGCATCCCGCTGGTCCGCACCTGGCCGGTGTTCGCGTCGAACTCCGAGTTCTCGCTGCACCAGGACTACGAGTCCCGTCCGGACACCGAGGAGTCGATGGCGGAGTTCTTCGGTGCGGTGACGGAGTTCCTGGCCGAGACAGGGGTGCCGGAGGTGCGGCCGGAGCAGTTCTTCGACAACGAGGCCGACCGCAACATCGCGCTGTTTCCGCGCGAGATGCAGCCACGCGGGGAGACGTTCGACTCCCGGTTCACGTTCATCACCCCGTGCATCCGCCCGGCCGAGGAGTCGGCGGAGCTCGGCTGGCTGCGTGCTTCCCAGCCGCTTGCGGTGGTTTCGCTCGGCACGGTCTTCAACGAGAAGATCGGCTTCTTCCGGACCTGCCTCGAGGGTGTCGAGCGGCTCGGCTGGCACGCCGCGGCGGCACTGGGGGACAAGGTCACGCCGGCGGACGTCGGGCCGGTCTCGGACCGGGTGCTGCTGCGCCGCAGCCTGCCGATGATCGACAGCCTGCGCCACGCGTCGGTCGCGATCTCCCACGGCGGCCTGACGAGCACGATCGAGGCGCTCGCGCAGGGCGTCCCGGTGCTCGTCGCGCCGCAGATCGGCGAGCAGCACGCCGTCGCGGACCGGGTCGAGGCCCTCGAGCTCGGCGTGCGGCTGCGTGAGCCGTTCACCGCGGCCGAGGTGGCCGACCTGATCAAGCAGGTCGCCCACGACACGGCGATGGCGGAACGGCTCGCGGAGTTCCGGCGGAAGCTGCGGGGCGGCCGTGGCGGCGGGGAGTTCGCCGACGCCGTCGAAGCCGCCTGTCCCTGAAGAGCCCGACCACAGGAAGGGAAACGTCGTGTCGCAGGACCAACTGACGACGCCGCTGACCGGCTACCCGTTCGCGCGTGACTCGGTCATCGAGCCCTCGCCCGAGCTGGCGCGGCTGCGCGCCGCGGCCCCGATCCACAAGGTGACCACGGCCGGGGGTGGCGAGGCGTGGCTCGTGACCCGGTACCAGGACGTGCGGACGGTGCTGGGGCACCCGGCGTTCGGCACCCAGTACCCGGGCGTCATGCCCGCCGTGGACGAGAACAACCTCGCGGCCGGGTTCATGTTCCTGAAGGACCCGCCGGACCACACCAGGCTGCGCCGCAGCGTGGCCAGGGCGTTCACCTCGCGCCGGATCGCCAACCTGCGGGAACGCGCGCAGGCGATCTCCGCCGGCCTGGTCGACGCGATGCTCGCCAACGGGCCGGTCGCCGACCTCCAGGAGGTGTTCGCCTACCCGCTGCCGATCGCGATCATCTCGGAACTGCTGGGCGTTCCCGCCGTCGACCGGGACCGCTTCCGCGGCTGGGCGGACATCGTGCTGGGCGCGGGCGTGGCTTCGGGCGGCGACGTCGCCACGGCGTTCACCGACCTTCAGCAGTTCGTCGTCCGGCTCGTGGCGTCGAAACCCGACGGCGACGACCTGCTCAGCGACCTGGCGCGCCGGTCCGGCGAGCCGGACGGGCTGGAGCGGCTGGAGCTCGCGTCGATGGCGATGGGCCTGCTGATGGCCGGCTACATCACGACCGCCGCCGCGATCTCGCACGGTCTGCTGCGGCTGTTCGAAAACCCGCCGGTGCTGCGCGGCCTGCGTGCCGGTGAGCTGGAGATCGAAGCGGTGGTGGAGGAACTGCTCCGCCTGCAGGACGAAGAGGTGGGGATCCAGCGGATCGCCCAGTCCGATGTGGACATCTGCGGCGTGCGGATCAAGACGGGCGAAACGGTGATCGCGTCCCGGGCCGGAGCCAACCGGGATCCCGCGGAGTTCGCGGACCCCGACGGGATCGCGTCGGCCACGCGCAGCCCGCACCTGGCCTTCGGACACGGGATCCACCACTGCCTCGGCGCCGCACTCGCCCGGATGGAGCTGGCCGTCGGCCTCGGCACCCTGCTGGACCGGATACCGGGCCTGCGGCCGGCCGGCCCGCCGCACGAGGTGGTCTGGCGGGCGGACGCCATGGACGTGAGCATCGAGCGGCTGCCCGTCGACTGGTGACCAGCGGACAAGAGAACAGATCGAGCCGAAAGGTGCCTGAGCATGGAAAAGACCGTTCCCCGTTTCACCAGGCCGTACGACGAGGCGGCGCTGGACGCCGCGGTCCGCGACCGCGGCGCCGCGATCCTGTCCGCGGCTTATTCGACCGAGCAGTGCGACACGTTCCTGTCCCAGGTCCGTGCCCACCTGGCGGAGAACCCGGAGGAGGCGGAGTACGCGGCGAACTCGGTGCTCGGCGGCTTCCAGGGAGACACCACCTCGACCCTGCACGGACTGGTGGGGGTCATTCCCGCCGCGCCGGACATGGTGCTGCAGAAGGACCTCGTGGGCTGCGCGCGCCGGGTACTGAGCCCGTTGTCGGACACGATCCTGCTCACCATCGCCGAGTACATGGCCCGGGAGCCGGGTGCGTTCCGCCAGGAGCTGCACTGCGACACCTTCTCGTGGCGGCACGTCCCAGCGGGGGAGAACCCCGTCGCGCTCACGGTGATGGCGGCGATGGACGACTTCACGGCCGCCAACGGCGCGACGTGGGTGGTGCTCGACAGCCACGGCGGGCCGCCGACCGCGCCGGCGCCGGACTGGAGCGAGGCGGTGCAGGCCGAGATGAGCAAGGGTGACGCGCTGCTGTTCCGCGCGGACCTGTTCCACGCCGGCGGCGCGAACACCACCGAGTCCGACGTCCGGCAGATCTTCTCGATGGGCTTCCAGGTCGCGTGGCTGCGTCAGGTGGAGAACGGCACCCTCAGCGTCCCGCCCGCGAAGGCGGCGGAGCTGCAGCCCGAGCTGCAGGAGCTGCTCGGCTACTCGCACGAGCTGGTCCTCGGCCTCTACAAGGGCGGCCACCCGCGCAACGCGTTGAAGAACGTCTAGGTGCCGTTCACCGCTGGGTGGACGGCTCGTACCGGCGGCGCATCAGGCGGCGGGCCAGGATGGTGAGGGTCACCGAGGGAGCGCCGACGGCCAGGGCGAGCTCCACCCGCCCGGCCGCGGCGACGAGGAAGCACCCCAGGACGATCCGTTCCACGACCACCAGCTCGTGGGCGCGCAGGCCCACCTCCCGGGCGATGGGGCGCGGTGCGCGCGCGACGTCGAGCACCGCCACCCCGCCGAGGGTGCCGATCACGAGCAGCGCGGTGTAGTAGATCAGGCGGTCGACGGGCCCGGCGTACAGCGGCCACGTTGCCGCGAGGAGAAGCCAGCCGGCGTAGAAACCGAGCAGCCCGCGGACGGTGGCGTCGTCGCCGCGCACGACCGGGTAGGTGAGGTACCCGCCCCGGCGGTCGCTGTCCCGGTCGCACAGCGCGCCCAGGAGGTTCGAGCCGGAGTCGTGGACCCAGAACATCGCGGCCAGGGGCACCAGCTCGAGGGTGGGCAGCGTCTGCACGGCCATCGAGCCGAAGAGGACGGTCATCGCGGTCGGCAGGCCCCGGGCGACGTTTCCCCAGAGCCCCTTTCCCTTGAGCCAGCCGGCGTAGGCGATGCCGAACACCGCCGCGGGGATCGCGAGCAGCACGGTCAGCGGGTTGAGCAGGACGGCGAGCACCGTGCCGGCGCCGATGAGGAGCACCATCAGGTTCCGCGCCGTGCCGGCCTTCATCCGCCCGGAGGGGACCGGCCGGTGCGGTTTCGCCAGCGCGTCCAATTCCCGGTCGAAATAGTCGCCGCCGTAAAGGGAGGCGATCCAGGCGAGCGTGGGCACGAGCCAGGCCAGGAAGAGCCGTCCGGAATCGGCGTCCGGCCTGGTGAGAATCGCGCCGCTCAAGCCGACCAGTCCCGCGTAGAACACGGTGTCCGGACGGCACGCCTCGAGGTGGGTCAGGAATGTGGCCTTGATTCGGGAGGTCCCGTGCATGATTCCGGACGATAGCAATGGTGGATATTGTCGGGGAATTCCGCGCGAATGAACGGAGGGTCTCATGACACGCACCGCACACATCGTGGGCGGCGGGATCGCGGGTCTGGCGACGGCCGTCGCGCTGGCGGGCGCGGGCTGGTCGGTGCGGGTGTTCGAACGCAGCCCCGGGCTGCGCACGACCGGCGGCGGCATCGGCCTCACCCCGAACGGCATGCGGGCACTGGACGCGATCGGCGTCGGTGACGCGGTGCGCGCCCGCTCGGTGGTCCAGCGCGAAGGCGGGGTGCGGGCACCGAGCGGGCGGTGGATCGCCAGGAGCGGACTGCGGTTCGTCGAGGAGCGGTACGGCGAGCCGATCCGCGCGTTGCTGCGGCTCGACCTCGTCGACCTGCTGAACGCCGCCCTCCCGGCCGGGACGGTCCACTACGACGAGGCCGCCCTGCCGGTCGCCGCCCAGGACGGCCGGTCATCGGCACTGGTCCGGCTGGGCGGCGAGGTGCTGGAGTCGGACGTGGTCGTCGCCGCCGACGGCATCCGGTCCGCCTTCCGCACCGCGATGCACCCCGGGCACCCGGGGCTGCGCGACACCGGCTCGGTGAGCTGGCGGTGCGTGGTGCCGGCCGCCGGGCTGGCGCTGTCCGCGGCCGAGACCTGGGGCGCCGGGCTGCGCCTGTCCGTTCTGCCGCTGCCCGGCGACCGGGTGCACTTCTCCGCACTGGCCAAGCTGACCGGGCCGCGGCGGCGGACCGGGACCGGAGGAGGGCCGGAACCGCTGTTCGGCCGGTGGCACGACCCGGTTCCCCAGCTGATGCGGCGGATGTCCGCGGAGGAGCTGTACTTCGACAAGATCGAGGAGCTCGTCCGTCCCGTGGACAGCTTCTTCGACGGACGGGTGGTTCTGGTGGGGGACGCGGCACACGCGATGACGCCGAACGTCGGGTCCGCCAACCTGGCGCTGGAGGACGCCGTCGAGCTCGCGCACGCGGTGGCGGACGCGCGTTCCTGGCCGGGACTGCGCTCGGGTCTCGCCGTCTACGACGGCAGCCGCCGGTCGCGCACGTCGCGGTTGAGCGTGCTGTCGCGCTGGATGGGCCGGTTCGCCGAGTCGTCCTCGCCGGTGGCGGTGGCGGCCCGTGACGGGGGCACCTGGCTCGGCGGGTTCCTGCCCGAGGCGGTCTCCCGCCGATCGATGGACGCGATGGTCGAGTGGTCGCCGCCACGGGCCGGCTGAGTCCGGTGCCGGTCACCACGGCCAGGCGTTCGGCGGACGATGTTGCGCTGCCGTATGAGCGCTGTTTGAATGCATTCACGAAATGCGGATGGTCCTCCCGCCCGTCAAATTATTTCCGGCGCGGTGTGAAAAGTGTCGACGTGCGGAACGGAGTGGCATGGAAGCGCGAGATTTCGAGCTGCTCATCGGCCAGAACATCATCGACAGATATCATTCGGACGAGACCAGACCGGCCGTGTTCGAGTTGCTCGGTCGTGACTGGGATCTGCTGGACGACGTGTGGCCACCGGCTTATTCTCCCGGTGGCGAGCTGTTCGCCGACCTCATCCCGTTCATGGAGATGTCGTCGTTCCTGGAGATGGGGTGCGGTACCGGCATCATGTCGGTGCTCGCGGCGCTCTCCGGCGTGGAGCGGGTGGTCGGCCTCGACATCAACCCCGCCGCGGTGCGCAACACGGAGCTGAACGCCGGACGCCACGGGGTGGCCGACCGGGTGACCGCGCGGGTGAGCGACCTGTACTCGGCGGTGGCGCCGGGCGAGCGGTTCGACGGGATCTACTGGAACCCGCCGTTCCTCAACGCACCCGAGGACGTCGTCGACTCGTCGATCTGGCACGAGACGATGTTCGACCCGGCGTACGCGAAGCTGCGGCGCTTCTTCCACGACGCGCTCGACCTGCTCACCCCCGACGGCCGGGTCTACCTCTGGTTCGGCGAGGCGCTGGGGAATCCCACGCTGGTGCGGGACCTGGCCGACGACATCGGGTACGAGCTGCGCGTGCTCAAGAGGATCGAGCTGACCGAGATCCCCGAGGCCCTCGCCGACGCGTTTCCCGGTGACCTGGTGGCGGGCGCGGACGACCCGGACGCCGAATGGCACCTGCACCTGCTCGAGCTGACGCCGCTGCGATCGCGGTGACCGAGGTTGGCGGTCACGACGAAAGGGAGCCGTTCCGCATGACCGACATGCTCCAGAAAGCACTCAGGATCGCCGACGAGGTGCTCTCGCCCGCCGCGAGCGAGGTCGACCGCACCGGGAAGATCCCGGACAGCCACTTCGCGCGGCTCGCCGAGGACGGCTTCTACGGCCTCATCGCACCGGCCGAGTTCGGCGGCGCCGGCGTCGACTTCCCGGTCTTCCTCCAGGCCGTGGAGACGCTGGCGAGCGCCTGCCTCACCACCGCGTTCACCTGGCTCCAGCACCACGGTGTGGTGATGGGCCTGGCGATGACCCAGAACGCGGCCCTGCGCGAGAAGTACCTGGACCGCGCGGTGCGCGGGCAGGTGCGCGGCGGCGGCGCGTTCTCCGGCGTCATCCCCGTGCCGCCCAGGGTGCGGGCGACCCGGGACGGCGACGGCTGGCGGATCTCCGGCGACGTGGCGTTCGTCAGCGGCTGGGGCATCGTCGACGTGCTGCACGTCTCGGCGTTCCACGAGGAGAGCGGCGACGTCGTCAGCGGGCTCATCGACGCGCGCCCGGGTGACGGCATCACGGAGGTCCACCCGCTCAACCTCGTTGCCGCACAGGCGAGCAACACCGTGCGGCTCGTGTTCGAGGACCTTCGGCTGGCCGACGAAATGGTGACCACCCGGGTCAACCGCGAGGAGTACCTGGGCGGCCTGGCGATCGGGCTCCGGGTCGACAGCTCGCTCGCACTGGGACTGGTCCACCGCGCGGCGGCGGGACTGGACGCGGCCGGCCGGGCGGACCTGGCCGGGCAGTTCCGGACCGAGGCCGCGCACCTGCGCACCAGGTTCGACGCGGCGCTGGCCGATCCGCCCGCCATGCCCGCGCTGCGGGCCGCCTGCTCCGCGATGGCGGTCCGGGCGTGCACCACCTTCGTGGCCGCCGAGGGCGGGCGGGCCCTCCTGCTCACGCACGACGCGCAGCGGCTGGCCAGGGAGTCCCTGTTCACCATGGTCGTGGCCAGCAGGCCCGAGGTGCGCACGGCCCTGCTCGGGTTGCTGGGCACACCGGGAGGGGCGGCGTGAACCGCGCCGCGTACCCCGGCGGGTACCTCGCCTACGACGACGTCGGTGCCGGCCCGCCGGTCCTGTTCCTGCACGACGGGACCCTCGACCGGCGGGTCTGGGAAGGCCAGCTGAACGCGTTCGACGGGTACCGGGTGCTCTCCCTCGACGCGCGCGGCCACGGCGAGTCGTCCACCCCGATGACCCCGTACCGGCGCGGCGACGACGTCACCGCGCTGCTCGACCACCTCGAACTGCCGTCGGCCCTCCTGGTGGGGCAGGCGATGGGCGGCACGAGCGCGCTCGACACCGCCCTGGACCACCCGGACCGGGTCGACGGGGTGGTGATCAGCGGCTGCGGCACGTCGGAGCAGTACTGGCAGAGCCCGTTCGTGGTCGACCTGTTGAAACGCCAGATGGACCACGCGTTCCGCCAGGACACCGAGGGGTACATCGAGATGTTCCTGCGCCTCTGGGTGGACGGCCCGGCCCGGGAGCCGGATCAGGTCGATCCGGCCGTCCGGGAGCGGTGCCGCGAGATGGCGGTCCACACCGCCACCCAGCACGCAAGGCCGGACCCGGTGCTGCCTGGCAAAGCCGAAGACACCTGGAACCGGTTGTCCGATGTGGACACTCCGCTGCTCGGCATCGCCGGCGAGCTCGACTGCGCCGACGTCCTGCAGATGATCGAGCGGGTCGTGTCCACCGTGCCCAACGCGAAGCTGGAAGTGTTCCCCGGGACCGGGCACATGGTCAACATGGAGGAACCGGACCGGTTCAACGAGACGGTGCGCCGATTTCTCGACGGCGTGTCCGGCCGGGGGTGACGAGGAAACCATGGATGTCCAGTCGTTCACGCTGCCGTTCGAACGAGTTTCCGAGCTGGCACCACCACCGGCGTACGCCGACCTGCGTCGCGGGTCGCCGGTCTTCCGCACCACCACCGCGGCGGGCACACCGGCGTGGGTCGTGATCGGCGCGGCGGAGGCACAGCGGGTGCTGTCCGACCGCCGCTTCGCGATCACCCGTGAGGACGAAGTGGTGAACACCGAGTCGCTGATGTGCGACGGTGAGCACCACGCGCGGTTGCGCCGGATCATCGGACGTGGCCTCGGACAGCGGGAGATCGCGAACCTGCGCCCGGCCGTCGACGAGCTGGCCGGCGAGCTCGTCGCCGCGATGCGCCGGGCCGGGCCGCCCGCCGACCTGGTCTCGATGCTGTGCCGGCCGCTGACCCTGGCGGTGATCACGACGCTGCTCGGGGTGCCGGTGGACGACCGGGAGCGGTTCTACCGGTGGGCCGACCTGATGTCGGTGGTCGTCATCGATGACGCCGAAAACGCCGAAGACGTGATGCAGGGGCTGGGCGAGCTGTTCCAGTTCCTCACCGAGCTGGTCGAGGCCAAACGGGCGGTGCCGGGGGACGACCTGCTCAGCGCCCTGATCACGGTGCACGACGCGGACGACGGCAGGTTCAACGACCGCGAGCTGGTGCAGGCGGCCGCCGCCGTGCTCGCGGGCGGCCAGGTGACCACGGTGAACTCGTTGGCCATCGGTGTCGTCAAGCTCCTGGAGCTCGGGGGCGGACTGGGCCGGCTCGACGACGAGCAGCTGATCGACCGGGCCGTCGAGGAGATACTGCGGCACCAGGCCGGGATCAGCGGTGAGGCCTTCCCGCGCTGGGCCCGCGCGGACGTCGAGCTCGCCGGTCACACCATCGCGGCGGGGGACATGGTGATCGTCCGCCTGGAGGGGGCCAACCGGGACCCGCGGGCGTTCCCGGATCCCGACCGGTTCGACCCGGCCAGAACGCCGGGAACCCACCTGAGGTTCGGTCACGGCCCGCACCGGTGCCTCGGCGCCAGCGTCGCCCGGATGACGCTGGCGGCCGGGCTCCGCGCCCTGGCCGGCCAGGTCCCCGGCCTCGCGTTGACCCTCCCGGCCGCCGAGATCCCGTGGACGGCCGGGCCACTGGACCGGGGGCCCGCCGAGGTGATCGTCACCTGGTGAACGGCCGACCCGGTCCATCCGACAGATCCGGCGCAAGGGGAATCCACGATGGTAGCTCGGCCACTGAAGACCTGGCTGGTGCAGCAGGGCATCTGGGCGATGTCGCTCGAGTCGATGCCGCTGGCCGCCGGCTATCTGAAGGCGACCGCGCTCGCGGACGAGCGCATCGCGGCCGAAACGGACGTCCAGATCCACAACTTCGACGGCGGCATCACGTTGTTCGGGATGGCGAACCAGCTGTTCCGCGACGGCCGCGACGGCGCGCCCGACGTGCTGGCGTTCTCCGTGCTCGGCTGGAACTACCAGGAGTTCGCCGCGCTGGCCGAGACGTTCAAGCAGCTCAACCCGGACGGCTGGGCGATCTTCGGCGGCAACCACGTCTCGCAGCAGGCCTCCCGGGTGTTCGCCATGCATCCCTACGTGGACGTCGTGGTCAACGGCGAGGGTGAGTTCACCTTTCGCGACCTGCTGCGCGCCCGGCTGGACGGCGTGTCGCCGCGGTCGCTCGGCGACATCGACGGGATCTCCTACCGGGACGAGAGTGGCCAGGTCGTGACCACGAAGGACCGGCCGAGGATCGAGGACCTCGACGAGATCCCCTCGCCGTTCCTCACCGGCGCGATCCCGTTGACGGGCGCGGACGGCGAGTTCCGCTACGACGTCGCCCTGCTGGAGACCAACCGCGGGTGCCCGTACAAGTGCTCGTTCTGCTACTGGGGCGGCGCCGTCGGCCAGCGGGTCCGCGCGTTCTCCCGGGAACGGCTGCGCCAGGAGCTCGAGCTCTTCGCCCAGCACAAGGTGCACACGCTCGTGCTGTGCGACGCGAACTTCGGGATGATGCCGATCGACCTCGAGTTCGTGGCGGACGTCATCGAGATCCGGGAAAAGTACGGCTATCCCAGGAGCATCGAGACGTCGTGGGCGAAGAACAAGTCCGCGGTCTTCTACAAGATCGTCAAGGCCATGAAGGACGCCGGCCTGCACAGCTCGTTCACGCTCGCGCTGCAGACGCTGGACGACACGACGCTGGACCTGATGAACCGGCGGAACATGAAGGTCAACGACTGGGAGAGCCTGGCCGAGTGGCTCGGCAAGGAAGGGCTCGACTGCTACGCGGAGCTGATCTGGGGTGCGCCCGGCGAGACGACCGAGTCGTTCATGAAGGGGTACGACCGGCTGGCCAACCACGTCTCCCGGGTCGCGGTCTACCCGATGCTGATCCTGCCGAACACCACCTACCACACCGACCGGGAGCGCTTCGGCCTGATCACGGTGCGGGGCAACACGGACGACTTCGAGTACCTGCTGTCCCACGACACGATGTCCCCCCAGGACAACCAGTACATGCACCGGTTCATCTTCGTGTCCCGGCTGGTCGCCGAGAACCCGGTCTTCCGCCACATCTGGGGTCCGCTCCGCACGCTCGCCGGGATCACCCAGTCCGCGCTGATCCGGTCCCTGATGGACTGGTTCGAGCACGATCCGCACCCGGGCACCGAACCGTTCCGCCACGGCATGGTCAACTCGTTCACCGACTCGGACGTGCTGGCCCCGGTGCTCACCCGGCTGTACGGCGACGACGAGGCCAAGGACATGCTGCGGCGGTGGTGGCACGAGACGGTGGTACCACTCGTGCCGCCGAAGGTGCGTTCCCTTGTGGACACCGCCTTCGAGTTCGATCTCCTGACCCTGCCCGCCTACACCATGCCGGGACACGAGCCGTCGTCCCGCTACGCCAACGAAACCCTGCCGAAGGTCGAGATCGACGGCGTCGCGTACTACGTCTGGCGGGACGTGTGGAAGGGCTTCGACGTGCCCGCGCTCACGCTGGCGCTGCGGCGGGACGAACCGTACGAACAAGCGCTCACCGAAACGGTCAGCTCCATCTACTACAAGATCGGCGCCAACAACTTCCTTCCCTCCACGAACCACGAGGAGATCCTCTACTACATGGGTCGTCTCGAACGGCAGGTGGCGGGATCGTGACGCGGCCGGAAGGTTCGCCGGTACTCCGGGAGGAAACCATGACTCGTCGGGTGACGACGGACCAGGCGGCAGGCGATCAGCGGCCGGAGCCCGGCCGGGGCCTCGGGTCCACCGCGCTCACCGACGAGGTCGGCGACCGGCTCGCGGAACGCTGGCAGACGGAGACGAGCCTGCTGGCCAGCATGTGCACCCACGCCCTGGTGCCGAACGGGAAGCTGTTCCGGCCGATCCTGCTGCTCGAGTCCGCGCTGGCGGTCGGCGGTGACGCGAAGGTGGTGCTGCCCGCGGCGATCGGCGCGGAAAGCGGGCACGTCGCCAGCCTGGTCCACGACGACATCATCGACGACGACGAGCTGCGCCGGGGCCGGCCGTCGGTCCAGCACAAGTTCGGCGCCGACAACGCGATCATCGCGGGCGACGCGCTGATCTTCGACCTCTTCGCGGCACTGGCCGAATGCCGGTCCACCGGGGCGCGGCCCGACCGGATCGTGGCGGCCCTCGACGTGGTCGCCCGGTGCGGGATCGACCTGTGCCGGGGCCAGAGCCTCGAGGCGGAGCTGTGCGAGCGGATGGACTTCGACCTCGACGGCTACCTCACGATGGTGCGGCTGAAGACCGCGGCCCTGTTCCGCGGGGTCTGCGAGTGCGGCGCGCTGCTGGCCGGCGGCGAGGAGAACCTGGTGCGCGCGCTCGGGGTCTACGCCGAAAACCTCGGCTGTGCCTTCCAGATCCACGACGACGTGATGTCCTACACGAACGACACCGCGGTGATGGGCAAGCCGGCGACGAGCGACATCCGCAACGGCCGGCTCACGCTGCCGGTGCTGCTGGCCTACCACGGGTCGCCGCCGGAGGACCGCGCGGCGATCACCGAGGTGCTCGTCAGCAAGGGTGACCCGGCCACCCGGCGGGACATCCTGCTCGGCCTGCTGGACAAGACGGGTGCCATCACCGGGGCGACCGAGCGGGCGCGGGACTACTCGCGGAAGGCGATCGACGCGCTGCGGGTGCTCCCGCCCTCGGCGAGCCTCGACCGGCTGCGCGGGTTCGCCGAAGCGGCGATCAAGCGGGACCGGTGACACCGGTGGCCCCCGACCAGAACTCCGCGGCACGCCAGGGAAAGGTGGTGCTCGCCGATCCTCCCGCGGTCCGTGCCGCCGTCGAGCACGAGGAGACCGGGGAAAGCCGCGGCGAGGTGCTTGCCCGGGCCGTGCTCCCGGTGGACGACACGGCGAAGCCCGCCGACCGGAACCGGCAGCTCGGTATCCGGTCCCTCGCGCGGCGGTGCGAGCTGGTGCTGGTGGCCGGCTCGGCGAGCTCCGGCACCACGTGCCGGATGGTCGAGGTCGCGCGGCAGGAGGGAGCGCGGAGCCATCTGGTGCCGGACGCCGCGCACCTGCGGGCGACGTGGTTCGACGGGGTGCGCACCGTGGGCCTGAGCTCCGGCGCGGGCGCCCCGGAGAGCCTGGTGCAGCAGGTGCTCGAGCGGCTGGCCGAGCTCGGATTCCGCGACGTCGCCGTGGACGTCACCCCGGTCGGGCCCGACCAGCCCGCACCGGAAGGCCAGGGGATGCGGCTGTTGCCCTCGATTCGGGAGCCCGCGGACGTCCGGCGGCTGACCGAACCCGAGCTGACCGAGCTGGCGGCCGAGATCAGGCGATCACTGGTCGATCTCGTGTCCCGCACCGGAGGTCACCTCGGGCCGAGCCTGGGCGTCGTCGAGCTGACGCTCGCCCTGCACCGGGTGTTCGAATCGCCCGACGACCGGATCCTCTGGGACACGGGTCACCAGGCCTACGCCCACAAGATGCTGACCGGGCGCTGGCGCGACTTCGCCACCCTGCGCCAGCGCGGCGGCCTGTCCGGGTACCCGTCGCGGGCCGAGTCGTCGCACGACGTCATCGAGAACTCGCACGCCTCCACCGGGCTGTCCTACGCCTACGGGTTGTCCACGGCGAACCAGCTCCTGGGGGACACCGGCCGCCGGGTGGTCGTCGTCGCCGGTGACGGCTCGCTGACCGGAGGCATGGCCTGGGAGGCGTTGAACTCGATCGCTGGCGAGCGCCGGCGGGTCGTCGTGGTCCTGAACGACAACGGCCGGTCGTACGCACCGACCGTGGGCGGGCTCGCCCGGCACCTGCGGGGGAGTGACCCCGGCGGGTTCTTCACCGCGCTGGGCCTGGGGTACGTCGGCCCGGTCGACGGTCACGACGTCGGCGCGGTGCAGGAGGCGCTGCGTCGCGCCCGCGACGAGGACGGCCCGGTGGTCGTCCACTGCCTGACCAGCAAGGGGCGTGGCTACCGGCCCGCGGAGGACGACGACGTGGACCGGTTCCACGCGGTCCGGCCGATGAACCCGGCGACCGGCGTGCCGGTCACGGCCGGCGGGGGTTCGTGGACGTCGGTCTTCGGGGCGGAACTCGTCCGGCTCGGTGAGAAGCGCCGGGACGTCGTCGCGATCACGGCGGCGATGCGCGACCCCACCGGGCTCACCGCCTTCGCCGAACGGTTCCCGGACCGGGTCATCGACGTCGGCATCGCCGAACAGCACGCGGTGACCGCGGCCGCCGGGCTGGCCATGGCGGGCATGCGCCCGGTGGTGGCGATCTACTCCACGTTCCTCAACCGGGCCTTCGACCAGATGCTGATGGACGTGTCGCTGCACTCCTGCCCGGTGGTCTTCGTGCTCGACCGCGCCGGGGTCACCGGCGACGACGGCGCTTCCCACAACGGCATGTGGGACCTTTCGCTGCTGAACATCGCACCCCGGATGCGCGTCGCGGCGCCACGGGACGCGGCGACGCTGCGCAGCGCCCTGCGGACGGCGTTGAACACCGTGGACGGCCCGGCGGCGATCCGCTTCCCCAAGGGGCGGGCCGGCGCGGACCTCCCCGCCGCCTTCTCCTACGGCGGGCTGGACGTGTTGCGGCCCGATCCCCGCGACGATCTCCTGCTCGTCTCGGTCGGCGCGATGGCCGGGGTGTGCCTCGAGGTGGCGGAACTGCTGCACGCGCGGGGCATCGGCGTGACGGTGATGGATCCCCAGTGGATCCGGCCGGTCAACCCCCTGCTGCTGACCGTGGCACCTCGGTTCCGGCTGGTCGCCACCGTCGAGGACAACCTGCGGGTCGGCGGGTTCGGCTCGCTGCTCGCGCAGGAGATGCGCGCGGCCCGGATCGGGACTCCGCTGGTGGACTTCGGGATCCCGCACCGGTTCCTGGCCCACGGCACCCGCTCCGAGGTGCTCGCCGGCTGCGGGCTGACCGCCGCCGCGATCGCCGCCGACCTCGCCGCGCGGCTGAGTGCTCCGGTGCCGTCACGCGTGCCGGGCGGCATCGAGCCGAGAGGAGCGGTCCGATGACGGTGGGACTCGGCATCCCCGCCCCCGCCACCCTCGCCAGGCGGCGGCGGACCCGCCAGCTGCGTGTGGGTCCGGTCGGTGTCGGCAGCGACTTCCCGATCTCCGTCCAGTCGATGACGACGACGCTCACCTCCGACGTCAACGCGACGCTGCAGCAGATCGCCGAGCTGACCGCCGCGGGCTGCGACATCGTCCGCGTCGCGTGCCCGTCGGCTGATGACGCCGAGGCGTTGCCGGCGATCGCGCGCAAGTCGCAGATCCCGGTGATCGCCGACATCCACTTCCAGCCGAAGTACGTTTTCGCCGCGAT
>NZ_JBICSQ010000051.1:0-62580 GCF_043197175.1 Amycolatopsis sp. NPDC049252
TGGTGTGGGGCCGCCTCCGTTTGGGGGGGCGGTCGCCCGGGGGGGGGTTGGGGGGGCCCAACCCCGGGCGGGGGGGGCCCCCCCAGCGAACCCCGGGGGCCCCCCCCCCCCCGTCGATGTCAGCGAGAAGAATTCCGCGTTATGCGGAACCGCCGGCCTGCGTCGGGGTCCGGGCGGCTTTGAGCACGGCCGGCGCCAGCGGGACGGCCAATGCCGAAGCGACGCCGATCAGCAGCCACACCAGCATCCAGGAACCGGACCAGCCGAGCACCAGCGGAATCAGCAGCGGGGTGATGAAACCCATCGAGAACACCGTCGTGTTCTCGAGCCCCAGCGCCGTGCCGGCCTTGGCGTGCCCGGCCATCGACGCGATCTCGGTGTACGCGACGCCGTGCCAGGCGTTGGCGAAGATGCCGCCGACGGCGAGCACGGCGGCGACCAGAACCGTCGGGGCGTCGACGAGGACCGCCGCCAGCAGCAGCATCACCGCGGCCGCGCCGCCGAACTGCTTGATGACCCGACGGCGGTTGCCCCGCTTGTCGGTGTAACGCCCGCTCAAGATGCGCGCCGCGCCGCCGCCGACCTGCACCACGATCAAGGTCAGCACGGTGGTCAGCACACCCGCACCCTTGGCGTCGTGCAAGAACACCGCGCTGAAGGTCAGAATGCCGAACTGCGGCATCGTGAGCAGGGCGCTGGCCAGAGCGAGCCGCCAGATGTCCCAGCGCGCGAGCGGGGAACGCGCCGAGGCGATCTCCGCCGGTCCGCCCGAACTCGCGGTCTTCCCGGGTTCGTGCAACCAGACGAAGGTGGCCACGGCCGTGACGAAGCAGAGCCCGGCGAGGATCAGGTAGACGACGCGGAAGCCGTAGGCGGCGGCCAGGCCGGGAAGCAGGGCGATGCCGATCGCCCCGCCCGCGGGCATGGCCGTCTGCCGGATGCTCATCGCCAGACCGCGTTGTCCCTCTTGGAACCACGCCATGACCGCGCGTCCGGACGAGCCGTTGATGCTGCCCCCCAGCACGCCGACCAGGAACATCCCCGCCACCAGCAGCCAGGTGGGCGGCGTGTCGCCCGCGGAAGGCACCACGCCGATCGCCATCAGGGCGAGCACGGCCGCGGTGGAGAGCAGGCCGACCAGCAGCACCTTGCGCTCGCCGAAGCGATCCGTCCAGATGCCCCAGGCGATTTCGGAGACGGCGATACCGAGGTAGATCGCACCGATGACCAGACCGAGCGTGGCCGTCGTCAGCAGGTAGTCGGCCCGCATCGACGTGCCGGTGACCGGCAGGCCGGAGATGGCGGCGGAGAAGCTGGCCTGAGCGGCGACGCCGATGCCCAGCACCGTCCATCGATGGTTGGGCCCGAACCGGCGCAGCTCGGCGCGCTCTTGTCCGGTGGTCGCACGAACAGACACCGGCTGCTCCTATCGGTAACTGGTTAGTGTGGTTATCGCCAACCTAGCATCCGGTGACAAGCCGCTCAAGCGGTGCTCCACCAGGTGGAGCTGTGCGGTAATCCGGTGGACGACCTCGCCTCCGCCCTTGGCCGTTGTGGACGGAAGGGCGACCGGCCGAAGCTGGCGGCATGAGAGCGATGCCAGGACGAACCCTCGCGCGGAAGGTGTGGGACGAGCACGTCGTGCGCTCGGAAGCCGCCGGCCACGGGGGACAGCCGGACGACCTGCTCTACGTGGACTTGCACCTGCTGCACGAGGTCAACACGCAGTTCGCGTTCGACGATCTTCGCGCGGCCGGGCGCACGGTCCGCAGGCCGGACCTCACCCTCGCCGTGGAAGACCACAACACCCCGACGCGGTCGCCCGCGGAAGCCGTCCACGGGCCGTCGGGCCGGCGCCAGCTCGAGCTCCTGCGCCGCAACTGCGCCGAGTTCGGCATCCCGCTGCGCCGCCTCGGCGGCGCCGATCAGGGCATCGTCCACGTCGTCGCCCCCGAACAGGGCCTGGTCCGGCCCGGCATGGTCGTCGTGTGCTGCGACTCGCACACGACGACGCTCGGCGCGTTCGGCGCACTGGCCTTCGGCATCGGCACCGCACAGGTCGAGCACGTGCTGGCCACCCAGACGGTGCCCGCGCGGCGGCTGGCCGACATGGCCGTCACGGTGCACGGCTTCCTACCCGACGGGGTGGAGGCCAAGGACCTGGTCATGGCGCTGATCGCGCGCATCGGCACCGGCGGCGCGCAGGGCCACGTCGTGGAGTACCGCGGGGAAGCGGTGTCCGCGATGTCCATGGAAGCCCGGATGACCCTGTGCAACATGTCGGTGGAGGCAGGCTCGAAGGCGGGCCTGGTGGGCCCGGACGACACGACGGTGCGCTACCTCCGGGAACGGCCGGGGATGCCGGCGGACTTCGCCGCGGAAGCCGGGCGCTGGCTCGCGTTCCGCACCGACGAGGACGCGGTCTTCGACGCCGAGATCGTCATCGACGCGAGCCGCCTGACCCCGTTCGTCTCCTGGGGCACCAACCCCGGGCAGAGCCTGCCGCTGTCCGGGCGGGTCCCGGACCCCGGCGAGTTCGAGGGGGAGGGGCAGCCGGCGGCCCGGCGGGCGCTGGACTACATGGGACTGCGGCCCGGCACGGCGTTGCGCGACATCGAGGTCGACTCCGTGTTCCTCGGCTCGTGCACCAACGGCCGGATCGAGGACCTCCGGACCGCCGCGGCCGTGCTCGCCGGCCGCAAGGTCGCCGACGGTGTTCACCTGATGGTCGTACCCGGGTCGGCCCAGGTGCGCGAGCAGGCCGTCGCGGAGGGCCTGGACCGGGTCTTCGCCGAAGCGGGCGCCGACTTCCGGCCCCTGGCGGGCTGTTCGATGTGCTGCGGGCTCAACGACGACCGGTTGCGTCCCGGCCAGCGCGCGGCCTCCACGAGCAACCGCAACTTCGAAGGGCGGCAAGGCAAGGGCTCGCGCACGCACATCGTCTCGCCGTCGGTCGCCGCGGCCACCGCGGTCACCGGCAGGCTCACCGCACCGGCCGACCTGTAAGCCCGCCGGCCCCAGCGATCAGAGGACACATGCACCGGTTCAGCCACCACACCGGCACGGTCATGCCGCTGCGCCGCAGCGACATCGACACCGACCAGATCTCCCCCGCCCGGTTCGTGCCCTACTACGCCAGGGGCGGGTACACCAACATCCTGTTCGCCGACTGGCGCGACGACCCCTCGTTCGTGCTCAACCAGCCCGAACACCAGGGCGCGACGATCCTGGTGGCGGGTACGAACTTCGGTACCGGGTCCTCACGCGAGTCGGCCGTGTGGGCCCTCCAGTCGGCGGGGTTCCGGGTGGTGCTGGCCCCGCGCTTCGGCGACATCTTCCACGGCAACGCACTGACCAGGGGCCTGCCGGCGGTCACCTTGCCCACCTCGGAGATCGAGACGCTCTGGGACCTCGTCGACGCCGACCCCTGGCTGGAGGTCACCGTCGATCTGCGCACCTGTCAGGTGCGCCATTCCGGCCGCACGCTGCCCTTCGAAATCGATCCGGCCGCCAGGGAAAGGCTGCTGCGCGGAGCCGACCTGGTCACCGAGACGCTCCGCCACGACGACCGCATCGCCCGCTTCGAGCGGGCTCGCCGTCCTCAGCTGCCCCGCACCTTCGCCGCCGGCCGCCCGCACCCCGACCCCTTGGAGGCCGCTCCATGAGAGCCCTGCTGATGCTCGACCTCATCAACGAGATCACGCACCCCGACGGGTTGTACCCGGAGGTGTGCCTCGATCAGGTGCGCGAGCGCGGCGTCCTGGACAAGGCCGCGCAGGCGGTGGCCGCCGCGCGCCGGACCGGGGTTCTCGTCGTCCACGTCGTGGTGGGCTTCTCGCCCGGCTACGCCGACTGGCCCCGGTCTTCGACGCTGTTCACCGAAGTGCCCCGGCGTGGCGCGCTGGTGCTGGGGACGTGGGGCACCCGGCCGCACGACCTGGTCAAACCCGCGCCGGAAGAGCCGGTCGTCGCCAAGGGCCGGGTCGATCCCTTCCTGGGCACGAACCTGGACCTGCTGCTGCGCGAGCACCAGGTCGACACGGTGCTGCTGACGGGCGTCACCACCGACCTCGTCGTCCTCTCGACCGCACGCCAGGCCCACGACCTCGGGTACCGGGTTGAGGTCCTGGCCGACGCCACCGCGTCCGGCGACGCCTGGACCCACGAGGCCGCGATGCGCCTGATCGCCCGTACCGCGACCATCACGACCGTCGACGAAGCCCTGTCCCGCTGACCATCAAGGAGAAGCCGTGTCCGACATCCCGTTCAAGCTGTTCGCCGGAGTTCCCGGGTCCTCGTTCGAGGAGACCGAGCTGTCCTTCGTGCCGGTCGTGCGCGACGGCCGCGTGGGCGCCGAGATGCACCGGCTGTACTCGACCGACGAGACCGGGCCCGACGGGCCCGCCGCGGCGATCATGCGCTACCTGCCGGGGGCGACCGCGCCTGCCCACGTGCACCCCGGCTACGAGCTCATCTACGTGCTGAGCGGCGAACTGGAGACCGACGACGGCGTCTACGGGCCCAACAGCCTGCTGGTCATGGGCCCGAACAGCGTCCACGCGCCGCGCAGTCCCCACGGCTGCGTCGGCCTAGTCGTCTGGGAGCAGCCCGTGCGTCCCGTCCAGGGCACCGACTGAGCGGTGGCGGTCGCGGAAGGACTGGGCCTTCGCCCGGTTGCCGCACGTGCGCATGTCACACCACCGGCGCGAGCGGCGAGCCGAGTGATCGACGTACAGACGCGTGCACTCCGACTGGCCGCACTCCCGCATGTTCTCCCGGTCCGGCCCCGTCAGCAGCTCGATGGTGGCGCGGGCGATGCTGGACAGCGAAGCGTCGATGTCGGCACTGCGCTTGGCGGCACCGTCGTCGCTCAGCCGCAGGCGCACCGGAGGCAGGGCCGCCGCGAGGTTGAGCGTCCGCCGGTCCTGCGCTTCCCCGGGATCACCTTCGGTGCCGGCTTTGACCAGCCGGTAGATCGCCGCCCGGAGCTCGTGGGTGTTCTCCAGGTCCTCGTCCGTCACGGCCGGCGGATCATCGACCAAGGCCGCCTCCACGCACCACCTGGCCAGATCGCCGGGAGCGGGGAGCAGGTCGACCGGCTCGGTACGCCACCGCCCGATCGTGCCGACGAAGTCGAGCGCGACGTGTCCACTGATGAACGAGAACTCCATAGCAGAGATTTAACCTCCTTGACAGGTTACCCACCCAACTCTAGGGTAACCTCAATATACAGTTACTAGGCGTGATCTGCGAGGGAGTTCGTGGCAATGACACTGCGTGTCGGCATCAACGGGTTCGGCCGGATCGGTCGCGGGTTCCTCCGGGCGGTCCTGTCCCGCGAGGCCGAGATCGAAGTGGTGGCCGTCAATGACCTCACCGACGCCGCGACGCTGGCGCACCTGCTCCGCTACGACTCCGTACTGGGCAAGCTGCCGAACGAAGTGACCGCGGACTCCGAGGCCATCGCGGTGGACGGGCACAAGATCGCCGTGCTGGCCCAGCGCGACCCCGCGCAGCTGCCTTGGGACGAGCTGTCCGTCGATCTGGTCATCGAGTCGACCGGGCGCTTCACGGACGCGAACCAGGCGCGCGCACACGTGCAGGCGGGCGCCCGCAAGGTGATCATCTCCGCGCCCGCCAAGAACGAGGACCTGACCCTGGCCTTCGGCGTGAACCACGAGGCGTACGAGCCGTCCGCGCACACCGTGGTGTCCAACGCTTCCTGCACCACGAACTGCCTGGCGCCGCTGGCGAAGGTGCTGCACGAGCTGGCCGGCGTCGAGCACGGGCTCATGACCACGATCCACGCCTACACCCAGGACCAGAACCTGCAGGACGCCCCCCACAAGGACCTGCGGCGGGCGCGGGCGGCCGCGGTGAACCTGGTGCCGACCACGACCGGTGCCGCCAAGGCCATCGGCCTGGTCCTGCCGGAACTCAGCGGGCGGCTCGACGGGTACTCGATGCGCGTTCCGGTGCCGGTGGGGTCGCTCACCGACCTGACCGTCCTGGTGGGACGGGACACCACGGTCGACGAGGTCAACGCGGCCTTCGCCGCCGCGGCGGCCGAGGGGCCCCTGGCCGGCGTCCTGGACTACACCGAGGAACCGCTGGTGTCGGCGGACATCGTCGGCAGAAAGGCTTCCTGCGTCTTCGACGCCGGGCTGACCAAGGTCGTCGGCGGCCGCACGGTCAAGGTCGCCGGCTGGTACGACAACGAAACGGGCTTCTGCAACCGGCTGGTCGACACCGCGCTGTTCATCGCCGGCTGACGATCGCTTCTGCTCAAAGGTGATTCGCGGCGCGGATCATGAGGACGGCCTCGACTCGGTTGCGTGCGCCGAGCTTGGTCAGTGAATGCGAGACGTGGCTCTTGACCGTTGCCCGCGAAATGTTCAGCACGGCGGACACCTCGGCGGTGTTGTTGCCTTTCGCGAGCAACGTCAGGACCTCGAGCTCGCGCTCCGTGAGCGTCTCGACGAGCCGTTGCGGAGGTAGCGCCGAACCCGGCCGGGCGGTCGTCACGGCCCCGACCAGGCCAGGCGCTCTCAATCGGTAGAAGTGGTCCAGCTCCGGGGACAGGATCAGGTGCCCCGTTCCGACCGCGACCGCGGCCGAAGTGACGGCATCGATCTTGATGCTCTTCACCACGCACCCCCAGACGCCCGCCGCCAGCGCCGCGTCCACGAGCTCCTTGGTCCAGCCGGTTCCCACGAGCAGCACGCGCAGGCCGCGGTCCGCGCACACCCGCACGTGACCGAGTGCAGAATCGTCGAGCGTGGTGCAGAAGACGACCACGTCGACGTCGTCGGACGCGTGCTGCCAAATGGCCTCGGGATTCTCGGTCACCCGGACCAGCTGGGTGACGCCTTCCCAGTCGAGTGCCGACCCGAGAACATGCCGGGAAATCGGATCATGGTCCACCAGCGCCACTTTGACGACTGAGCTGCGTCCGGCTTCCATGGGCAAACCTTCGGATGCAACAGACATTGTTACCCTCAGTCCACTTCTGCACGACGTGTGATATCAAGCCTGCGACAGGTCCTGGTTGAAGCGTTCGGCGGCACTCGCCGACAACGAACGTAACCGGGGTGAAACAATGGTTACCCATGGTTCAAATGAGCGCCGGTATCCCCCACAACCCGCGGACGCCCCGTGCGCCGTCGCACGGGGCAACTCCACTGACGAACGCCAAGATCGTACCCATCTACTCGGTGGAACCGCCAGCGCCTACTCGCCCTAAATCACGCTACCGCCACACAACAGCACATCGAAGTCAAACGAACCGAACAGAGAGCACCATAGGGCAGTCGAGGATGGTCGGCCGTTGACGTCCGGCCGATTGCGCGCTCAGTGAAACCGGGCAATCGCGCGAATCGGACATAAGTGCCGAAGTGTATCTCCGTGTTCGGCGGTCGAATGCGTGTGCCGGTCATTCCCGCAGGTTTGTTCGCTGACCGTGATGGGCGGTTCGGCAATGAGTATTCACGCTGCGGGCGAGCCGGCCCGGGAATTCGCGCCGGGCAATGTGCGAGAGCTGCACCGAGGTGTTCGCGCATGGGCTGCGCCGAACGTATGCGGCAGAAAACCGCACGTTTGCCGACGGATCAAATGATGAGCGGCGCGGACTCAGGCGAATCGTCGATGGCCGGTGGTCGCTACTCGAATCGGCTCGCGGATTGCACGACCGCGGTCCGCCGCCCAAACACCGGGCGCCGAGGTTTGCCCTTTGGTGCTCTCTGTTTGGTCCGTTCGACTTCGATGTGCTGTTGTGTGGCAGTAGGGCGATTTTTGGCGTGCCGACGCTGGCGGTTTCGCGGGGCTTGTGGGTACGATCTTCGTGTCCGTCAGTGGAGTTGCCTGGTGCGACGATGCACGGTGCGTCCGCGGGATATGGCAGAAATGGCGCTCATGTGAGCACCTCGCGCGATTCGGGATGTGCGAGGTGGTTTTCCGGTGCCGTTGGCCGGGTGGTGCTTGCGATGGGTTGATTCCGGGAGTTGGGATGGCTGTTGACGACTCGTTCGTTCCCGCTGATGTACTCACTTGTGGTGAGTTCCGGTGCGAGTATGCGAAATCGTCGAATGGGCCGCGAAAGGAAGAATCGGTTTATCCGGCCGGCTGATCGGCGCCGCGCCGCTCGTCGCGGCTGATCGGTTCGTCCGGCCGCCGGGGTTCCTCTTCGTACCGGTGAACCCGGCGGCCCACCCGCCTCCCCGCGGTGATCCACCGCGGGGAGGGTGTGTCGTGCCCGGCGCGGAAGGCGGCCATGGCCGTCCACAGTGTCCAGTCCGCAGTGTCCAGTCCGCCGGAGCTTCCCGGCGGAAGGCAAGGAGATCGGTGTGGCTGACCCCGAATTCGGGTCCCTGGTGGACCTGCTCGCGCACCGCGTCGCGGAGGCGCCCGACCGGCAGGCGTACACCATGGTCGACGACGAGCTGCGCGAGTTCGACGCGCTCACCTACGCGGCCCTGGACAGCCGGGCGCGGGCTCTCGCCGCCCGGCTGTCCGTCCACGAGCCCGGGGCGCGGGTGCTGGTGCTGGTCCCGCACGGGCTGGACTTCCTGGTGGGCCTGTTCGCCTGCGTCTACAGCGGACTGATCGCGATCCCCGCTCCGGCCCCGGAGCCCGCGCAGTGGAAGCAGCAGCTGCCCCGGCTGCGGGCGATCGGCGAGGACGCCCGGCCCGCCGTGGTCGTCTCGGCGGAGCAGAACACCGACGTGGTGCTGCGGGCGTGTGCGGAGGTGCCGGCGCTGTCCGGGGCGGAGCACCTCGTCCTCGGACGTGACGACGCCGGGCAGGAGCGGGCGCCGCTGCGCCTCGCGGACCCCGGCGAGGCGGCGTACCTGCAGTACACCTCCGGCTCGACGGCCTCGCCCAAGGGCGTGATGATCTCCCAGCGGAACCTGCTGTGCCAGTCCGAGCTGATCCGCGGGTCCTGGGACTACGGCCCGGAATGCGTGAGCGTCGGGTGGATGCCCTACTTCCACGACTACGGGCTCATCGAGGGGCTGATCCAGCCGCTGTACGCGGGCCTGCCGACCGTGATGATGACCCCGATGACGTTCCTGAAGTCGCCGGCCGCGTGGCTCCGGGCGGTCTCCCGGTTCAAGGCGACGCACAGCGCGGGGCCGGTGTTCGCCTACGACTACGCGGTCAAGCGGGTCCAGGACCGGCACCTGGCCGAGCTGGACCTGTCGGGCTGGCTCAACGCGAGCATCGGCGCCGAGCGGGTGCACGAGCGGACGCTGGCCTCGTTCGCGGAGCGGTTCGCCCCCACCGGTTTCCGGCGTGAGGCGTTCCGCCCGTCGTTCGGGCTCGCGGAGTACACCCTGATGGCGACCACCCGGCCGCTGGGCGACCGCGCCACGATCCTGCCCGCCCGCGCACCCGGCGAAGGCGCCGTGGACGGTGCGCGGTACGAATCACCCTGGCCGCTGGTGGGGTGCGGGTATCCGGCCCGGGACACGCTGCTGCGGGTCGTCGACCCGGCGACGCGGCGGGAGTGCGCGCCGGGCGAGGTCGGTGAGATCTGGCTGGCCGGTGAGTCGACCTCGGCCGGCTACTGGAACCGGCCACGGGAGACGGCGGAGACGTTCCAGGCCACGCTCGAGGGCGACGAGCCCGGACAGCGCTACCTGCGCACCGGGGACCTGGGCCTGCTGCACGACGGTGAGCTGTTCGTGACCGGGCGGCTCAAGGAGCTCGTCATCGTCCAGGGAGTCAACCACTACCCCGAGGACATCGAGCGCGCCGCCGCCACCGCCGATCCGGGGTTCGCCGGGCTGCGGGGTGCGGCCTTCGCGACGGAGACGCTGAGCGAGGACGGCACCGAGCGGGTCGTGCTGGTGCACGAGACGAACGCGCGGGCGCTGTCACCGGAGAAGCTGGACGAGCTGGCCGCGACCGTGCGCGAGGTGGTGTCCGCCCACTGCGGCGTCGACCTGCACGCGCTGGTGCTGGTCCGCCGGGGCGGGGTGCCGAAGACGACCAGCGGCAAGGTGCAGCGCACCGCCTGCCGCCGGCAGTGGCTCGACGGATCGCTCGGCGTGGTCGTGGAATGGCGCCGCCGGGACGTCGCCGCGCCCGCCGCGGCGCCCGGGGCCCACCCGGACGCCGCACGGCTGCGTGCGTGGCTCGTGGAGAAGGTGGCGGTGCTGGGCGGAGTCGACCCGGCCACGGTGGACGTGTCCGAGCCGCTGGCCCGCTACGGGCTGACGTCTCTGGTCGCCGCCCAGCTGGTGAGCGATCTTTCGCAGCTGCTGGGCACCCCGGTGGAGGTCGTCGAGTTCTACGAGCACCCGACGATCGCCGCGCTCGCCGCGCACCTGGCCGATCCCGCCCGCCGGAAGGCCCCGGCCCCCGTCACCACCGCCCCGGTCACCGCCGCACCCGCGCCGGCCGAGGTCCGCGCGGACCGCACGGCGGAGCCCGAGCCCGTCGCGATCGTCGGCATGGGCCTGCGGCTGCCCGGCAAGGTGCGTGATCCCGGCGGGTTCTGGCGCCTGCTGCGCGACGGCCGCGACGTGGTCGGCGAGGTGCCCGCGCAGCGGTGGCGCCCGGAGGAGCACTTCGACCCCGACCCGGCGGCGCCGGGCCGGTCGACGACCCGGTGGGGCGCTTTCCTCAGTGACGTCGACAAGTTCGACGCGCGGTTCTTCGGCATCTCACGCCGGGAGGCGGTGCTGATGGACCCGCAGCAGCGGCTGCTGCTGGAGGTGACGCAGGAGGCGCTCGACGACGCGGGCGTCCCCCGCGAGTCCCTGCGCGGCTCGGACACCGGGGTGTTCGCGGGGGTCGGGCACCCCGAGTACGCGTGGCTGCAGCACGAACACCCGGAGCTGGCCGACGGCGGCAGCGCGACCGGGGCGTTCGCCGCGATCGCCGCGAACCGCCTGTCCTACCACTACGACCTGCGCGGCCCGAGCTTCACCGTCGACGCGGTGTGCTCCTCGGCGCTGCTGGCGCTGCACCTGGGCGCCCGGAGCGTGGCGTCGGGGGAGTGCGAGCGGGCGATCGTGGCCGGGGCGAACCTGTTGCTCGGTCCCGACATGTTCGTCTGGTTCTCGAAGCTGGGCGTGATGTCACCGGACGGCCGCTGCCGGACCTTCGACGCCGACGGCAACGGCATCGTGTTCGGCGAGGGCGTCGTGACCCTGGTGCTGCGGCCGCTGGCCCGGGCGCTGGCCGACGGCGACCGGATCTACGCGCTCGTGCGGGGCAGCGCCGCCGTGCAGGAGGGCCGGACCAACGGTCTCACCGCGCCGGGCCGTGAAGGTCAGGAAGCGTTGCTGCGCAAGGCCTACCGCGCTGCGGGCGTCGCGGCCGGGCGGGTGCACTACGTCGAAGCGCACGGCACCGGCACCCCGGTCGGCGACCCGGTCGAGGTGCACGCGCTGGGCGCGGTGCTGGGCGAGGACCGCCCGGCCGAGCGGCCGTGCCTGGTGGGCTCGGTGAAGACCAACCTGGGCCACCTCGGGGTGGTCGGCGGGCTGGCCGGGGTGGCGAAGGTGGCGCTGGCGCTGCGGCACCGGCAGCTGCCGCCGAGCCTGCACTTCCGGCGGGAGAACCCCGCGCTGGGCCTGGCGGAGCGGAAGCTCGCGGTGGCCGACCGGCTGATGCCGTGGCCCGCGGACGAACCCGGGCTCGCCGGTGTCACGTCGTTGAGCTTCGGCGGCACCGACGTGCACGTCGTGCTGGAGGAGGCGCCGCCCGTCGCCCGGCGGGAAAACGCCCTCCCGGCCGGGGAACCGCACGTGCTGGCCGTGTCCGCGCACGACGAGCGGGCGCTGCGGCAGCTCGCGGGCCGGTTCGCCCGGCTCGCGGAAGACGAGGAGGGGCCAGCACTGGCCGATCTCTGTTACAGCGCCACCGTGCGCCGGGGCCACTACGCCCACCGCCTCGCCACCGTGGCCGGCTCCACCGAGGAGCTCGCCGAGGCGCTGACCGCGTTCGCCGGGGGTGCGGGCGACGCGCGGATCTCGCACGGGCTCGTCCGGTCCCTGCGGCCGGCCGAGGTCGCGTTCGTGTTCTCCGGTCAGGGAACGTGGCACCCGGGTGTGGGGCAGCGGCTGCTGCGGTGCGGCCCGGCGTTCCGCACCGAACTGGCGGAGTGGGACCGGCGGACCCGCGAGCTGGCCGGCGTGTCCGTAACGGACCTGCTGGGCGAGCACGACGCCGAGGTCGTGGCGCCGCACCGGCAGGTACTCGCCTTCGTCCAGCAGGCCGCGCTCGCGGCCCTGTGGCGCGCGGTCGGGGTGGAGCCGGACGCCGTCGCCGGCCACAGCCTCGGCGAGGTGACCGCCGCGTACGTGGCCGGAGCGCTGAGCCGCGAGGACGCGCTGAGGATCGTGATCGCCCGCGAACGGGCGGTGCGGCGGTGCGAGGTGCCGTCCTCGATGGCGTCGGTGTCCGCCCGGCCGGAAGAGCTGGCGAAGCTGCTCGCCGAGGACGAGGACCCCGGCACCGTCGTCGTCGCGGCCGTGAACGGTCCACAGTCGACCGTCCTTTCCGGATCCCGAAGTGACCTCGCGCGGGTGCTCGCCGGGCTCGCCGCCCGGGGGATCGCCTCCCGCGAGTTCTCGATCGGCTTCCCCGCGCACAACCCGCTGCTGCTGCCGTTCGCGGACGAGTTCGCCGCGGACATCGCCGGGATCGCCCCGGCCGAGCCGCGGGTGCCGGTGATCTCGACCGTGACCGGGGCGCCGGTGACCGCGGCCGGGCTCGGGGTGGCCCACTGGGTGGACAACCTGATCCGCCCGGTGCGCTTCACCGACGCGTTCGACGTCCTCGCCGAACGGGGCACCACGGCGTTCCTGGAGGTCGGCGCGCATCCCGTGCTGGCACCCGCGATGGCGGAACAGGCGGAGGACACCGGGCGCGACGTGGTCGTGCTCGCCTCCTCCCGCAAGGACGCGGAAACGGCGACCTGGCTGTCGTCGCTGGGCAGGCTGTACACGCTGGGCGCACCGATCCGGTGGGACCAGGTCTATCCGACCGGGAACCTGGTACGGCTGCCCGGGCAGCAGTGGCAGCGTGAGCGGTTCTGGCTCACCGACGAGCTGCCGGAACGGCCGCCGGCCCCGGTGCCCGAGCGGGCCGACCGGCTCGTTCCGCTGACCGGCGCCGACCTGGTTTCGCTGCGCCAGCACCGGGTGCGCGACACCGCGCTGCTGCCCGCGGCGGCCTATCCGGTGCTCGCCTTCCAGGAGACAGGTGGCCCGGTCGCGCTGGCGAACCTCGTCCTGCACGCACCCCGGCCGCTGCCCGGTGGCGAGGACGCGCTCCGGATCACGGTCACCGGCGACAGGATCTCCTTCGGCGACACGGCGAGCTGTGAGCGCGCCGCCTTCGCCGGACCCACGCCGAGCCTGCCGGACCTGTCGTCCACAGTGGACGCACCGCTGACCGTCGTGCCGGGACCGGCCCACGACCGGCTCCTGCGCGCCCGCGGCGCCCGGTACGGCGCGGCCTACCGGACGGTGACCGAGGTGACCCGCCGGGACGGCGAGGCGCAGGCGCGGCTGCGGGTCACGCGGCAGGGTTCGGCCTGGACCACCGCCACGGCGGTGCTGGACGGTGCCTTCCAGGTCGCCTACGCCACCTTGTCCACCGAGGACAGCGCGCCGCTGTTCCCGGTGCGGATCGAGCGCGTGCGGCTGCACCGGCTGCCGGACGCGGGGGAGTACCGGGTGCGAGCCAGGCTCGTCCGTTCCCACCCGGGCGAGAACGCGGTGGTGGACCTCGTCCTGCACGGCGCTTCGGGTGAACCGGCCGCCGAGATCTCCGGGCTGGAACTGCGGCTCTCGCCGGAACCCCGGCCCGCGCCCCTCGTCCGGGTGCCCGAGTGGTGGCGGCTCGTCGCGCCGCCGGGCCCGGCGGATCCGGGCCGGTGGCTCGTGCTCGGCGACGACACGCTCGCCGCCGCGATCCCCGGTGACCCCACCGGTGAAATCACCGGAATCGTCTACGCCCTCGACGCCGAAGCCACCGAAGCCACCGACCCGGTGGCCGCCGCGCAGCGGATCGCCACCGAGGTGTTCGGCTTCCTGCGCGACCGGGCCGACACGACCCTGCCCCGCCTGTGCCTTCTCACCCGGGGCGCGTGCGCGGTGACCCCCGCGGACGCGGCGGATCCCGCCCGCCTCGCGGCCGGGGTGCTGCCGGCGCTGGCGCGCTCGGTCCGCGCCGAGTTCCCGGACACCGCGTGCGGGGTCGTGGACCTCGACCCGGCGGCGCCCGGCGACCTGACCGGGGTGCTCGGCGTGCTCGGCCGGGAGCCGGTGATCGCGGTGCGGGGCGGCGAGTGGTACGTGCCGAGGCTCGTGCCCGCCGAACCCGGCCGTGCCGCCGGGCGGACCGGCAGCACGTGGCAGCTGGCGCAGCGGCGGACCGGGGTGCTCGAGCCGTTCGTGCGGCACCTCGTGACCCGCGGCCCGCTCGGGCCGGGCGAGGTGGACGTCGCGGTCGCCGCGGCCGGGCTGGGTTTCCGCGATGCGCTCAAGGCGCTCGGGAACTACCCGGTGCCGGAGGAGCAGCCGACGTGGTTCGGCGACGGGTTCGCCGGCACGGTCACCGCCGTGGGCGAAGACGTCACGCACGTCCGCCCCGGCGACCGGGTGTTCGGCGTCGGCACCGCGTGCCTGGCCGGCTCGGTGCGGACGCTCGCCGACCTCGTGGTCCCGGCTCCCGCCGCGGTGACGGACGAGGAAGCGGCCGCCGCCATGCCCTACCTGACCGCCTGGTACTCGCTCGTCACGACGGCCCGGCTCGCCGAGGGCGAGACCGTGCTGGTGCACTCCGCGGCCAGCGGCACCGGACTCGCCGCCGTGCACGTCGCGCGCGCCCTCGGCGCCCGGGTGCTCGCCACCGCGGGCACCGAGGAGAAACGCGACTACCTGCGCTCGCTGGGCGTCGAACTGGTCCTGGACTCGCGGCGCCCGGGTTTCGGCGAACAGGTGCGCCGTCACACCGGTGGCCGCGGGGTGGACGTCGTGCTCAACTCGCTGTCCGGCTCGGCCATCGCGGAAAGCCTGGGCACGCTGGCCCGCTACGGCCGGTTCGTCGAGCTGGGCCGCCGGGACATCGAGGACGACGCGCCGCTGAACCTCGGCGGTTTCCGCGAGGACCTCACCTTCGCCGCGGTCGGCATCGCGCGGGTGTTCTTCGACCGCCCGGCGCTGATCGGCGGCCTGCTGCGCGAACTGGCGCACCGGCTGGCGGAGGGCACCCTGCCGCCGCTGCCGGCGCGGTCGTTCCCGGTCGCGCGGGCCGAGGAGGCGTTCCGGGTGATGGCCCGCGGCACGCACGTCGGCACGCTCGCGGTGACGGTGCCGGGTGCGGCCGGGCGCACGAACGAGGCGACCTACCTGGTCACCGGCGGGCTGGGGCACCTGGGACTGCTCACCGCCGGGCGGCTGCTGGCCCGGGGCGTGCGCCGGGTCGCGTTGCTGGGCCGCCACGCGCCGACGGCGGAGGTGGCAGCCAGACTGTCCGAACTGGACCCTACGGGTGAGCGGATCACCGTGCACCAGGCGGACGTCGCCGATCGCGCCGCCCTCGAAGCCGTTCTCGCCGGCTTCGACGCGGGCGGGCCGCCGCTGCGCGGGATCGTCCACGCGGCGGGCGTCTCGGACGACGGCATCGCCACGGCGATGACCGGGGAGCGGCTGGCCGCGGTGCTGGCGCCGAAGGCGGCCGGTGCCTGGCACCTGCACGAGCTGACCGCGGGCCGGGAGCTGGACGCGTTCGTGCTCTACTCCTCCGTCGCGGCGGTGCTGGGCTCGCCGGGCCAGGCGAACTACGCCGCCGCCAACGGGTTCCTCGACGCGCTGGCGGCGCACCGGGCGGCGCGCGGCCTGCCCGCGACCAGCGTCGGCTGGGGCCCCTGGACCGGTTCCGATGAGGCGGCGGCCCGGGGCAGCAGGCACTGGGCCGCCAGGGGAGTCGCGACACTGTCCGAAGAGGACAACTTGCGCGCACTCGACGCGGTGCTGGACGGCGCGCCGGTGCAGGCCGCTGTCTTCGCCCGCACCGACGAGGTTCCGGCGCTCGCGGAGGCGGTGCGCGAGGTCGTCACCGAGCCCGGGACGGACCCGGAGGACCTGGACGACTGGCTGCTCGGCGAGATGGCGGTGGTGCTGAGCTCCGAGCCGGACCGGCTGAGCGCGGACGACCCGTTCAGCGAGCTGGGCTTCGACTCGCTGACGGCACTGGAGCTGCGGAACCGCATCGAAGCGAGGTGGGGGGTCAAGCTGCCCGCGACCCTGCTGTGGCGCTATCCGACGCCCGCCGCACTGGCGGCGCACCTCACCGAGCGGCTGGACGAGGTGGTGGTGGCGTGACGGCCACAGTGGACGGTCCGGTCGCCGTCGTCGGCATCGGCTGCCGGTTTCCCGGCGCCGATTCGCCGGAGGCGTACTGGGACCTCGTGCGCGAGGGCCGCGACGTGGTGGGCGACGCCCCGGCCGACCGGCGGCGGCTGAACTCCGCCGCGCCGCGCCGCGGCGGCTTCCTCACCGGCATCGACCGGTTCGACGCCGGGTTCTTCGGCATCGCCGCGGCGGAAGCGGCGCGGATGGACCCGCAGCAGCGCCTCGTGCTGGAGGTGGCGTGGTCCGCGCTGGAGGACGCCGGGATCGCCCCCGAATCGCTGGCGGGCAGCCACACCGGCGTGTTCGTCGGCCTGCACTCGCAGAGCAGCGACTACTACTGGATGCAGGCCGGCGGGGTCAACGCCCACACCGGCACCGGCACCGCGCACGGCATGGTCGCCGGGCGGCTGGCCTACACGCTGGACCTGCGCGGGCCCGCGCTCACCGTGGACACCGCGTGCTCGTCGGCGCTGGTCGCCGTGCACCTGGCGATGCGCAGCCTGCGTGCCGGGGAGTGCGAGACGGCGGTGGTCGGCGGCGTGAACCTGATGCTGACCGGGCTGTTCTCCAGCGTGGGCGAGCAGATGGGGTTGTTGTCGCCGAGCGGCGGCTGCCACCCGTTCGACGCCTCCGCCGACGGCATCGTCTCCGGCGAGGGCTGCGGGGCCGTCGTGCTCAAGCCGCTCGCCGCCGCCCGCGCCGCCGGGGACCGGATCCTGGGCGTGCTGCTGGGCTCGGCCGTCGGGCAGGACGGGCGCGGGAACGGGCTCACCGCACCCAACCCGCTGGCCCAGATCGACGTGGTGACCCGCGCGCTCGACGACGCCGGGGTGGCGGCCGACCGAGTGTCCTATGTGGAGGCACACGGTACGGGAACGCTGCTCGGTGACCCGATCGAGCTGGACGCGCTGTCCGAGGTCTTCGGCGGCAGGCTGCCCGCGATCGGGTCGGTGAAGGCGAACCTGGGACACCTCGAGGGCGCCGCCGGCCTGGCCGCGCTGATCAAGCTGCTGCTCATGCTGCGCCACCGCGAGATCCCGAAGCAGCCGCACTTCGCCGAGCCGAACCCGAACATCGAGGTGCCCGGCTATCCGGAGTGCGTTCCGGTGGAGACCGCCGCGTGGCCGGGCGCCGACCGGATCGGCGGGGTCAGCGCGTTCGGCTGGTCGGGCACCAACGCCCACCTCGTCGTCGCCGAGCCGCCCGCCGTCGCGCCGCCGACCGAAGCGGACGGGCCGGAGCTGCTGACCCTGTCGGCCCGGTCGGCGCCCGCCCTGCGCGCGCTCGCCGGTGCCTACGCGGACGCACTGTCCACAGCGGAGTCGATCCCGGATCTGTGCCACACCGCGAACAGCGGCCGCCAGGCGATGCGCCACCGGCTCGCGCTGGCGGTATCCGGCCGGGACGAGGCGGTGGCCGCGCTGGCCGCGTTCGGTGCCGGCGAAGACGCGCCGGGAACGCACGCCGGCGAGGCGGGCAAGCGGCCGAAGGTGGCGTTCCTGTTCAGCGGTCAGGGCGCGCACTACCTCGGCATGGGCCGGGAGCTGCTGCGGACCGAGCCGGTGTTCGCCGACGCCGTCCGAGCCTGCGACCGGCTCGCGGCCCGCTGGCTGCCGCCGGGCGCGGTCGAGTCCGTGATCGCGGGCACCGCGGACTCCGGCGTGCTCGCCGACACCCGCCACGCCCAGCTCGCGCTCGTCACGGTGCAGGTGGCGCTGGCGCGGTTGTGGCGTTCGTGGGGCGTGACCCCGGCGGCCGTGCTCGGGCACAGCGTCGGCGAGTTCGCCGCCGCGCACGTGGCGGGCGCGCTGAGCCTGGAGGACTGCCTGCTGCTGGTCGGCGAGCGGGCCCGGCTGATGCACGAACTGCCCGAGGGCGGCGGCATGACCGCCGTGCACGCCCCGCACGAGCAGGTCGCCGTGCTGCTGGACGGGCTCACCGACGGGCTGTCGGTCGGCGCGCTCAACGCGCCCGGCACGACCGTGGTGTCCGGGTTCGCCGCGCACCTCGACCGGCTGGAGGCCCGGCTGGACGCGGTCGCGGTGCGGTACCGCAGGCTCACCGTCTCGCACGCCTTCCACTCACCGCTCGTCGAGCCGGTGCTGGCGCGCTTCGCCGCCGCCACCGGCGGGGTGCGGCACCGGCGGCCGCAGGTGCCGCTGGTCGCGGGCGCGACCGGTGCGGTGCTCACCGCCGCCGACCTGGACGGCGGGTACTGGGTCCGGCAGATGCGGGAGCCGGTCCGGTTCACCGACGCCATGGCGACGCTGGCGGCCCGCGGCTGCACCGTGTTCGTGGAGGTCGGGCCGGGCAGCACGCTGGTCGGCCTCGGGCGGGCCTGCGTGCCGGAGGACACCACGACCTGGGTGCCGTCCCTGCGCTCGGCGCGCCCGGTGCAGCACCTGGACGCGCTGGGGCAGGTGTTCACCGCGGGCGTCCGGATCCGCTGGGACGAGGTCTACCGCGACCGGCCGCGCCGCCGGGTCCCGTTGCCCGGTTACCCCTTCGAGCGGCAGTCGTACTGGCTGCCGGCGACCTCGGCCGTCCAGCCGGACCAGGACACGTTCGTCGTCGCATGGCGAGAGGCCGCCCGCACTCCGCGCGGCGGCTCCCGGCGGCTGCTCGTCGTGGACACCTCCGACGAGCTGGTGGAAAGCCTGCGGGCCCGGCAGGCCGACGCGGCCCGCGTCGAGGAGCTCGCGTTCGACGGTGAACCCGCGGACCTCGTGCTGCGCTGGCCCGGCGGTCCGCGGGAGGGTGTCGAGCTGGTGCTGGCCGCGCTGCGGGCCGTGGACGGCCGGGACGTGCGGCTGTACCTGGTGACGCGGGGCGCGCAGCCCGCCGGAGGGCAGCCGGTCGACCCGGAGCCCGCGGTGTGGTGGGGCCTCGGCCGCACGCTCGCGATGGAGCACCCGGAACTGCGGGTGCGGCTGGTCGACGGCGCCGACGCCGGAGAGCTGGCCGAGGAGATCCTTTCCGGCGACCCCGAACCGCAGGTGGTGCTGGCGGGCGGGCGCCGCTACGTGCCGAGGCTGGTTCCGGCGCCGCGGGACGGCGAGCCCGTGGCGATCCGGCCCGACGGCGCGTACCTGGTCACCGGCGGGCTGGGCGGGCTCGGCCTGGAGACCGCGGACTGGCTGGTGACCGCCGGTGCCCGGCACCTGGTCTTGCTGTCCCGCAACGAACCCCAGGCAGAAGCACTGTCCAGAATGGACGGCTGGCGGGCCGGCGGGGTGACGGTGGACGTGGTGGCCGCGGACGTCTCCGACGCGGCGGCGCTCGACGCGGTGTTCGCCCGGTTCGGCGAGCGGCTGCGCGGGGTCGTGCACGCCGCCGGGGTGGTCCGGGATCGCGCGCTGGTGCACCAGGACTGGGCCCGGTTCGAAGAGGTGTTCGCGGCGAAGGTGCGTGGCGCCCGCCTGCTGCACGAGCGGACCGCCGGGCTGCCACTGGACTTCTTCGTGTTGTTCTCCTCCGCGGCGGCCGTGCTCGGGTCGCCGGGGCAGGCGAACTACGCCGCCGCCAACGCCTACCTGGACGCGCTGGCGCACCACCGCGCCGGGCGCGGCCTGCCCGCGACGGTGCTCGACTGGGGACCGTGGGAGCGGACCGGCATGGCCGCGCGGCTCGACGCGGAGTCGGCCCGCCGCTGGGCTTCGGCCGGGGTGCGGCCCCTGTCGCCGGCCCGTGGCCTCGGCGCGTTCGGCCGCGCGGTGCGGGCGGACGCGGCGCAGGCGGTGGTCGTCACCGTCGACTGGGACACCTACCGCGCGGGCCGTGGCGCCCACCTGGCGGCCTCGCTGCTCGCGGAGCTCGGCGCGGCCGAGCCGGCCGAGCCGGTCCGGGCGGAGACCGGGGCGCCGCTGGCCCGGCAGCTCGCCGAGCTGCCGCCCGCGCAGCGGCGGCCGGCGCTGGTGCGGCGGCTGGCCGCGCTCGTCGGCGGGTTCGTGCCGTCCGGGCAGCCGGTCGACACCGCCGCCGGGTTCTTCGACCTGGGCATGGACTCGTTGCAGGCCACGGAACTGCGCAACACCCTCGTCCGTGAGCTGGGCCGTCCGCTGCCCGCCACGCTGGTGTTCGAGAGCCCCACCGTCGACAGCCTCGCCGGCACCCTGCTCGCCGGCACGCCCGCGCCGGCCGTGATCGCCCCGCGGCCGGAGAGCGGTCCGGTGCCGATCGCGGTGGTGGGGCTCGGCTGCCGGTTCCCCGGCGCCGACTCGCCGGAGGCGTTCTGGCGGCTGCTCGCGGACGGCGTCGACGCGACGCGCGAGGTGCCCGAGGGCCGGTGGCCCGGGGAGATCCCCGTCGGACGCGGCGGGTTCCTCGACGCGGTGGACCGCTTCGACCCGGAGTTCTTCGGGATCACCCCGCGCGAGGCGGAGAAGATGGACCCGCAGCACCGGCTGCTGCTCGAGGTCTGCTGGGAGACCGCGGAGCACGCGGGAATACCGGTGGACTCGCTGGCGGCCCGGCGTGCCGGCCTGTTCGTGGGCCTCGGCAGCCACGACTACGAGCTGCGCCGCGCGCGGGCGGGTGCGGAAGCCGACGCCTACAGCGGCACCGGCAACCCGGCCTGTTTCGCCGCCGGACGCGTTTCGCACCTGCTGAACCTCACCGGACCGGCGATGACGCTGGACACGGCGTGCTCGTCGTCGCTGCTCGCCGTGCACCTGGCGTCGCAGAGCCTCCGGCTCGGCGAATGCGACGCGGCGCTCGCGGGCGGCGTGAGCCTGATGCTGTCGCCGGAGAACTTCCACCTCGGCGTCGCCCTGCACGCGTTGTCGCCCGAGGGCCGGTGCAAACCGTTCGACGCCGCCGCCGACGGCTACGCACGCGGTGAGGGCTGCGGCATGGTGCTGCTCAAGCGGCTGCCCGACGCCCTCGCCGACGGCGACCGTGTGCTCGGCGTGCTCCGGGGTTCCGCGACCAACCACGACGGCCGCAGCAGCGGGCTGCGGGTGCCCAGTGGAGCCGCGCAGCGCCGGCTCCTGGCCGACGCGCTCGCCGCGGCCGGCGCCGCACCGTCCGATGTGGACTACGTGGAGGCGCAGGGTACCGGCAGCGACCTCGGTGACCCGATCGAGGCCGCCGCGCTGGCCGAGGTGTACGGCGCCGGGCGGGACCGGCCGCTGCTGGTCGGCTCGGTGAAGGCGAACATCGGGCACCTGGAGGCCGCGTCCGGCGTCGCCGGGCTGATCAAGGTCCTGCTCGCGCTGCGGCACGGCGCGGTACCCGCACAGCTCAACCTCGCCACCCCGAACCCGAAGATCGACGCCGGCCCGGAGGTCCTGCGGCTCGGCGGCGGGCGGCAGGACTGGACCGCCCCGGCCGGACGGCCGCGGCTGGCGGGCGTCAGCTCCTTCGGCCTCAGCGGCACCAACGTGCACGTGCTCGTCGAAGAGGCCTCACCGTCCGCGGTCGCGGCCGGGGAAAGCGCTCCCATCGAGCGGGCCGGGGACCTGCTGGTGCTGTCCGCCCGGTCCGCGCCGGCGCTGCAAGACCACGTCCGCCGGTACCTGGACGTGGTGACCGCACCGGACGCCCCGGCGCTGGCCGACCTCGCCCACGCGGCCGCGTGCGCCCGCACCCACCTGCCGCACCGGCTCGCCGTCGTCGCCTCGTCGGCGGCCGACGCGGGCCAGCAGCTGCGGGAGTTCCTCGCCGGAAGCGTCCCCGCCTTCGCCGGAACGGCGGGTATTCCGCCGACCGTCACAATGGTCTTCGGCGACCCGGGCGGGGCCTTCGCGGGCTTCGGCACCCTGCCGGTGACGGAGCCCGCCTGGCAGCGGGCGGTCGCGGAATGCGAGAACGCACTCGGGTTGCCCGGCGCGCTCGCGCGGCCGGAAGCCCTGCTGCGCGAGCGTCCCGAGCTTCGCCCCGCCGTCACCGTCGCCCTCCAGTACGCCTACGCCGAGCTGTTCCGGTCCTGGGGCATCGTCCCGGCGGCGGTGGCGGGCGCGGGCGCCGCCGCGTGCGTCGCCGGAACGGCTTCGCTGCGGGAAGTCCTGTCGTCGCCGGTGGAGCTGCCGCGGCAGGCGGAGTCCGGGATCGTGCTCCGGTTCGGCGCGGGCGAGCAGGCCACCGGCGCACCGCTGGAGGTGCTGGTCGAGCCGGCCGGCGCGCCCGCCGACCGCGCGCGTGCCGTCGCCGCCGCCCTGCACGTGCGCGGAGTCGCGCTGGACTGGGCGCGGATCCAGCCGCCCGGCGCCGTGGGCCGGGTCGACCTGCCCCCTTACCCGTTCCAGCGGTCCCGGCACTGGGAGGAGCTGACCCCCCGCGAGGAAACCCCCTTGCCCGGGCGGCGGGTGCCGACGGCGGGCCGCGAGCGCGTCTTCACCCGCACCGTCGGCGTGGACACCCCGGTGCTGCGGGACCACCGCGTGTTCGGCGAGGTCGTGGTGCCCGGTGCCTGGTACGTTTCGGCCGCGCTCGGCGCGGTCCGTGCTCTCGGTGAGCGGCGCCCCGAGCTGCGCAACGTCTCGTTCCGGCAGGCACTGACCGTGCGCCGGGGGGAGGAGCACGAACTGCAGGTGGTGCTCGACCCGCGGGACGGCCGGTTCGAGATCAGCGCGAGCCCGGCACCGGACTGTCTCGAGTGGACAGTCCACGCGGGAGGGTCGTTCGGGACCGCCGCGGCCGCGGCGGAGCCGTTCGCCGCCGGTGAGCCGGTGGGCGACGGCTGGCGGGCCGTCGGACAGGACGAGCTGTACCAGGGGTACGCGGCGGCCGGCGGCGAGCTGGGCCCGGCGTTCCAGTACGTGCGCCGCGCGTGGGTGCGTGAGGCCGAGGCCGTTGCCGAGATGCACGCCGTGGACGGGGACGGTGCCCCGCCGCCGGGCCTGGTCGACTCCTGCTGCCAGCTCCTGCTGGCGACGTTCTTCTCCAGCGGTGCCTGGGTGCCGGTTTCGGTGGACCGCGTCCTCGCGTACGAGCCGGTGCCACCGGAGACGTGGGCCGTGGCGCGGCTGGCGGAGCACGGCGAGACCGGCGCGACCGGCGACGTGCACCTGCTCGCGGCCGACGGCCGGGTGGTGCTGGCCCTGCACGGCGTGCGGTTCCACCGGGTCGACCGCCGGTTCGTGGGCGCGGAGCCGGTGCTGACGCGCCGGTGGGAGGTGGACGACGAGCCCGCCGAGCCGCCCGCACCGCAGACGTGGCTGCTGTTCGCCGAACCCGGCACGCCCGACACCGTGCTCGCCGAAGCCGCCGCGGCGGCCGGGATCGACGTGGTGCGTATCCGCGCCGGCCACGAACCGCGCCGCCACGACGCGGCGCGGTCCGTGGACCCGGCCGACGCCGAGGCCGTGCGGGACGTGGTGACCGCGGCCGTCGACGAGCACGGGGACGACCTGGGCGAGGTCGTCTACCTCGCCCGCGGCGGAGACACCCCCGAAGCCGAGCGCGCCGCCTGCCTCGGTTTCCGGCACGTCGCGCGGGCACTGGCCGGCCTCGCCACCCCGCCGCGGCTGAACCTGCTGACCAGCCGGACGCAGGCCGCGACCGGCACGCCGCGGCCGGGCGGCGCGGCGGTGTGGGGTGCCGGCCGCGCGATCGCGCTCGAGCAGCCGGAACTGCGCACCCTGCTGCTGGACCTCGACCCGGCCGCCGAGGCGGACCCGGCGATCGTGGTGGACGAGGTCACCGCCCCGCGGGGCGGTACCGAGGTCGCGCTGCGGGACGGGCGGCGGCTGCGGGCCACGCTCGTGCCGGCGGAACTGCCGGAGAAGCCCGTCACGATCCACGCCGGCGCGACCTACCTGGTCATCGGTGGCCCGGAGGCGCGGCCGGTGGCGGACTGGCTCCGCGCGCAGGGTGCGACCGACGTCGTGCTGGCCGACGGGCCCGGCGGTCACCCGGCGCCGCGGGGGGTCGTCCACGTGACCGGTGAGGACTTCGAAGCCGCACCACTGGCGGACGTCGGGGACCTGGACTTCCTGGCGTTCCTCGGGACCGGGGCCGCCCAGGCCGCCGTCCACGAGAACCTGGCCCACTGCCTGCGGGCGCAAGGGCGGCCGGCCGTCAGCCTCGTCTGGGACGGGACGGACACCGCGCTGCTGGGCCGGGCACTCGGCGCGGACGCCGCGCACCTGCTGCTGGTCGCGCCGCCCGCGGCCGCCCCCGTCGTCACCCGGGAAGAGACCGCGGTCCTCGAACCGTCCACAGTGGACGTCACCGGCGAGACCGTTCTCCAGGCCCGGCTCCGCACGTTGGTCGCCGGGGTGATGGGCCTGCCGGCGACCCGGCTCGACCCGGCGACCTCCCTGCACGAACTGGGCTTCGACTCGCTCATGGCCTTCGAGGTCAAGGACCGGGTCGAACGCGAACTCGGCGTCGAAGTGCCGCTCGGCCAGGTGCTGGAACGCCCCACCGTGGCCGGGCTGGCCGACCTGGTCGCCGAACTGACCGCTCCCGACCGCACCCGCGAGGTTCTGCGATGACTCAGCTGTCCTCCCTCCCCGTCGCCCCCGGGCAGCCGGAACGGCCCGAAGGCGGGCTCGTGCCCGACCCGGCGAACGCGCACGAGCCGTTTCCGCTGACCGACCTGCAGCAGGCGTACTACGTCGGCCGCAGCGGCGCCTTCGCGCTGGGCAACAACGGCATCCACGGCTGGCTCGAGGTGGTCTGCCACGACCTCGACCACGACCGCCTGGAACGCGCGTGGAACCAGGTGCTGCGATGGCACCCGATGCTGCGCGCGGTCACCGAGAACGGGCAGACCCAGCGCGTGCTGCCGGTCACCGAGTACCGCATGGAACGGCTGGACCTGCGGGCACTGGACGCCGCCGGCCGCGAGGCGCGGCTCGCCGCCCTGCGGGAGGAACAGTCGCACTTCCGCTACGACCCGGCGCAGTGGCCGCTGTTCCGCATCCTGCTCTGCGACGTGCCGGCGGAGGACGGGCGGGCCACCACCGTGGTGCTCGCGAGCTTCGACGGGCAGAACCTCGACCTGTGGAGCCTGCAGAAGATCTTCGACGACTGGGTCGAGGGCTACGAGGACCCGGACGCGGAGCGGCCGGCCGTCCCGGTGACCTACCGCGACTACGCGCTGGCCGTCACCGCGCTGAAGGAGACCGAGGAGTACCGGCGTTCGCTGGCGTACTGGCGCGAGCGGATGGCCGATCTGCCGGACGCCCCGTCCATCCCGCTGGTCCGCGCGTTCGAGTCGGTCGACAAGCCGCACTACGCCCGGCACGCCGCGGTGGTACCGGAACCGGAGTGGAGCGCGATCAAGGCCAACGCGCGCCGCCACGGCGTCACGACGTCCACCGTGCTGCTCGCGGCGTACTGCGAGGTGCTGCACGCGTGGAGCGGTGACGAGCGCTTCACCGTCAACGTCACCATGTCCAACCGGCTGCCGCTGCACCCGCGCATCGAAGAGGTCGCCGGCAACTTCTCCTCCGTCGTGCTGCTGGACGTCGACCACGGGGCGGGAGCGGACTTCGCCGAACGCGCCACGACCATCCAGAAGCGGCTCTGGCACGACTTCGACCACCGCATCGCGTCGGGCGTGCCCGCGATCCGCGAGCTGGCCCGGCTGCGCGGCACGCCGGACGGGCTGCTGTTCCCGTTCGTATACACCAACATCGTCGGCACCTCCACCTACCGGGCGCTGGAACGCCTGGGGCGGCTGGAGAACCTCGTCTCGATGACGCCGCAGGTCGCGCTGGACCAGCAGGTCATGGAGTCCGGCGGCGCGCTCCAGCTCAGCTGGGACCACGTGGAGCAGCTGTTTCCCGAGGGCATGGTGACCGACATGTTCGGCGCCTACCGGCACCTGCTGCGGCTGCTGAAGGACGAGCGGCAGTGGCGGGCGGGGTCGTTCCCGCTCGTGCCGCGGGCGCAGCTCACCCAGCGCGGCGCCGTCAACGCCACCGCCCGGCCGGTGCCGGACGTGCTGCCGCACCAGCTGTTCGAGCGGCGGGCCGCCGAGCACGGCGACCGGGCCGCGGTCGTGTGGACCGGCGGCGGCCTCAGCTACGCGGAGCTGGACCGGGCCGCCAACCGGGTCGGGCACGCGCTGCGCCGCCACGGCGCGAAACCGGACCTGGCCGTGCCGGTGCTGCTGCGCAAGGGGTTCCGCCAGGTCGTCGCGGTCTACGGCACACTGAAGTCCGGTGCCGCCTACGCACCCGTGGACGCCGAGGCGCCGGACGAGCGGATCGCGTTCCTGCTCGACCGGCTGGACAGCCCCGTGGTGCTGACCGAGCACCTGCCCGGGCGGGCGATCACCTGGCCCGCGGGCGTCACGCCGATCTTCCTCGACGACCTGCTCGCGGCCGGAGCCGCGGCGGGGGAGGAGGAGCCGCTGCCCGCGGTCCAGACGGCCGACGACCTCGCCTACGTGCTGCACACCTCCGGCTCGACCGGCCGCCCGAAGGGCGTGATGATCGAGACCGCCGGCGTGGTCAACCGCATCACCGACCTCGCCGAGCGGTTCGAGCTGACCGAAGACGACCGCTGCCTCGGGGTCACCGCGCTGCACCACGACATGTCGGTGTTCGACATCCTCGCCGTGCTCGCGGCGGCGGGCGGCTGCCTCGTGCTCCCGTCCGCCGACGAGACCCGCGAACCCGCCGCGTGGGCCCGGCTGATCGCCGACCACCGCGTCACCGTGTGGAACTCGGTGCCCGCGTTCCTCGAGATGCTGGTCCTCGCGCACGAGCAGCGGCCGGTGCACCCGGACGCGCTCGCGTCGCTGCGGCTCGTGCTGCTGGGCGGCGACTTCATCCCGCTCGACCTGCCGGACCGCCTGCGCGCGCTCGCGCCGGGCGCGCGGGTGCACAGCGTCGGCGGGCCGACCGAGACCACGATCATGGACATCTCGTACGAGGTCGGCGAGATCGACCCGGCCTGGCGCAGCATCCCCTACGGCAGGCCGATGGCCAACCGCACCTACCAGGTGTTCAACGAGCGCATGGAGCCGTGCCCGGTGTGGGTGCCGGGCGAGCTGTGTCTCGCCGGCGAAGGCCTGGCGCGGGGCTATTGGCGCGACGACGAGCTGACCGCCGCCGCGTTCGTCACCCACCCGCGCAGCGGGGTCCGCTACTACCGCTCCGGCGACTTCGGCCGCTACCTGCCGGACGGGACGGTGGAGATCCTCGGCCGCCGCGACCAGCAGGTGAAGATCCGCGGTCAGCGCATCGAGCTGGAGGAGATCAGCGGCTGCCTCGCCGAGCACCCCGACGTCCGGCAGGCGCTGGTGACCACGTCGGTCGAGGAGGGCCGCGTGGGCGCCGGCCGCCTGCACGCCTACGTGGTGCCGGCCGGCTCCGGTCCGTCGCTGGCGGCGGCGCAGGCGTTCGACCCGACGGACGAGGTGGAGCTGAACCCGTTCGAGCGCCTGGAGTTCAAGCTGCGCCGTCCCGGCGTGCGCAAGGACGTGGCGGACCGGCCCGCCGTCGAGTTCCCGCCCGCCGCGGCCGACGGGCCGGAACGCCGCAGCGTCCGGCGTTACCTGTCCGCGCCGGTGCCGGCCGCCCAGCTCGGCGACCTGCTGGCCTGCCTGAGCTCACGCACCGATCCGGACCAGCCGTTCCCGCACTACCGCTACCCCTCGGGCGGCAACCTCTACCCGGTCCAGGCCTACGTGTACGTCGCGCCGGGACGGGTCGAGGGCGTGGCGCCCGGCCTGCACTACTACCGGCCGGACACGCACTCGCTGGTGTCGCTGGACGAGGACGTGGTGCTGCCGGAGAGCATCCACGCGGAGATGAACCGGGCGGTGTTCGCCGCGTCGGCGTTCTCCGTGTTCCTGGTCGCCCGCATGTCGGCGGTCGCCCCGCTCTACGGGTCGCTGGCGGCGGACCTGGTTCTGCTGGAAGCGGGCTATGTGGGCCAGCTGCTGATGACCCGGGCCGCGGCGACCGGGCTCGGGCTGTGCCCGATCGGCGGCGTCGACTTCGAGCGGGTGCGCCCGGGCTGCCGGCTGCTCGACGACGACCGGCTCGTGCACAGCCTCGTCGGCGGCGTGCCCGACCCGGTCGCCCCGCCGCCGCCGGCCGATCCGGCGGCGCAGCCCGGGTTGCTGCGGGACTACCTCGCCACGCGGCTGCCCGGCTACCTGGTGCCCGACACGATCACCGTGCTCGACAGCTTTCCGTTGAGCCCCAACGGGAAGATCGACCGTCGCGCCCTGCCCGACCCGGCCGGCGCGGAGCCGGACGAGGTGACCGACTCGGGCGAGCGCAGCCCGGTGGAAGAGGTCGTCGCCGCGGCCTGGGCCGAGGTGCTGGGCCGCGAACCCGGCCGGCACGACAACTTCTTCCGACGCGGCGGGGACTCGCTGTCCGCGACCCGCCTGGCCGTTCGGCTCGGCGAGCTGCTGGGCCGCGACGTGCCGGTGCGCGCGTTGTTCGAGCACCCGACGGTCGCGGGACTCGGCGCGATCCTGAGTGAGGCCGGCGGTCCCGCCGTGGCGGCACTGCCGCTCGGGCCGGTGGAGCGGGCGGAGCGGCCGCCGTTGTCCCGGCAGCAGCAGCGGCTGTGGTACATCGACCGGATCGCCGACGACGGCGCGTACAACAATCCGATGGCGTTCCGGCTGCGCGGTCCGCTGGACCGGGCCGCGCTGGGCCGCACGCTGACCGAGATCGTGCGCCGGCACGAAGCGCTGCGCACCAGCTTCCCCGCCGAGGACGGCCTGCCGTACCAGGTGGTCGCCCCGCCCGCGGAGCTGCCGGTCGCCGTGGTGGACGTGAGCGGGGCCCCGGACGCCGAGGAGCAGGCGCGGCGGCTGGTCGAAAGCGGCATCGGGGAGCGGTTCGACATCGAGGCGGGGCCCCTGCTGCGCGCGTTGCTCGTCCAGGTCGGCGCGGACGACCACCTGCTGAGCCTCGACGTGCACCACATCGTCTGCGACTACTGGTCGTTCAGCGTGTTCGCCCGCGAGCTGGCCGCCCTGTACGAGGCGTTCACCCAGGACCGTCCGTCCCCGCTGCCGGAGCTTCCCGTGCAGTACCCGGAGTTCGCGCAGCACCAGGCGGGCTGGCTGGAGCAGGGCCTGCTCGACGACCAGGTGGCGTACTGGGAACGCCGGCTCGCCGGGCTGCCCGTGCTCCAGCTGCCGACGGACCACCCGCGCCCGGCGGTCCAGCGGTTCCGGGGCGCCCGGCTGACGTCCACAGTGGACCCGGAGTTCGCCGGAGTGCTGCGCTCCTTCGCCGCCGACCACCAGGCGACGCTGTTCATGGCGCTGCTCGCCGGGTTCGCGGTGACGCTCCAGCGCTACACCGGGCTCGACGACGTCCCGGTCGGCGCGCCGGTCGCGAACCGCACGCACAGCGACCTGGAGAACCTGATCGGCCTGTTCGCCAACTCCGTCGTGCTCCGCGTGGACCTCTCCGGCGAACCCGACGTGCGCGAGCTGCTGAACCGGGTGCGCGCGACCACCGTCGACGCCTACCAGAACCAGGTCGCGCCGTTCGAGGCGCTCGTCTCCCGGCTCGGGACCCGCCGCGACCTCAGCCACAACCCGCTGTTCCAGGTGATGTTCACGCTGGAGACCGCGGCTCCGCGGATCGACCTCGCGGGACTGGCGATCGAGCCGCTGGCGATCGAGCCCGGCAGCGAGCACTTCGACCTCACGGTGTTCTGGAACGAGGGCGGCGGCGACCTGACCGTCACCTTCCGCTACAACACGGACCTGTTCGAGGAAGCCACCATCCGGCGGCTCTGGGAGCACTACCAGGTGGTGCTGCGCGCGATGGTGGCGGACCCGGGCACCGCGGTGGCCGAGCTGCCCATGGCGACGCCGGACGACCTCGCCGAGGTGGCCGAATGGTCCGCTGTGGACGAACCCGCCGGTGCGCCCGTGGCCGCGCACCTGCTGTTCGAGGCCCAGGCCACGCTGACACCGGAGGCCGTCGCGCTGGCCAGCCCCGGCGTCGAGCTGACCTACGCGGAGCTGGACGCGCGGGCCAACGACCTGGCGCTGCGGCTCGTCGCCGAGGGCGCGGGCCGGGGCACGGTGGTCGGCATCCTGGCGCCCCGCTCGGCGGACCAGGTGGTGGCGACGCTCGCGGTGCTCAAGGCCGGCGCGGCGTTCCTGCACCTGGACCCGGGCTACCCGCGGGAACGGCTCGCGCTGCTCGTGGAGGACGCCGGGGTGCGCCACCTCGTGCTGCCGGGCGAGCTCGACGTGGCGCTGCCCGCCGAGGTGCTGCCGGTGCCTCTGGAAGGCGGGGCCGTCGCGGAGCGCCTGCGGGTCGTGCCCGAACCCGGGGACCCCGCCTACGTCATCTACACCTCCGGCTCCACGGGCCGGCCCAAGGGGGTCGCCGTCCCGCACGGCGCGCTCGCCGCGTACCTCCAGGCCATGCTGGAGGTCACCGGGGTCGGCGCCGAAGACGTCTACCTGCAGACCGCGAGCCTGACGTTCAGCGCGTCCTACCGGCAGGTGCTGCTCCCGCTGTGCTCGGGCGGGCGCGTCCTGGTGGCCCCGGCCGAGGCGCTGCGCGAGCCGCCGGAGCTGTTCGCGCTGGCGAAGGCGCACGGCGTGACGGTGGTGGACCTGGTGCCGTCGTACTGGCGGGCCGCGCTGCCGCTGCTGACCGCCGACGCCGGGTTGCCCGCCGTGCGGCTGGTGCTTTCGGCGAGCGAACCGCTGCCCGGCGGTGTCGTCGCCGCCTGGCGGCGGCTGTTCCCCGCCGCCCGGCACGTCAACATGTACGGCCAGACCGAAACCGCGGGCATCGTCGCCACGTTCGACGTGCCGGACGGGTACGACGCCGAGGGGGTCGTCGCGGTGGGCCGCCCGATCCCGGGCGTCCGGCTGCACGTGCTGGACGAGGCGCTGCGGCCGGTGCCACCGGGGCTGCCCGGCCAGATCTGGGCCGGCGGCCCGACGCTCGGCCTCGGCTACGTCGGCGACCCCGCGCTGACCGAGGCCCGGTTCGTCCCCGACCACCTCTCGCGTGAACCGGGAGCCCGCCTCTACGCGACCGGCGACCTCGGCCGCTGGCACGACGGCGTGCTGGAGCACCGGGGCCGCCGCGACGACCAGGTCAAGGTGCGCGGGTTCCGCGTCGAGCCGGAGGAGATCGTCGCCGTGCTCGACACGCACCCCGCGGTCGGCGCCTCGGCCGTGCTGCCGGTGGCCGGCCCGGACGGGCACCAGCGGCTCGTCGCCTACGTCGTGCCGGCGGCCGAGGAGGACGTGGCCGAGCCCGCCGCGCTGCGCTCCGCGATCCGGGCCCACCTCGCGGAGCGGCTGCCGGACTACCTCGTGCCCGGCGCGGTGGTCGTGCTGGCGGAGCTGCCGCGCACGGCCGGCGGCAAGCTCGACCGCCGGGCGCTGGCCGCGCGGGAGATCGCACCGGTGGCGGCACCGTCGGAGGAGCCGTTGCCGGCGGACGGCCCGGCCCGGCGGCTGGCGGAGCTGTGGGCGTCGGTGCTGCGGGTGGACGCCGTCGGCCCGCACGACAACTTCTTCGAGCTGGGCGGTGACTCGATCCTCAGCATCCAGATCGCCGCGCGGGCCGCGGAGCAGGGCCTCCAGCTCACCTCGCAGCAGATCTTCCAGCACCAGACCGTCGCCGAGCTCGCGCCGGTCGTGCGGGAGCGGCGGGCGGCGGGCGAGGATCCCGCGGCCACCACCGGCGAGGTCCCGCTCAGCCCCATCCAGCACTGGTTCTTCGACCAGGACCAGCCCGAGGCGCACCACTGGAACATGTCGCTGCTGCTGCGCGCGAACTCCGGGCTCGACCCGGACCTGCTCACCGAAGCGCTGCGGTTCGTGTTCGCCGCGCACGACGCGCTGCGCCTGCGCTTCCACCGCGACGAAGACAGCCGTTGGCGCCAGCACTACGCCGACGACGCGGCCGGCGTGCCCATCGAGACGGCCGACCTCTCGGGCATCACCGACGAGGCGGCGTACCGGGCCGAGGTCACCGCGATCTGCACGCGCGCGCAGGGTTCGCTCGACCTCGAGCACGGACCGCTGGGCCGGGCCGTCCTGCTGCTCGGCGGCGACCGGCCGGACCACGTGCTCCTTGTGCTGCACCACTTCGTCGTGGACGGCGTCACCTACCGCGTCCTGCTCGACGACCTCCACCGCGTCCACACCCAGCTGTCCCGGGGCGAACCGGCGAGCCTGCCGCCCCGCTCCGACTCGCTGAAGACGTGGACGGAGAAGCTCGTCGAGTGGGCCAACAGCCCCGAGACCGAGGCACGGGCGCGCGACTGGATCGAGGCGGTACCGGCCGGGCGGCCGGGCATGCCGGTCGACTTCCCCGGCGGGGTCGCGGACAACACCGCGGGTTCCGAACGCGCGGTCACCCGGCATCTGTCCGCCGAGGACACCACGGCGCTGCTGCGTGACGTACCGCGCGTCTACCACGCCCGCGTCGACGAGGTGCTCTTCACCGCGCTGGCGCTGGCCTGGCGGGCCTGGACCGGGCAGCCGGAGCTGCTGGCCGACCGCGAGGCCCACGGGCGCGAGGACGTCCTCGCCGACGTGGACGTCACCCGGACCGCGGGCTGGTTCACCACCGCCTGCCCGGTCCTGCTCTCCCCGGGCGACGGTGACCCGGGGGCGGCTCTGCTGCGGGTGAAGGAGCAGCTGCGCACCCGCTCCGGCCAGGGTCTGGACTTCATGGCGCTGCGCTACCTCAACCGGCGGACCGCGCCGCTGCTGGCCGCGCTGCCGGTGCCCCAGGTGCGGCTGAACTACCTGGGGCAGTTCGACCAGGTCGTCTCGGCGGGCTCGCTGCTGTCGCTGTCGGACCTGGACATGGGACCGGAGCGCAGCCCGCTCGGCTCCCGGCCGCACCTGCTGCGGGTGGACGCCTTCGTGGTGGCCGACCGGCTGCGGTTCGACGTGAAGTACAGCGAGAACGTGCACGACCGGGCCGCCGCCGAGGCGTTCGCCGCGGCCTACCTCGACGCGCTGCGGGCCCTCGTCGCCCGCGGCGCCACCGCCGACGGCGAGTTCTACTCGCCGTCGGACTTCCCCGATCTCGACCTGAGCGAGGGCGAACTGGCGTCCGTGCTCGCCACGCTCGACGACCACTGACAGCTCGTCCGCAGACCCGGAAGGAAACCCCATGCCTCAGGTCGAAGCGATGTACTCGCTGTCGCCACAGCAGCGCGGGATGTTCGCGGGCGCACTCGCCGATTCGTCGCACGAGGGCACGCACATCGACCAGTTCGTGTTCACCCTGACCGGCTCGGTGGACCCCGGCCGGCTCGCGGCCGCCTGGCGCGCGGTGGTGCGCCGCCACGCGGCGCTGCGCACGGCGTTCGTGCTGGCCGACCGGGCCGAGCCGGTGCAGGTCGTGCTCGCCGCGGCCGATCTCGTGGTCGACACGCTCGACTGGCGCGACAGCACGGACCCCGGCGCGGAGCTGGACGACCTGCTGCGCGCCGAACGCGAGCGCGGGTTCGACCTGACGAAGCCGCCGCTGATGCGGGTCACCCTCGCCCGGGCCGCCGAGCAGCGGTGGAGCCTGGTGTGGACGGTGCACCACCTCGTCACCGACGGCTGGTGCATGCCACTGCTCGTCCGGCAGGTGCTCGACGCCTACCGCGCCGACGGCCCGGCGGAGGCCGCCCCGTCCTACCGCGACTACGTCGCCTGGATCCGCGCCCAGGACCCGGCCGCGGCGGAGAAGTTCTGGCGGGTGGCGCTCGAAGGCATCGCCGAGCCGACCCCGCTGGGCCCCGTCGTCGAGGACGAAGAGCCCGCCGCGCGGTCCTTCGCCGAGGCGGAGCGCGTGCTGCCCGCCGCCGGCCTCGACGCGCTGCGTGCGGTCGCCGCGCGCCAGCGGGTGACGCTCAGCTCCCTGGTCGAGGGCGCCTGGGCCGCGTTGCTCGCGAGCTACAGCGGCCGGGAGGACGTCGTGTTCGGCGTGACGGTCTCGGGGCGGCCGCCGTCGCTGCCCGGGGTCGAGGCGATGATCGGGCCGTTCTCCAACATCGTCCCGCTGCGCGTGCCGGTCGACCCGGCCACGCCGGTCGCCGAGTGGCTGCGCGGGCTGCAGCAGGAGCGGACCGGCGCGCAGCCGTTCGAGTACTGCGCGCTCGGCCAGATCCACGAGTGGTCGGGACTGCCGGGCGCGCAGCCGCTGTTCCACAGCGCGCTGACGTTCGAGAACTACCCCGTCGACCACGCCGTGCTCGCCGGGACCGAGCTGACCCTCGACACCGAGGACGTCGGGTTCGTCGCCGCGCGCTCGTCGTTCCCGCTCGTGCTGCTGGTGTTCCCCGGAACGGAGCTCTCCGTCCGCGCGGTGTTCGACTCCTCGCGACTGTCCACGGAGGACGTCGAGCGGGTGCTGGACCACCTCGTCGCGGTGCTGAGCGCCTATCCGGAGGCGATCGAGCGGCCGCTGGCGGAGCTGGTCGCGCGGGTGCCCGCGGAGCAGGCGCCGCGGCTGCGGGTCGCCGCGCGGGCCACCGGGCACCGCGGGGCGCGCAACGACCTGGAAGCCGCCGTCGCCGAAATCTTCGCGTCGGTGCTCGGCGTCGAGCGCATCGGCATCGACGACAGCTTCCTCGACCTCGGCGGCCACTCGCTGGTCGCGACCCAGATCGCCTCCCGGCTCAGGGAACGCTTCGAGATCGACATCCCGCTGCGGACGGTGTTCGACTCGCCGACGGTGGCCAGGCTGGCCAAGGTCGTCGCGAAGACCCTGCACGGCGCGGGGGAGCAGGACCTCGCGATCACCCCGCGCGAGGCGGGCGTACCGACCCCCGCGTCACCGGCCCAGCGCCGGCTGTGGTTCCTCGAACAACTGCACTCCGGGATCCCGTTCCACAACATGCCCGGCGGGTTCCGGCTCACCGGGCGGCTCGACCGGGACGCGCTGGAGCGCGCGTTCACCGAGATCGTCGCCCGCCACGAGGCGCTGCGCACGGTCTTCGCCACCACGGACGGCGGCCTGGTGCAGGTCGTGCGGCCCGAGGCGCGGATGGCGCTGGAGGTCGAGGACCTCGCCGGAGTGTCCGAAGAGGACTGGGAGAACGTGCTGCACCGCAGGGCCCTCGAGCTGGCGGCACCGCCGTTCGACCTGGCCGGCGGCCCGCTCCTGCGCGCCCAGCTGGTGCGCCGCACCGAAACCGACCACGGGCTGCTCGTCGCCGTGCACCACATCGTGTTCGACAGCTGGTCCCGGGGGATCTTCCTGCGCGAGCTGACCGCGCTCTACGAGACCTTCAGCGCGGGCGGGCAGCCCGCGCTGCCGCCGGTCGCGTTGCAGTTCGGCGACGTCGCCGCGTGGCAGGACCGGTGGCAGCACGGCCCCGCGGCCGAGGAGCAGATCGCCTACTGGCGCGACCGGCTCGCCGACGTGCCGGTGCTGGACCTGTTCGCCGACCACGTCCGCCCGGCGCTGCCGACGTTCCGCGGCGGGCACCGCCGCGTGCACGTGCCCGCCGAGCTGGTCGCGCGCCTGCGGGCGCTCGGGCAGGAGGAGAACGCGTCGGTCTTCATGGTGCTGCTCGCCGCGTTCGACCTGATCCTGCACCGCTACACGCGCCAGCAGGACATCGCCGTGGGTACCCCGGTCGCCAACCGCAACCGGTACGAGGCCGAGGACGTGCTGGGCTTCCTGCTCAACAGCGTCGTCCTGCGGATCGCGCTGAGCGGCGAGGTGTCGTTCCGCGAGCTGGTCGGCCGCGTGCGCGACGCCGCGCTCGGCGCGTTCGACCACCAGGACATCCCGTTCGAGCGCCTGGTCGAGGTGCTGCAGCCGACCCGCGACCTGGCGCACAACCCGTTGTTCCAGGCCACTTTCGCGGTGCAGCAGCTGCCCGCGAAGCGCCAGCGCGTCGGCGAGCTGGAGCTGACGCTGCTGGAGTTCGACTCGGGGATGACCCGGTTCGACATCGAGTGCAACTTCTACGAGTCCGAGGACGGCATGGTCGGCGTGTTCACCTACGCGACCGACCTGTTCGCCGAGGGCACGGTGGACGCGCTGTGCCGCCAGTACCTGAAGGTGCTGGAGCAGGCCACCGAGGCGGCCGGCGCCGACCGCCCGCTGACCGAGCTGCTGCCGCTGGACGAGGACGAGCGCGACGCGGTGGTCGACCGGCCCAACCGGACGGCCGTGGCGATGCCGCGGGACGTCTCGCTCACCGAGCTGTTCGAGGCCCAGGTCCGCCGCACCCCGGACGCCGTGGCCCTGGAGACACGCGCGGAGAAGCTGACCTTCGCGGAGCTGAACGCCCGCGCCAACCGCCTGGCCCGGCACCTGAGCGGGCTCGGTGCCGGCCGCGAGGTCCCGGTGGGCCTGCACCTGCCGCGGTCGGCGGACATGATCGTCGGCCTGCTGGCCATCCTCAAGACCGGCGGCTACTGCCTGCCGCTGGACGTGGCGTACCCGGCGCAGCGCCTGTCGTTCATGCTCTCCGACATCGGCGCGAAGATCGTCGTGGGCCACGGCGAACACCTCCGCGCGCTGGAAGGCGAGGAGTTCACCCCGGTCGCGCTCGACGAGGAGGCGGACGCCTGGGCCGGGCTCGCGGCCGGGAACCTGCCGGCCGCCGCCGGGCCGAAGAGCCTGGCGATCGTGGACTACACCTCGGGGTCCACCGGCCGGCCCAAGGGCGCGGGCATCCTGCACGAGAACGTGGTGCGCCTGCTGCACAACACGCGCGACCTGTCGGTCGGGCCGGAGTCGGTGACGCTGCAGCTGGCGTCGATCGCGTTCGACGTCGCGATGTTCGAGATCTGGGCCCCGCTGTTCCACGGCGGGCGGCTGGTGATGTGGGAGGGCGGCATCCCCACGGCGGCCGACCTCGGGGCGGCGATCGACGGCGGGGTCACCACCATCGTCCTCACCGCGACCCTCTTCAACACCGTCGTCGACCAGGACGTCACCCAGCTGGCCGGGCTGCCGCAGCTCATCGTCTGCGGGGAGCGGCCCTCCGTGCCGCACATCCGGCGCGCGCTGGCCGAACTGCCCGGCATCCGGATGTTCAACGGCTACGGCCCCACCGAGTGCACGACGTTCACGCACTACTACCCGATTCCGGCGGACCTGCCGGAGAACCGCCGCAACATCCCGCTCGGGCTGCCGATCGTCAACACCACCACGTACGTGCTCGACGAGCTGATGAACCCGCTGCCGCCAGGCATGCCGGGCGAGATCTTCGTCGGCGGCGAGGGACTGGCCCGCGGTTACCTCAACCGGCCGCGGCAGACCGCGGACCGGTTCGTGCCCAACCCGTTCGGCGGGGAGCCAGGCAGCCGCATCTACCGCACCGGCGACCTCGGCCGCTGGCTGCCCGACGGCAACCTGGAGTTCCTCGGCCGCGTCGACTCGCAGGTCAAGGTCCGCGGGCACCGCGTGGAGCCGGGCGAGATCGAGAAGGTGCTGGTGGACCACGACGGCGTGGCCGCGGCGGCGGTCGTCGCGCGCCGCGGCCGCGACGGCAGCAACCAGCTCGCCGCGTACCTCGTGCCCGCGCCGGGCTACCGCACCGACGTCCGCTCCGGCGGCGGCGAACGCCGCAAGGCCGACACCTGGCGCACGGTCTACGACGAGATCTACGGCGGGGGCGGGGCGCCCGAGCGCTTCCACAGCGCGGGCTGGAACTCCAGCTACACCGGCCGCCGCATCCCGGAGGAGCAGATGCGCGCCTGGGTGGCCGACACGGTCGCCCGCATCCGGTCGCTGCGGCCGCGGCGGATACTGGAGATCGGCTGCGGCACCGGCCTGCTGCTGTTCGAACTGCTCGGTGACGTGCGGGAGTACGTGGCCACGGACTTCTCGCGGTCCGCGCTCGACCACGTCCGCACGCACCTGCCCGTGGGTGCTCCGGTGACGCTGGCCGAGCGGTTCGCCGACGACCTGTCCGAGCTGCCGGACGGCGAGTTCGACGTCGTGGTGATCAACTCGGTCCTGCAGTACTTCCCGAGCGCCGCCTACGCCCGCCGCGTCCTCGACGGCGCGCTGAAGCTCGTCGCCCCGGGTGGGCACCTGTTCGTCGGCGACGTGCGGCACCAGGCGCTGCAGGAGGCGTTCCACACGTCGGTCCTGCTCTTCGGCGCGGACGCCGCGGACGAGCACACCGACCCGGCCGAGGTCCGCGCCGAGCTGGGCCGCCGCCTCGTGCAGGACGACGAGCTGACGCTGCACCCGGCCTTCTTCGCCGACTTCGCCGGTGGCCGCGCCGAGCTGCACCTCAAGGAGAGCGGCGTCGACACCGAGATGAACCGGTACCGCTACGACGTCGTCATCCCGCGCGACGAGGCGGCGGAACCCGCCGCGCCGACGGTGCGCGAGTTCGGCGGCCGGGCCGTGCCGCTGGCCGAGCTGACCGGGTTGCTGACCGGAGGCGGGTCGCGTGCGCTCGAGCTGCGGGGCCTGCGCAACGGCCGCGTCATCGCCCACGGCGAAGCCGCCGCCGCGTTGCGCGAGCCCGGCGCTGTCCGGCTGCTGTCGGAGCTGAAGGCGCTGGCGGGAGCCCCGGACTCCGGCATCGAGCCGCAGCAGCTGCGGGAGCTGGGCAAGTCGCACGGCTACGAGGTCGTGCTCTCCCCGTCGCTGGCCGACCCGCACTGCTTCGACGCCGCGTTGCGCCCCGCGGGCACCGGTACCGGACGGCTCACCGTGCCGCCCCGCCTCGGCGACGCGCCGGACCCCGCCACCTGGGCGTCCGACCCGATGCGCGTCGAGGAGGAGCGCGAGCTGATCGCCCGCGTCCGGGCGTGGGTCTCCGAGCGGCTGCCGGACTACATGAAGCCCGCCAGCACGCAGGTGCTCGAGGTGCTGCCGCTGACCAGCACCGGCAAGCTCGACCGCGGGGCGCTGCCCGAGGCGATCGAGGCCCGCCAGCACACCTACGTCGCCCCGCGCCAGTCCGACGAGGAGCTGATGGCCGGGATCTGGGCGCAGGTGCTCGGCGTGGAGCGGGTCGGCATGCTGGACGACTTCTTCTCCCTCGGCGGGCATTCGCTGCTGGCCACGGAGGTGGTGGCGAAGGCCCGCGAGGCGTTCGGCACCGAGGTCCCGCTGGCCGCCCTGTTCGAGGCACCCACGGTGGCTCAGCTGTGCGCGCGGCTCCGGGAAAGCGACGCACCCGCCGCCGCGCCGATCGCGGTCCTGCCCCGGACCCCGGCCCGCGCCGAAGGGAGCCGGGGATGACGGCCACCGGACGCGTCGCGCCGGACGAGACGTACCTGCTGCCGACCTCCTTCGTGCAGCGGGGCGTGTGGGACGTCGCCCGGCTCGCGCCCCGGCACGCGGTGCTCGCCGTGCCGGAGGCGTTGCGGCTCAAGGGCAAGCTCGACCGGACGGCGCTGCGGCGCGCGCTGGACGAGCTGGTGCGCCGCCACGAATCCCTGCGCTCGACGTTCCGGGAGGCCGACGGCGAGCTGGTGGCCGAGGTGCACGCGCACGCCGAGGTCGAGCTGGAGCGGGCCGGCCCGGTCCCGGCCCCGGACGGTCCGCTCGAGGAGGCGCCGGCCCCGCCGGAGCTGACGCACGCGCCGCTGCTGCGGGTGCGGCTGTTCGAACTCGGCCACGACGACCACGTGGTGCTGGTGGTGAGCCACCTGATGGTCTACGACGCCGCCTCGCGCGACATCCTCACCCGCGAACTGGGCCTGCTGTACCGGGCTTACGCGCTCGGGACGGACCCGGCGCTGCCACCGCTTCCCTTCCAGTACGCGGATGTGGCGAACTGGCAGAACGACTCGATCGCCCGCGGTGCCTACTCGGGGCAGCTCCACCACTGGCGCCGGGTGCTCGCCGGGCTGCCGCGGCCGTCCCTGCCGGGAAGTCCCGGCGCGGACCGCTTCGCGGCGCAGGTGCACCGGGGGCGGCTGGACGAGCCGCTGCTCGCGGCGGCCACCGAGAGCGGCAGGAGCTCCGACGCCAGCCTGTTCATGGTGCTGCTGTCGGTGTACCACGCCCTTCTCGCGGGAATCGGCGGCAGCGCGGACTTCGCGATCGGCACGCCGGTGCTGTGCCGCGACCGGCCCGAGTTCCAGGGCATCGTCGGCCGCTTCGTCAACCACGTCGCCATCCGGGCCGAGTCCACATCGGACACCCGGTTCGCCGCGCTGCTGTCCCGGGTCCGCCGCGCCTCGCTCGACGCGTTCGCCCACCGCGACCTGCCACTGGAGTACCTGCAGGCACAGCTGCTGCCCGGCACGGCTAGCACCGACGACCCGTGGTTCCGCGCCACCTTCGTGCTGCACTCGCCCGCCGCGGGTGAGCTGACGCTGCCGGGTCTGAGCATCGCGCGCCATCCCGTGTCGCGCGCCGCCGCCCGTTACGACCTGGAACTGCACGTGTGGCCGACCGGCGACGGCGCCGAGGTCCAGCTGCTGCGCCGGACCGGGGTGCTCTCCGCCGCGACGGGGGACCGGCTCGCCGCCGGTTTCGCCGAGGCCGTGCGCGCCGCGGTGACCGATCCCGCCCGGCCCGTCGGGGAACTGGGCTCCCGGCTCGCCCCGAGAAAGGAGAACGACCGATGACCGGCACCGAAACCCGGGCACCGCACTACACGGTGGTGCGCAACGCGGAGGACCAGTACTCGGTGTGGCCGCTCGCCCGCGAGATCCCGGCGGGCTGGACCGCGTCGGACTTCGTCGGCACCCGCGACGAGTGCCTCGACCACATCGAGCGGATCTGGACCGACCCGCGGCCGCGCAGCGTCCGCGAGGCGATGCGCGACCGAGAGGGAGACCGGTCATGACGGAAGCGCGGTCGCTCTGGTTCCCGTTCGTCAAGCCGCAGGAGCAGGCGCGCCTGCGGCTCTTCTGCTTCCCCTACGCCGGAGGCGGCGCCACCGTGTTCCGCACCTGGCAGGACGCGCTCGGGTCCGAGGTCGAGGTGTGCGCGGTGCAATTGCCCGGCCGGGAGACGCGGTTCCGCGAGGCGGCCCACCGCGCGATGGAGCCGCTGGTCGACGCGCTCGTGCCGGTGATGGAACCGTTGCTGGACAAGCCCTACGCCGTCGCCGGCTACAGCATGGGTGCGGCCATCGCGCACGAGGTCGCGGTGCGGCTGACCGAACGCGGCCGGCCGCCGGAGCACTTCTTCGCCTGCGCGCGCACCAGCCCGTTCCTGCCGCCGGACTTCCCGGTCTACGAGCACACCACCGACGACGACATCTGGTCGCGGCTGCGCGAGCTGGGCGGGATGCCGGCCGCCACGCTGGACAACCCGGAGCTGCGGGAGCTCGTGCTGCCGCAGGTGCGGGCGGACCTCGAGCTGAACTTCACCTACCGGCCGCGCCCCGGCCGGCTGCACGACTGCCCCGTGACCGCGTTCGGCGGCCGTGCCGACGCCGGGGTCACCGAAGAGGAGGTGCTCGCCTGGGCGGAGGCGACTCGCGGCCCGTTCCGCGTGCGCCTGTTCGACGGTGGCCACTTCTTCCTCCGCGAGGACGGCGAGGAGCTGCTCGCCGAGATCCGCGGCGACCTCGGCGCCGTGCTCGCGCCCCGGTCCTGACCCGCAAGAAAGTCCGACACCGGAAGGAAACGAAAGCGATGACCGAGCCTGCCGCACCTGCGGCCGAGTCCGCTCCCGCGCCGCTGAGCCAGCGGCAGATCATGACCGTGCTGGGCGGGCTGATCCTCGGCACGATGCTGTCCGCGCTGGACCAGTCGATCGTCGGCGTGGCGCTGCCGAAGATCGTCAGCGACGTCGGCGGGCTGGACAGCCTGTCGTGGGTGGTGACCGCGTACCTGCTCACCTCGACCGCGACGACCCCGTTGTGGGGCAAGGTGTCCGACCTCTACGGCCGCCGCCTGATGTTCCAGGTCGCCATCGTCACCTTCCTCGCCGGGTCGGCCGTCTGCGGGTTTTCGGGCAACATGGGCGTGCTCATCGCGGGCCGCGCGGTGCAGGGCATCGGCGGCGGCGGGCTGCTGGCCATCGCGCTGGCCCTGATCGGCGACATCATCCCGCCGCGCGAACGCGGGAAGTACCAGGGCCTGTTCGGCGCCGCGTTCGGCGTCGCCAGCGTGCTCGGGCCGCTGCTGGGCGGGTTCTTCAGCGACGGACCCGGCTGGCGCTGGGTGTTCTTCATCAACCTGCCCCTCGGGCTGGTCGCGCTCGTGGTGACCTCGGTGGCACTGCGCATCCCGACCGTGGTGCGCCGCCACGACATCGACTACGTCGGCTCGAGCCTGCTCGTCGCGGCCGTGACCGCGCTGCTGCTCTACCTGAGCTGGGCGAGCGGGAAGTTCGGCTGGGGCGACCCGCGATCGCTCGCGTTGCTGATCGGCGCGGTGCTGCTGGCCGTGGCCGCCCTCCTCGTCGAGCGCCGGGTGGCCGAGCCGGTGATCCCGCTGCCGCTGTTCCGCCAGTCCACCTTCAGCCTCGGCAACGTCTACTCCTTCGTCGCCGGAATCGCGATGTTCGGCGCGATCATCTACCTGCCGCTGTACCTGCAGACGGTCAAGGGGATGTCGTCCACGGAGTCGGGGCTCGCGATGCTGCCCGCCGTGGTCGGCATCCTCCTCACCTCCACGTGGTCCGGCGCGGCGATCACCAGGACCGGCCGCTACAAGATCCACTTGATCACCGGCAGCGTGCTGATGGCGGGCGGTCTCGGCCTGCTCGCCACGCTCGGCACCGCCACCCCCTACGGCCTCATCGCGATCTACATGTTCGTCTGCGGGGCCGGGCTCGGCCTGACGCTGCAGAACATGACGACCGCGGTGCAGAACTCGGTGACCGCCGCGGACATGGGGGTCGCCACCGGCGCGGTGACGTTCTTCCGGTCGATGGGCGGCGCGATCGGCACCGCCGTGCTCGGCGCCGTGCTGTCGAACCGCCTCACCCACCACCTGCGGGAGCAGTTCGGGGAGGCGCCGGCCACGGGCGGGACCGGGTTCTCGCTCGACAACGTGGCCGCGATCCGGCAGCTGCCCGGCGCGGTCCGGGACAAGGTCCTCGAGGCGTTCTCCGGTTCGCTGGGCGACGTGTTCCTGGCGTGCGTGCCGGCGGTGGTCGTGTCGCTGGTCGCCGTCTCGTTCCTGCGGGAGATCCCGCTGCGCGGCGGCGGCGGCGCGCCGGCCGCGCCGGACGGCGATTAGCGAGCCGAGCCGGCCGGGGACCGCCCCGGCCGCGACCCCCGGAAGAGAGGCGATGCCGGTGCGGCCCGGATGCGCACCCGCGGTGTTCACGCGTACGGGGGCCGCGCCGCCCCTGCGGCTGTTCGGCCGCGACGACGAGGTCGAGTCCCTGCGCGCCGTGCTGCGGAAGGTCCACAGTGGACACCAGGGCAGCCGGGCGGCCGGCCTCCACCTGTTCGGCGAGCCGGGTGCCGGGCGCACGGTGCTGCTGGACCGGGCCACGGAGCTGGCGGGGCCGGACACCCCGGTGCTGTGCTGTGGTGGCGTGGCGGCGGAGGCGAGCACGCCCTACGCCGGCCTGCAGCCGCTGCTGATCCGCCTCCTGCCGCGGCTGGGCACGCTGTCGGAGACGCACCGCGCCGCCGTCGCGGCGGCGCTCGACGGCGGCCCGGCCGACCCGGCGCGGGTCGGGCTGGCGCTGCTCGACCTCGTCGCCACCGAGACCGCGGTGTCCGGGCCGCAGCTGCTGCTCGTCGACGACACGCAGTGGTTCGACGAGCGCAGCCGGGTCGCCTTGTTCACGGCCACGCGCCGGTTCCACCGCGCGCCGGTCGCGGTGGTGCTGTCCACCGCGCTGCCGCTGGGGGAGCGCCTGCCGCGGGCCGCGGCCGACAGCGGCCTGCCGCCGCTGGCCGTGCCCCCGCTGGCCGACGACGCGGCCCGCGCGCTCGTGCTCGCCGCCGTCGGCCGGTCCGGTCCGCCGGGACCGCCGCCGGAGGAGGTGGTGCGGCGCCTGCTCGACGAGGCCGAGGGAAATCCCCTGGTACTGCTGGAACTGTGTGCCGCGCTGAACGAGGGCGAACTGTCCGGAGTGCTGCCGCTGCCGGAGTACCTGGCCTCGGGCTGCCGGCTGCCCGAGCTCATCGGGCCGCCCGTGCGGCCCCGGCCCGCGGGCACCGCGACCCTGCTGCTGGCGGCCGCCGCCGACCGCACGGGCAGTGTGCCGGTGCTGATCGAGGCGGCCACGCGGCTCGGCGTCGACGGGGCGGCGGTGCTGGCGGAAGCCGAGCGGCGGGGGCAGCTCGTGGTGCGGGAGCAGGAGGTGACGTTCCCGCGCCGGATCCTGCGCTCCATCGTGTACCACTCGGCGTCGCTGGACTCGCGCCGCGCCGTGCACCGGGCACTGGCCGAGGTGCTGGCGCGCCATCCGGACGAACGGGTCCGCCACCGCGCCGCGGCGACCGCCGGCTTCGACGAGGAGGTGGCCGCGGAGCTGGCGGGAGTGGGGGCGCGGGCGCGCCGCGGCGGTCGACCGCTGGACGCGTCGGACGCCTACGCCGCCGCGGCGGAGCTGTCCGGCACGTCCTCGACCCGCACCCGGTATCTCACCGAGGCCGCGTGGTGCGCCTGGTTCGCGGGGTGCCCGGCTCGCGCGCAAAAGCTGCAGAACGAGATGCAGGCGGTCGCGGAATGTCCGGAAGCGCTCGCGGCGGCGAGCGAGCTGAAGGCGGTGCTCGACAACGCCAACGGCTTGGTGCGCACCGCCTACCACGAGCTGCTGGACTCCGCCGACGGCCTGGCGGCCGACGACCGGACGGCGGCCGCCGACCTGCTGGTGATGGCGGCCGGCTGCGCGCTGACCCTGGGGGACCGCCCCGGCCTGCTCGCCGCGGGCGAGGCGCTCGGGCGCCTGCCGCTGTCCGCGGACGCCCCGGCGCGGGTGCTGGGCGAGGCCCTCACCGAGCTGGCTCACGGCCGGTTTCCCGAAGGCGGCAGGCTCGCGGCGGTGTCCCCGCACTGGCTGCGCCCGCCGGCCACCCGGCCGTGGATCTGGCCGCCGGTCGTGGTGCCCCGGCTGCTGGGCAACGTCTGGCGCACGTCGGCGGCACTGCGGCGATCGGGTGAGACGGTGCGCTCCCGCGCTCAGCTCGGGGCGTTGCCGATGCTGGTCGCCACGGCCGCGGGCAACGACATCGCCGACTCGCATTGGCAGACCGTGCACTCCGACGCGGTGGCGGCCCGCGATCTCGCCGAACAGCTGGGCCAGACCGGGGCGCTGGTGCAGTTGCAGGCCGTGCTCGCGTGGTCGGCCGCGATCGGCGGCCGCGCCCGGGAATGCCGTGAGGCCGCGGAGTTCGTGCTGGCGGAAGCTTCGCCTCGCGGCATCGCTTCCGCGGCGGCGGTGGCTCACTGGGCGCTCGCCCTGCTGGCCGAAGCCGAGGGCTCGCCGCAGGAAGCCGCGGTGCGGCTGCTGAACGTGGTCTCGCCGGAAAGTGCCGGACACCATTTCCTGATCGCCCAGCTGGTGCTGCCGGACCTCGTCGGCGCCCTGGTCCGGGCCGGTGACCGGGAAGGGGCGCGGGAGGTGCTGGACCGCCACGAGCACGCCATCCTCCGTGACGCGCCCGAACTGCGCTCGTTGTGGCACCGATGCCGGGCACTGCTGGCCGACGACGATCCCGAGGCGGCCGGACGCCACTTCGCCGCGGCGCTCGCCGAGGACTCGCCGTCCCTGTTCGACCGCGCGAGAACCCTGCTGCTGCACGGCAAATGGCTCCGCCGTCAGCGACGGGTCATCGAGGCCCGCGGCGAACTGCGGGCCGCACTGGACCTGTTCACCTTCCTCGAAGCGCGGCCGTGGATCGAGGACACGCGCACGGAACTGCGGGCGGCGGGCGCACCGACCGCGGCGGCGGCGGAGCGGATGGTGGAGCTGACACCGCGGGAACAGGAGATCATGGAGCTGGCCGCGCAAGGCCTGTCCAACAAGGAGATCGGTGCCCGGCTCTTCCTGTCCGTGCGCACCGTGGGCTACCACCTGCACAAGATCTTCCCCAAGTTCGGGATCACGTCACGCCACCAGCTGAAGGACCTGTCCCGTGCCGCGTCGATCCCCAGGTGAAAGTTGCGTCCACGGCGTTTCCGCCACCCCGGCCGCAAGCGGCTGCTCGCCGGGTTGGTTGCCGCCGGGCTGCTGGACCCGTCGGCCGCGCTGGTCGGCTCCACGCGCCCGCGGGTCCTCGACGGAGGGGACCACACCGGGCGCAGCCCGGTCGAGCACGGCTCGGGCCTCGGCACCGTCCGCCGGCCCGTGGAACGGCCTTTCGCCTGGCTCAAGGACTTCCGCTACCCGCGCCGGACGACGAGCCGACGTCCATTCCGAACGGACGCCTAAGCGGGTCTTTAGCCCGATCGCGGAGAATGGCAGCGCCGGCCCGGTCGTACCCGGGACGCCCGACGAGAGGACCGAGATGTCGCTTGCCGATCCCGTGCCTGCCTTCACCGAGGCGGTGTCCGGCGCCGTGCCCGTTCCGGAGCCCGGTGACGCCGCCGAGTCCCTGGTGCTGGAGGATCTGACCGAGGACGTCGACTTGCAGTACCACGCCGTCGTGCCGCCGGGTCCGGGCCTCGGCGACCACAACACCTACGACAGCACCTTTTCCGACGCCGAGGGCAACGTCCTCGGCACGCTCAAGGGCGCGGGCTGGAAGGTGCTGGTCCGGGAGAGCGACGGGCACCTGATGTCGTTCTACACCGAGCGCGCGGTGTTCCCGGACGGAGAGGTCCAGACCACGGGCTGGGTCGACGTGCAGGCCATCCTGGAGGGGAAGTGGCAGTCCCTCTACGCGGTCGGCATCAGCGGCCGCTACCTGGGGCTGGTGGGGACCCGTGACCTGAAGGGCGAGATCCCGCGCAAGCGCTTCCGCGCCAACTTCAAGCTGTACCGCCACGGCTGAGCAGCGCGACGCCTGGCCGGCCACGCTGCCGGTCAGGCGTCGCGGGTCAGCCCGTGGGGCGAAGCACGCGCGCGTCGTCGGCGGACAGGATCGCGGTGTGCAGGTCCTGGGCGGCACGACACGGGTCGAGGCCCAGATCGGCCCGGAGCCGGGTGCGCAGCGCCTGGTAGACGTTGAGCGCCTCCGCCCGGCGGCCGCAGCGGTAGTACGCCAGCATCAGCTGCTGGTAGAACGGTTCGTGCAGCGGGTGCTGCCGGACGAGGCCCGGTAGCCGGCTCGTCAGCTCGTGGTGCTGCCCGAGGGCGTGCAGGCAGTCCACGAGGAGTTCTTTGCACTCCAGGCGGGTTTCGTCGAGCCACGTGAGGAAGCCGGCGGTGACGGGCCCGAGCTCGCCGGCGGGCCGCCAGGTTCCCTCCGACAGGGCCAGCGCTTCTCGCAGCAGGGGCACCGCGTCGCCGTGCCGGCCCGCCGTCGCGCAGGCGCGGGCGCGGAACACGGCGGACCGGAACTCGTGCCGGTCGGTGGCCTCCGGCGGCGCGTGCAGCACGTAACCGGGGAAGACGGTGGAGAGCGGCTGCGCGCCCGGGTCCACCGAGGACAGGAACTTCCGCAACTGCGACACGTACACGTGAATCGTCGCGATCGCTCTTCTGGGGGGCCGCTGATCCCACACTTCGGTGATCAGCTGGTCGACGGACACGACCTGGTTGGCCTGCACGAGCAGGGCCATCAGGACCGACTCCACTTTCGGTGCGGTCAGGCGCTGTGGCGCCTGTCCTGGCGCACCGATGACGTGGAGCCGGCCCAGCATCTCGTAGCGCACGCGGGCTCCCGGTAAGGCAGGTGATCGGTTGTCACCACCGACGGTGGCAGGTCCCAATCTAGGGAACCGCGGGAGCCCGGGGCATCTGTCAGATGACCGGCGTAACCGGCCAATGTGGTTATCCGTCGTGCGGCCCCAGCCACCGGGCCAACGCCGCCTCGAGTCCCGCCTCGTCCGCGGGTTCGCCACGGCCCGCCGACCAGGCCACGTGCCCGTCCGGCCGCACGAGGAGCGCCGAAAACGCCGCCAGCTCGCCGTCGGGAGCCCCGGCCTCCACGACGTCCACCCGCTCGCCCCACCGCGCGGCCGCCTTGCCGAACGCGGGTTCCCCGGCCAGGTTCAGCAGCACGCCCTTCGCGTCCCGCAGCAGGCCCAGCGTGTCGCGGGTGGACCCGTCGGCGAGCACCACGGTCGCGGGCGGCACGCGGCTGCCGACGAGCGGCCCGCCGCCCAGGTCGTAGCGGACGCCGAGCGCGCTGATCTCCGCCGACATCCGCCGGTTCGCCTCGGGCACGGCCAGCAGCTCGGCCACGACGGTGCGCAGGGACTCGGTCTCCGGCCCGCCGCGCATGAGCGCGTCCTGGGCGCGGGTGTTGAGCAGCACGCGGGCGGCCACCGGGTGCCGTTCGTCGTGGTAGCTGTCGAGCAGGCCCGCCGGCGCCCGGCCGGTGACCTCCGCGGCGAGCTTCCAGCCGAGGTTCACCGCGTCCTGGATCCCCATGTTGAGGCCCTGGCCGCCGAACGGCGGGTGCACGTGGGCGGCGTCGCCCGCCAGCAGGACGCGCCCCCGGCGGTACCGCGTGACCTGCCGGGTGCCGTTGCCGAAGCTGCTCAGCCAGACGGGTGTGGTGCCGGACAGGTCGATCCCCGCGATCGCGTGCACCACCCGCCGCACCTCGTCGAACGCCGGGGCGGCGGGCCGCCGGGCGGGGGCCCGGCCGAACTCGCCCGCGATGATGCGCACCAGGTCCGGCCGGTCCTCGGACAGCGTCACCACGGACATCGCGAGCCAGCCGTGCTCGCCGCGCACGTACGGGAACGGCCGCCCGCGCAGTGCCGGCAGGTCGGCGGGCAGGCCGGCGACGTCGGCCAGCAGGATCTCGGTGGTCGAGGACGTGCCGGGGAAGTCGAACCCGGCCAGCCGCCGGACCGTGCTGCGGCCGCCGTCGCAGCCGACGACGTAGCCGGCCCGCAGCCGCCGCACCTCACCGGAGCTCTCCCGCACGGTGACGGTGACACCGCCCGAGTCCTGTTCGAGGTCCGCCACGGTGTGCCCGCGCAGCACCCGCGCGCCGAGCTCCTCGGCCCACGCGGAAAGCGTCTTCTCCACGAGGGCCTGCGGCAGCAGCAGCACGGCCTCGGGCGAGCCGAACACGCCGAGATCGAGCCCGACCGGCAGCAGCGCGAAGTGGCTGATCCGGCCGAACCGGTGGTCGGGAAAGCGGTCCAGGATGCCGCGCTGGCGCCAGACCTCGACGGTGCGGGCGTACACGCCGGGCGCGCGGGACTGGCCCGCGGGCGCCGGCTGGGCCTCCAGCACGGTGACCTCGGCGCCGCCGAGGCGCAGTTCGGCGGCGAGCATCAGCCCGACCGGGCCGCCGCCCGCCACGATCACCTGGGTTGCGGTGCTCACGGAACTCTCCTTCGGGTCAGCGGATCGCGAGCTCGGCGCCGACGTGCCGGGCCAGCTGGACGGGCGTGGGGTGTTCCAGCACCACCGCCGGAGGCAGCAGCAGCCGCGTCAGCTTCACGAGGCGGTTGTGCAGCTCCAGCGCGGAGAACGAGGACAGGCCCAGCAGGATCAGGTCGTCGTCGGGGGCGACGGCGTCGTGGCCGAGGACGTCGGCGCAGTGCCGCCGGACCACGTCGAGGAGCACGGTCTCCTGCTCCTCGGCCGACTTTCCGGCCAGCAGCTCCAGCAAAGGGGTCTCCGGCTCCCCGGCGTCGCCGGGATCGGCCGGGCGACGGCACCAGGCGGCGAGAGCGGGCAGCAGCAGGGAGATCGCCGCGCGGTGCTCCGCGCCGTCGACGCCGAGCAGCTCGGTGATCTTGTCGAGGTCCTCGTGTTCCATCGCCTGCCACAGCACGTCCGTCTCGCCCCGCGGGCCGGGCACCGGACGCAGCCAGAAGCGGTCGCGGCGGAACGGGTAGGGCGGCAGGGGCAGGAACCCGGCGCCGGGCAGCAGCGCGGTCCAGTCGACGGGCACCCCGGAGCTCCACAGGCGGCCGAGCCCGGCGAGCAGCCGTCGTGCCTGCGGCTTGCGCCGCTGGGCCAGGGAGATCGTGACGGGCGCGGCGGCGCCCAGCGTCTCGGCCACGGCGGCCGAGAGCGCCGGGTGCGGTCCGATCTCCAGCACGTGCGTGACGCCCTCCTCGGCGAGGGTGGCCAGCCCGGCGGCGAACCGGACCGTGCCGCGGACGTGCCCGACCCAGTGTTCCGGCGTGGTGAGCGTGCTCGGTCCGGCGATCCGGCCGGTGACGTTGGTGACGACCGGGATCTCCGGTTCGCGGTAGGCGAGCCCGGCGGCGAACCGGCCGAACTCGGGCAGGATCGGGTCGAGGTGCGCGGAGTGGAACGCGTGGCTGACGGTGAGGGGCCGGGTCCGGTGCCCGCGGCCGGCCAGCCGGGCGGCGAGTGCGGTCACGGCCTCGCCGTCGCCGGAGACGACGACGGAGCCCGGAGTGTTCACCGCCGCGATCTCGGCTCCGGGTGCCAGCTCCGCCAGCACCTCCTCCTCGCTCGCCGTGACGGAGGCCATCGCGCCGCCCTCGGGCACCGACTGCATGAGCCCGGAGCGGGCGGACACCAGCCGCACGGCGTCCACTTCGGACAGAACGCCCGCCACGTGGGCCGCGACGATCTCGCCGAGCGAGTGTCCGATGAGGACGTCGGCGCGGACGCCGAGCGTCTCCACCAGGCGGTAGAGCGCGACCTCGAACGCGAAGAGCGCGGGCTGGGTGAAGGCGGTGGTGTCGAGCAGTGCGGCCGGCTCGCTGCCGGGGCCGGCGAACATGACCTCGCGCAGGGGACGCGGCAGGTGCGGGTCGAACCGCTCGCACAGCCGGTCCAGGGTCTCGGCGAACACCGGGTAGGTGGCGTACAGCTCCGCGCCCATCCCGGCCCACTGCGCACCCTGGCCGGTGAACATCACCGCGACCTTCGGCTCACCGCCCGCCACGCCCTGCTGGGCCGTGGTGGAGGTTTCGCCCCGCGCGAGGACGTCGAGCCCGCGGGCCAGTTCGCCGGCGTCGGCCCCGGCGACCACGGCGCGGTGGGCGAACGCCGTCCGGTGGCCCGCCAGCGTGCGGGCCGCCGCGGCGAGGTCCAGGCCGGGCCGGTCGTCGAGCAGCCCCCGGAAGCGGGCCGCGTGCTCCCGCAACGAAGCCTCGGACTTCGCGGAGAGCACCCACGCCACGGGTCCGTCCGCAGGCGCCGGCGGCGGTGTCTCCCCGGGAGCGGGGGCCTCCTCGACGATGACGTGGGCGTTGGTGCCGCTGATGCCGAACGACGAGACCCCGGCGCGCCGCGGCCGCCCGCCGGAAGGCCACGGCCGGGCTTCCGGCAGCAGCGCGACCCCGCCGTCCCAGTCGACGAGCCCGGACGGCGGGTCCGCGTGCAGCGTGGGCGGCAGCACGCCGTGGCGCATCGCCAGGAGCGTCTTGATGATGCCGCCGACCCCGGCCGCGGCCTGGGTGTGCCCGACGTTGGACTTCAGCGAGCCCAGCCACAGCGGCGACTCCGGCGAGTGCGCGGGCCCGTAGACCGCCTGCACCGCCTGGACCTCGATCGGGTCGCCGAGCCGCGTGCCGGTGCCGTGGCCCTCGACGGCGTCGACGTCGGCGGGGGACAGGCCCGCGTCGGCCAGCGCCGCGCGGATCACCTGCTGCTGCGCCGGGCCGCTGGGCGCGGTGAGCCCGTTGGAGGAGCCGTCCTGGTTGGTCGCGCTGCCCCGCAGCACGCCGAGGACCGGGTAACCGAGCCGCCGGGCGTCGGACAGCCGGGCCAGCACCAGCACGCCCGCGCCCTCGGCGAGCCCGGTGCCGTCGGCGTCGCGGCCGAAGGCGCGGCACCGGCCGTCGGAGGACAGCCCCCGCTGCCGCGAGAACTCGAGGAACGTGCTGGGGGTGGCCATCACGGTGGCCCCGCCCGCGACGGCGACGTCGCACTCGCCCGACCGCAGTGCCTGGCACGCGAGGTGGGTGGCCACCAGTGAGGACGAGCACGCGGTGTCCACGCTGACCGCGGGGCCGGTGAAGCCGAACGTGTAGGCGACGCGCCCGGACGCCACGCTGCCCGCGGTGCCGGTGAGCAGGTGGCCCTCCAGCTCCGCCGGCACCGTGCCGGGCGCGGCGTAGCCGGAGTCGAAGACCCCGGTGAACACGCCGGTGCGGCTGCCGCGCAGGGACGTCGGGACGAGGCCGGCGTACTCGAACGCCTCCCACGTCGTCTCCAGCAGCAGCCGCTGCTGCGGGTCCATGGCGAGCGCCTCGCGGGGGCTGATGCCGAAGAACGCCGGGTCGAACTCGCCCGCGTCGTCGAGGAACCCGCCGCGCCGCACCCGGACCGTGCCGGTGCGGTCGGCGCCGGGCTCGTCGAACTCCTCGACGGCCCAGCCGCGGTCGGCGGGGAACTCCCCGATGGCCTCGCGGCCCTCGGCGACCAGCCGCCACAGGTCCTCCGGGCCGCGCACGCCGCCGGGGTAGCGGCAGGCCAGGCCGAGCACCGCGACCGGTTCGCGGCGGGCGGTCTTCAGCCGCTCCAGCTCCTCCTGCGTCTCGTACAGCTCGCCGGTGACGCGTTTGAGGTAACCGAGGAGTTTCCCGGGGTCGGCGTGGTCGCCGGTCGTCTCACTGGACATGACGGTCTCCCTGGTCGGCGGGTCAGTGGCGGGCGCCGGGCCGGCCGAGCCCGCCCTCGATGAGGGCGAACAGCTCGTCGGCGCCGGCCTGGTCGATGCGGTCGCGGACCCCGCCGGGTCCGGGCGAGCCGTTCTCCGGCGGTGGTGGCGCGCCGAACCCGGCGAGCAGGTCGCGCAGGCGCTGGGCGACCTCCTCGCGTGCGCCGTCCCCGGCGGGGACGGCCGCGAGCACCTGCTCCAGCCGCGTGATCCCGGACAGCGCCGCCTCGCCCGCGTTCCCCGCGACCTGCCCGAGCAGGTGATCGGTGAGCGCGTCGGCGGTGGGGAAGTCGAACACCACCGTCGAGGACAGGCGGAGCCCGGTGACCGAGCGCAGCCGGTTGCGCAGCTGCACGGCGGTCAGCGAATCCAAGCCGAGATCCTTGAACGCCCGGTCGCCGGCCGCGAGGCCGTCGGCGCCGGTGTGCCCGAGCACGGTCGCCAGCTCGGCGCGGACCAGCGCCGACGCCAGCTCCCGCTGCCGCTCCGGGCCGGCGCGCCGGACGCGGTCCGCCCACGCCTGGGCGGCGGGATCCGGCGCGGTGCTCGTGCCGAGCGGGCGCGGGGGCCGGACCAGGCCGTGGAACAGGGGCGGCAGCTCGTCGAGCCGGTCGCGCAGCGCGGCGAGGTCGAGCCGCGCCGGTACGGCCAGCGCGTCCGGATGCCGCAGCGCCAGGTCGAACAGGGCCAGACCGTCCTCATCGGACAGTGGCACGACGCCGGTGCGGCGCAGCCTCGCCCGGTCCTGCCCGGTCAGCTCGCCGGTCATCGCGCCGGTTGCGGCCCACAGGCCCCAGGCGAGCGAGACCGCGGGCAGGCCCGCCGCGCGGCGCCGGGCGGCCAGCGCGTCGAGGAAGGCGTTGGCCGCGGCGTAGTTGCCCTGGCCGGGGTTTCCGGTCACCCCGGCGGCGGAGGAGAACAGCACGAACGCGTCGAGGTCGGTCCCGGCGGTCAGCTCGTGCAGGTGCCAGGCCGCGTCGGCCTTCGGGCGCAGCACCTTCGCGAGCTGGTCCTCGGTCAGCGAAGCGACCACGGCGTCGTCCAGGACCCCGGCGGCGTGCACGACCGCGATCAGCGGGTGCTCGGCCGGGACGTCGTCGAGGACGCGGGCGAGCGCGTCGCGGTCGGCCGCGTCGCACGCGACGACCGTGGCGCCGGCTCCGGCGTCGGCCAGCCGCGACACCAGCTCCGCCGCTCCCGGCGCGTCCGGGCCGCTTCGGCTGAGCAGCAGCAGGTGCCGCACCCCGTGCTCGGTGACCAGGTGCCGGGCGACGAGGGAACCGAGCGCGCCCGTGGCGCCGGTGACCAGCACGGTGCCTTCGGGCCGCAGCGGCCGCGGCATGGTCAGCACCACCTTGCCGGTGTGCCGGCCCTGGCTGAGGAACCGGAACGCGGCGGGCGCGTGCCGGACGTCCGCGGCGGTCGTGCGCACCGGCCGCAGGACACCGGTCCCGAAGAGCGGGCCCAGTTCCGCCAGCAGTTCCCGCAGCCGGTCCGGCCCGGCGGCCATCAGCTCGAACGCCCGGTACCGCACGCCCTCGTGCGCGGCCGCGACGGTTTCCGCCTCCCGCACGTCGGTCTTGCCCATCTCCACGAACCGCCCGCCGCGCGGCAGCAGCCGCAGCGACGCGTCGACGAACTCCCCGGCGAGCGAGTCGAGCACGACGTCCACGCCCTCGCCGCCGGTCGCGGCCAGGAACGCGGGCTCGAACCCGAGGTCGCGCGAGGAGGCCACGTGGTCGTCCGGCAAGCCGAGACCGCGCAGGACGTCGTGTTTGCCGGGGCTCGCGGTGGCGTAGACCTCGGCGCCGAGGTGCCGCGCGACCTGCACGGCCGCCATGCCGACCCCGCCCGCGGCCGCGTGGATCAGCACCCGCTCGCCCGCCCGCAGCCCGGCCAGGTCCCTCAGCGCGTAGTACGCGGTCAGGAACACCACCGGCACCGACGCCGCGGTCGCGAAGGACCACCCGCCGGGAATGCGGGTGACCAGGCGGGCGTCGGCCACCGCCAGCGGCCCGAAGCCGCCCGCGAACAGCCCGGCCACCCGGTCGCCGGGGGTCAGGTCCGCCACGCCGGGGCCGACCTCGGTGACCACTCCCGCGCCTTCCAGGCCGAGCTCCCCGGCCTCGCCGGGGTAGAGGTCGAGCGCGTTGAGCACGTCGCGGAAGTTCAGCCCGGCCGCCCGCACGGCGATCCGGACCTGACCGGGCTCCAGCGGTCCGTCCGCGCCGGACGGGACCAGCTCCAGGTTCTCCAGCGCGCCCTTCGCCCGCGTCGCCAGCCGCCACGCGTCCGTACCCGGGGGCACCGGCAGCGCGTCCTGCCCGGTCACCCGGGCGAGCCGGGCCGCGCGGACCTCGCCGTGGCGGATCGCGAGCTGTGCTTCGCCGGCCCGCAGCGCCGCGCCGAAGCCGGCCTCGCTGCCGTCGCTGTCGACCAGCGCGAACCGGCCCGGCGCCTCGGACTGGGCCGAGCGCACCAGCCCCCACACGGCGGCCTGCGCCGGGTCGTGCCCGCCGTCGAGAGGATGGACCGCGACCGCGCCCCGCGTGCGGAACACCAGCGTGGCGTCGGGACGGTCGCCGGCCGGCCAGTCGCGCAGGCGCCCGAGGACGTGCCGGGTGAGGGCGTGGGTGCGGTCGGGGACGTCCAGGCCCGCGCCGAACGCCGAGACGTCCTCGACCTCGAACTCGCCGTCCTCGGCGGACCCGCCGGTGGCGAGCGTCGTCCAGTGGAGGCGGTGGAACGCGTCGGAGACGAGGTGCCCGCCGCCGGGAAGCGAGCGGACGACGAGGGAGTCCACGGTGGCCACCGGCGCACCGGCCGCGTCCACAATGGACAGCTCGACGGCGTCCTCGCCGCGGCGGGTCAGCCGGACACGCAGGACACCCGCCCCGGCGGCGTGCGCCGCGACGCCCTGCCAGGTGAAGGGCAGCCGCACCTCGGTCAGGTCCCCGGCGAGGCCGAGCGCGTGCAGTGCCGAGTCCAGCAGCGCCGGGTGGAGCACGTGGCCGTCGCCGGGCTCGACCCCGTCGGGCGCCATGACCTCGGCGAACAGGTCGTCCCCGAGGCGCCAAGCCGCGCGAAGGCCGCGGAAGGCCGGGCCGTACTCCAGCCCGATCGCGGCGAGTTCGTCGTGGAGCCCGTCGATCGCGAGCGGCTCGGCGTCGGCGGGGGGCCAGGTCAGGGGATCCGGTGCCGCGGTGGGCAGCGGGGTGAGAGTGCCCGCCGCGTGCCGGGTCCAGCCGGTGCCGTCGCCGTCCGAATGGACCGACACCGTGCGGCGCCCGTCGTCGCCGGGCTGGCCGACGACCACCTGGATCGCGGCGCCGTCCCGGTCCGGCACGACCAGCGGCGTCTCCAGCGTCAGTTCCTCGACGCCGGCACAGCCGGTCTTGTGGCCCGCCCACAGCGCCAGGTCCAGCAGCGCGGTGCCGGGCAGCAGTACCCGGCCCCGCACGACGTGGTCGGCGAGCCAGCCGCGCGCCGGGACCCGGCCGGAGAACACGGTCTCGCCCGTGCTCGCCACCGTGGTCGTCGCGGCCAGCAGCGGGTGCGCGGCCTCGGCGAGGCCCGCGGCGCGGACGTCGCGGGTGCGGCCCGCTGCCGGATCCGCCCAGAACCGCTCGGTCTGGAACGCGTAGGTGGGCAGGGCGACCGGGCGCGCCGGATCGGCGGGCCAGTCCAGGTCCACCGGCCGCCCGCACAGCTCCAGCCGGCCCAGCGCCAGCAGGAACTCCGCCGGGCCACCGTGGTCGCGGCGCAGGGTGCCGAGCACCGCGGCCGCCTCGGCGCCCGCCGCCTCGGCCGTGTTCTCGATGCCGGGCACGAGCACGGGGTGCGGGCTGACCTCCACGAACAAGTCGTGCCCGTCGGCCAGCAGCCGCCGGACCGCGTCCTCGAACCGCACCGTGCCGCGCAGGTTCTCGAACCAGTAGCCGGCGTCGGCCCGCCCCGGCTCGCCGACGTGACCATCCACAGTGGACAGAAACGGGACGGTGCCCTCCCGCGGGCGCACCTCCGCCAGCACCTCGGCGAGCCGGTCGCGCACGCGGTCCACGTGCGCGGAGTGCGAGGCGTAGTCCACGCGGATGCGCCGGTGCCGGATGTCCCGCGCGGCACAGCGCTCCGCGAGCGCCGCCAGGTCACCGGGTGAGCCGGAGACCACGACCGCCGCCGGGCCGTTCACCGCCGCCACGGACAGGTCGCCGGTCAGCAGCTCCCGCACCTCGTCCACGGGCCGGGCCACCGACATCATGCCGCCGTGCCCGGCGAGGGCGTCGCGGATCACCTGGCTGCGCAAGGCCACCACGCGGGCGGCGTCGTCGAGCGAGAGCACACCCGCCACGCACGCGGCCGCGATCTCACCCTGCGAATGCCCGATCACCGCCGCCGGAACCACGCCCGCCGCCTCCCACAGCGCCGCGAGCGAGACGAGCACGGCGAACAGCACCGGCTGCACGACGTCGACCTCGTCCAAGGTGGGCGCCCCGTCGTCGCCGCGCAGCACCGCGAAGAGGTTCCAGCCGACATGGCGGCTCAGCGCCGTCGCGCACTCCGTCATCCGCTCCGCGAACACCGGACGCGTTTCCAGCAGTTCCAGCGCCATCCCGGCCCACTGCGAGCCCTGCCCGGGAAACACGAACACCGGCGCCTGCCCGGCCGTCACGCGGCCCGCCACGAGGTTCGGCGCACTGCCGCCCTCGGCGAGCGCGGTCAGCGCGGCGGTGAACTCCGCGTGCTCGCCGCCGACCAGCACCGCGCGGTGCTCGAACCGCGCCCGGCCGGCGAGCGCGTGGCCGATCTCGTACGGGCTCGCGTCCGGCGCCGCCGTGAGCAGGTTGCGTGCCTGGTCTCGCAGCGCCGCCTCGGTCCGGCCGCTGAGCACCCACGACACGGGGCCCGTGGGCACCTCTGGCGGCTCGGGAGCCGCGGGTGCCTCTTCGACGATGAGGTGCGCGTTCGTGCCGCTCATGCCGAACGACGACACGCCCGCCCGGCGTGGCCGGCCGGTGCGCGGCCACGGCCGGGCCTCGTCGAGCAGGGCGACGGTGCCGTCCCAGTCGACGTGCGGGCTGCGCGGCTGCGAGCGCAGCGTCGGCGGCAGCTGTTCGTGGGCGAGCGCGAGCAGCATCTTGATCACGCCGCCGACTCCCGCGGCGGCCTGGGTGTGCCCGAGGTTCGACTTCAGCGAGCCCAGCCACAGCGGCGACTCCGGTGAGTGCGCGGGCCCGTAGACCGCCTGCACCGCCTGGGCTTCGATCGGGTCGCCGAGCGGGGTGCCGGTGCCGTGCGCCTCGACGGCGTCCACTTCGGACGGATCGACACCCGCGCCGGCGAGCGCGGCGCGGATCACCCGCTGCTGCGACGGGCCGTTCGGGGCGGTCAGGCCGTTCGAGGCGCCGTCCTGGTTCACCGCGGAACCCCGGATCACGCCGACGACGTGGTGGCCGTTGCGCCGCGCGTCGGACAGCCGCTCCAGCACCAGCACCGCCGAGCCCTCGCTCCAGTTCGTGCCGTCGGCCTCGGCCGAGAACGGTTTCGCCCGCCCGTCGGCGGCGAGCCCGCGCTGGCGGCTGAACTCGGTGAAGATCGTCGGCGTGGCCAGCACCGAAACGCCGCCCGCGAGGGCGAGTGTGCACTCGCCCTGCCGCAGGGCCTGCGTGGCGAGGTGGATCGCGACCAGCGAGGACGAGCAGGCGGTGTCGACGCTGACCGCCGGTCCTTCCAGGCCGTAGGTGTAGGAGACGCGGCCGGACAGGATGCTGGCCGAGGTGCCGGTGAGGCGGTAGCCCTCGGTGTGCTCGACGGCGGCGTCCGCGACCGCCGCGTAGTCGGTCGAGCTGGTGCCGACGAACACGCCGGTCCGGCTGCCGCGCAGGGTGTCCGGCACGATCCCGGCGCGCTCCAGCGACTCCCACACCGTCTCCAGCAGCACGCGCTGCTGGGGGTCGGCGGCCCGGGCCTCGCGCGGGTTCATGCCGAAGAACCCGGCGTCGAACCGGTCGGCGTCGTGCAGGAACCCGCCGTGGCGGGTGTAGCTGGTGCCGGGGTGGTCCGGGTCCGGGTCGTAGAGCGCGTCGAGGTCCCAGCCGCGGTTGCCGGGGAACTCGGTGATCGCGTCGGTGCCGGTGGCGAGCAGCCGCCACAGGTCCTCGGGGGACCGGACCCCGCCGGGGAAGCGGCAGCCGATGCCGACGACCGCGATCGGCTCGTCCGCCGGGACCCCGGTTCCCGCGGGCACCGGATCCGCGGCGGCCACTTCGGGCGCGAGCAGGCCGTCGACGAACCGGGCCAGCGCCTCGGGTGTCGGGTGATCGAAGATCAGCGTGGACGGCAGCGTGAGCCCGGTCGCGGTGGCCAGCCGGTTGCGCAGCTCGATCGCGGTGAGGGAATCGAAACCCAGTTCCACAAAGGGCTTTCCGGACGGCAGGGCCTGCGGCGACTCGTAGCCGAGCACGCCCGCGACCTCCTCCGACACCAGGCCGAGCACCAGGTCGCGGCGCTCCGCCTCGCTCGCCGCCGCCAGGCGGGTGCGGGCGCTGCTCTTCCGTCGCCTGCCCGGCCGGGCGGGGGTGCGCACCAGTCCGCTCAGGACGGCCGGAAGGCTGTCGCGCGCGGCCAGCGCCTGCAGGGCCGGGACGTCCAGCGGGGCCGGCACCACGACCGCGCGGTGCGCGTCCAGCGCGGCGTCGAACAGGGCCAGGCCCTGGTCCGGGGTGATCGGTGCGACACCGGTCCGCGACAGCCGCGCGGCCGAGGCCTCGTCCAGGTCCGCCCCCATCCCGGCGCCCGTCCAGAGTCCCCAGTTGAGCGAGAGGGCGGGGAGTCCTTGGCTGTGGCGGGTCTGGGCGAGGGTGTTGAGGTGGTTGTTGGCGGCGGCGTAGGTGGTTTGGGCGGGGTTGCCGAGGGTGGCGGCGAGGGAGGAGAAGAGGATGAAGTGGTCGAGGTCGTGGTGTCGGGTGAGGGTGTGGAGGTGGTGCGCCGCGGTGGTTTTGGGGGCGAGAACCGTGGCGGTGCTCTCGGGGGTTTGGTCGGTCAGCAGGGCGTCGTGGCGGACTCCGGCGGTGTGGATGACGGCTCGGATGTCGAGGTTGTCGAGGGCGGCGCTGAGGTCGTCGGGGTTGGTGAGGTCGCAGGCGCGGATCTGGACGTGTGCCCCGGCTCGGGTGAGTTCGTCGAGCAGTTCGGGGGCGCCGGGGGCGTCGAGGCCGCGACGGTTGAGCAGCAGCAGGTCACGGACCCCGTGCGTCCGCACGAGGTGGGACGCCAGCGCCGCCCCGAGGCCACCGGTGCCGCCGGTGATGACGTAGGTCCCGCCGGTGCCGCCGCGCAGCGCACGCGGAACGGTCAGCGCGAGCTTGCCGACGTGCCGCGCTTCGCGGAAGAACCGGAACGCCTCGGGTGCCTCCCGGATGTCCCACGCGGTCACGGGGAGCTGGTGCAGCACCCCCGCCTCGAACAGCCGCACGAGATCACCGAGCATCTCCTGGACGCGCTCCGGCGGTGCGTCGGCCTGGAGATCGAACGCGCGGTACGCCACGCCTTCGTGAGTGGCGGCCACGTCGCCGGCGTCGCGGAGGTCGGTCTTGCCCATCTCCAGGAAGTGGCCGCCGCGGGGCAGCAGCCGCAGTGACGCGTCGATGAAGTCCCCGGCGAGGGAGTTCAGCACGACGTCCACGCCGCGCCCGCCGGTCACCTCCCGGAAGCTCTCCTCGAAGTCCTGTGTGCGGGAGGACGCGAGGTGGTCCCCGGGCACGCCGAGCTCACGCAGCACCGGGATCTTCCCCGCGCTCGCCGTGCCGAAGGTGTCGACTCCCCAGTGCCGGGCGAGCTGGAGCGCGGCCATCCCGACGCCGCCCGCGACCGAGTGCACGAGCAGCGTCTGCCCGGCCTCGATCCCGGCGAGGTCCCGCAGCCCGTAGTAGGCCGTCAGGAACACCACGGGAACGACGGCGGCCTCGGCGAACGTCCAGCCCTGGGGGAGCCGCGTGACGAGCCGGTGGTCGGTGACCGCGACCGGGCCGGCCGCGCCGGGCACGAGCCCGAACACCCGGTCGCCGGCGGCCACCCCGGTGACCGCGGACCCGACCTCCAGCACCACCCCGGCCGCCTCGCCGCCGATGACGGCTTCCTCGCCGGGGTAGACGCCGAGCGCGATCAGGACGTCGCGGAAGTTCAGGCCGGCCGCCCGCACGCCGAGGCGGATCTGGTGCGGCAGCAGGGGTTCTTCCGTCTCCGGCGCGGGGACGAACGCGAGGTTGTCCAGGGTGCCCTTCGCCGTGACCCCCAGCCGCCACGGCCCGTCCGGCACGGGCAGCGTCCGGTCGGCCGCGCCGAGCCGGGCCAGGCGGGCGAGGAACACCTCACCATCCCGGACCGCGAGCTGCGGCTCACCGGTGGCGAGCGCGACGGAGAGCGCGGTCTCGGCCTCCTCGCTGCCGTCGACGTCGACCAGGACGAGGCGGTCCGGGTGCTCGTGCTGCGCCGAGCGGACCGCGCCCCACACGGCCGCACCCGCGAGCGTGCGGATGTGTTCTCCCGCGCGGGCCTGGACGGCGTTTTCGGTGACGACGGCGAGCCGCTTGCCCTCGTTGCCGGCCAGCCAGGTCTTCAGCGTGTCCAGGATCGCGGTGGTGGCCTCGACGGGATCGTCCACCGGCTCCGGGCGGTGGATCTCGAAGCCCTCGGCGGGCCGGGCCGGAAGGTCGGTGACGGGGAGCCAGTCGAGGGTGAACAGGGAGTCGGCGACCCCCGGCGCGAGCTGCCCGGCGGCGGCTTCGCGCACCCGCAGCTCGCCGACGGCGCCCACGGCGTTGCCGTCCACATCGGACAGTGCGATCGACAGGACGTCCGCGCCGGTGATGGTGATCTTCACGCGCAGGGTGGCGGCGCCGGGCTCGCCGACCGTCACGTCCCGCCACGAAAAAGGCAGCCTCGGCGGCGCGTCGGGAGAGCCGCTCGCGGCGACGGCGTGCAGTGCGGAGTCCAGCAGCGCCGCGTGGAGGGCGCACTGGGCGGCATCGTCCACGAGCGACTCGGCCAGGGAAACCTCGGCGTAGACGTCAGCACCCTGCCGCCAGGCCGCTTGGAGGCCGCGGAAGGCGGGACCGTAGCGGTAGCCGCGTGCTTCGAGGTCGTCGTAGTGCCCCTCGAGGTCGATCTCGGTCGCTCCGGCCGGTGGCCATTCGGTGGCCCGCCAGGTGCCGGGGACCGCGTCGGCGGCGAGGGTGCCGGTGGCGTGGCGGGTCCAGGGGCCGTCGTCGGATGCGGAGTGGATGGAGACGGGGCGGCGGCCGGTGTCGTCGGGTTCGCCGGCGACGACCTGGATCCGGACCGGTTCGTCGATCCGGAGGGCGCGTTCCAGCGTCAGCTCGGCCACGTGGGGGCAGCCGGTCTCGGCTCCGGCGTGCAGGGCGAGGTCGAGGAGGGCGGTGCCGGGCAGGAGGGTGGTGCCGAGCATGGTGTGGTCGGCGAGCCAGGGGTGGGTGGTGGTGGAGAGGGTGCCGGTGAGGATGTGGTGGCCGCTGGTGGCGTCGGTGAGCGTGGTCTGCAGGAGCGGGTGGCTGTGCCGGGTGGTGGTCGCGGGGGTGGCGTGGAGCCAGTAGCGGTGGTGCTGGAAGGGGTAGGTGGGGGCGGGGCGGGGCGGTTGCCGCGGGATGAGGTGGTGGGGTTTGCCGGCGCCGCGGGTCCAGAGGGTGGCGGCGGTGGTGAGGAGGTGTTCGGTGGTGTGGGTGTCGCGGCGGAGCAGGGTGTGGGTGGTGAGGCCGGTGTG
>NZ_JBICSQ010000052.1:0-62059 GCF_043197175.1 Amycolatopsis sp. NPDC049252
CACCCCCCGGGGGTGGTCGCCGCCCCGGCCGCCCCCCGCGGCGGGACCGGCACCGCCCGGTTCGTCCTCAAGAAGGTCGTCGAAGCGCTCGTCAGCGTCCTGCTGGTGATCGTGCTGTTCTTCTTCCTGTTCCGGATGCTGCCCGGCGACCCGGTCGCCACGATGATCCGCGACCGGCCCACCGACCCGAAGCAGATCGCGGAACTGCGGGAACGCCTCGGCGTCGACCGGCCCGTGTTCCAGCAGTTCGGCGACTACCTCTGGAAGCTGCTGCACGGCGACTTCGGCACGTCCTACCTGGAGCAGCGCCCGGTCGCCGACATGATCGGCGAACGCCTCTGGCCGACCATCCTGCTGGTCGGCAGCGCGACCGTGCTCGCCGTCGCGCTCGGGCTGTGGCTCGGCACGCGCGCGGCCTGGCGCCGCGACAGCGCGTTCGACCGCACCCAGACCGGCATCGCGCTGACGCTCTGGTCGGTCCCGCAGTTCTGGCTCGGCCTGATCCTGCTGGTCGCGACCAACGGCCTGTTCCCCAGCCGCGGCATGCACTCCCCGGACGCCGCGCCCGACGTCTTCTCCCAGACCCTCGACGTGCTGCACCACCTGGTGCTGCCGTGCGTGACGCTGCTGGCCGTGTTCTACGCCCAGTACATGCTGATCATGCGCTCGTCGCTGCTGGGGGAGATGAACGCCGACTACCTGACCACCGCGCGCGCCAAGGGGCTGAAGGACGACCTCGTCCGCCGCCGCCACGCCGTCCCGAACGCGCTGCTGCCCACCACCACGCTGGTGTTCATGCAGTTCGGCATGGTCGTCTCGGGCGCGGTGTCGGTCGAGGCGGTGTTCAGCTGGCCCGGCCTCGGCCAGCTGACCTACCAGGCCCTGCACGGCCCGGACCTGCCGGTGCTGCAAGGGGTCTTCGTCGTCCTCGCCACCGCCGTCGTGCTGATGAACCTGCTCGCGGAACTGCTCTACCGCGTGCTCGACCCGAGGGTGCGCACCTCATGACGACCACCGAGACGATCGAATCGCCGCGGACGATCGCCTGGCGCCGCCGCCGGCAGGCCGTGGCCCGCACCTGGAGCGAGTTCGCCACCCAGAAGGGCGCGCTCACCGGGCTGATCCTGCTCGCCATCACCGTCGTCATGGCGCTGCTGCTGCCGCTCATCAGCGACGAGAGCGGCCTCGACGTCACCAAGGCGAACGGCGGCGCCCTGCACCCGCCGAGCGGCCAGTACTGGCTCGGCACCGACATCGACGGCCGGTCCGTGCTGCTCATGACGCTCTGGGGCACCCGGATCTCGCTGCTCGTCGGGTTCTCCGCGACCGTCCTGTCCGTGCTGATCGGCACGCTCATCGGCATCACCGCCGCCCACTTCGGCGGCTGGACCTCGACGATCCTGCTGCGGTTCACCGACTTCTTCCTGGTGCTCCCGTCGCTGGTGCTGGCCATCGCGCTCTCGGCCGTGCTCCCGCAGGGCACCACCACGGTCATCGTCGCGATCGGCCTGACGGCGTGGCCCACCACCGCGCGGCTGGTCCGCGCCCAGACGCTGACCATCGAAAGCCGGCCCTACATCGAACGCGCCCGGGCCCTGGGCGGGGGACACCGGCACGTCGTGGGCAAGCACGTCCTGCCCGGGGTGCTGCCGCTCGTGCTGGCCAACACCACCCTGGTCGTCGGCAACGCCGTCATCGCCGACGCCACCCTGGCCTTCCTCGGCGTCGGTGACCCGAACGCCGTCTCCTGGGGCGCGATGCTCGAGACCGCCCTCAACAACGGCGCCGTCACCCGCGGCGCCTGGTGGAACCTGCTCCCGCCGGGCATCGCCATCGTGCTCGTCGTGCTCTGCTTCACCCTGGTCGGCCGGGGACTGGAGACCGTGCTCAACCCGAGGTTGAAGAAGTGACCCCGCTGCTGCAGCTCAAAGATCTCACCGTCACCTACGAGACGGCCGGCGGCGACATCCCCGCCGTGCGCGGGGTCGACCTCACCCTCGACCCCGGCGGCACGCTCGGCGTCGCGGGGGAGTCCGGCTCCGGCAAGTCCACCGTCGCGATGAGCGTGCTGCGGCTGCTGCCGCGTACCGCGAAGATCAGCGGCGAGATCCTCCTCGACGGCGAAGACGTCACCGAGATGAAGTGGGGACGGCTGCGCGCGGTCCGCTGGGCCGAGGCGTCGGTGGTGTTCCAGGGCGCCATGCACGCGCTCAACCCGGTCCGGAAGATCGGCGAGCAGATCGCCGAGCCGATCCGGCTGCACCCGCCGGAGGGCAAGACCCCCACCGACGCCGAGGTCGACGCCCGCGTCGCCGAACTGCTCGCCCAGGTCGACCTGCCCCCGGGCCGCGCCGGCGCCTACCCACACGAGCTGTCCGGCGGGCAGAAGCAGCGCGTGATGATCGCGATGGCCCTGGCCTGCTCGCCCCGGCTGATCATCGCCGACGAGCCGACCACCGCCCTCGACGTCATCGTCCAGGCCCAGGTCCTCGCCCTGCTTTCGCGCCTGGTCGCCGAGCAGGACATCGGGCTGATCATGATCAGCCACGACCTGTCCGTGCTCGCCGCCACCTGCGAGCGCATCGCCGTGATGTACGACGGCGAGATCGTCGAGGAACGGCCCAGCGCCGAACTGATGTCCGACCCGCGGCACCCGCACAGCCAGGCGCTGGCCGCGGCGTTCCCGACCGTCGGCGACCCGGTGTCCCGGTTCGCCCCGGCCACCAGCACCCCGCTGCCGCCGGAACCGGCGTCCCGCGGCGCCGGCACCGAGCCCCTGCTGGAGGCGGAGAACCTGCGGGTGTCCTTCCGCGACCGCACCGGCAAGCGGATCGACGCGGTCGCCGGCGTCGACCTCACGGTGTCGCGCGACGAGATCGTCGCGCTGGTCGGCCAGTCCGGCTCCGGCAAGACGACACTCGCCCGCACCCTGCTCGGCCTGCAGAAACCCGACTCCGGCGTGGTCCGCTACGCCGGGAAGCCGGTCCCGTCCGGCGGCGCCGGGCTCAAGGCCTACCGCCGCCAGGTCCAGCTGGTGCTGCAGGACCCGACCAGCGCGCTCAACCCGGCCCACACCGTCTACGAGGCCGTCGCCGAAGGTCCCCGGATCCACGGCCTGGCCGATGAGCGCGGCGTCGTCCACCGGGCGCTGGAGGCGGCGGAGCTGCGGCCCGCGGAGAAGTACGCCGACCGGCTCCCGCACGAGCTGTCCGGTGGCCAGCGCCAGCGCGTCGTGATCGCCGGGGCCCTGGCCCTGGAGCCGTCCGTGCTGGTGGCCGACGAGCCGGTCGCCTCGCTCGACGCGTCCGTCCGCGGCGAAATCCTCGGCCTCCTGCTGCGCCTGCGGCGGGAACTCGGCCTGGCCGGGCTGGTGATCACCCACGACCTCGGGCTGGCCTGGAACATCGCCGACCGCGTCGCCGTGATGTACCGCGGTGAGCTCGTCGAAACCGGGACCGTCGAACAGGTCCTGCTCGACCCGCACCACGAGTACACGAAATCCCTGCTGGCCGCCCTTCCCGGCGGTACGGCGGCCGGGAAACCCGGCACTGCGGAAAGGTCACCCAGGCCGGTTGTGTAACCTCCGAACGGAAATGGCGACCACCACCGACCCCGCGCAGACGTCCTCGACCGGACTGGCCGAGCGACTCCTCGTGCCCTCGCGATTCCCGTACCGCACGATCGCGATGGGCACGGTCGGCAGCACGCTGCTCATGCTCGCCGCCTTCGGCGCCGGCGGCATCCTGATCAAGGACCCCGTGCTCGGCCACGGCCCGCTCTCGTGGATCCGCTACGGCCACGGGCGCATGCTGGCCAACGCCGTCCTCTACACCGGCTTCGGCCTCGTGGTGTGGGCCTGGGTCCGGCTCGGCCGCTACGTGCTGCAGGGCCGGGTGAGCAGCCGCCCCGTCCTGGTCGCCGCCGGCTGCTGGATGGCGCCGCTGCTCATCTCGCCGCCGCTGTTCACCCGCGACGTCTTCTCCTACCTCGGCCAGGGCGCCCAGCTGCTCTACGGCCTCGACCCGTACGCCAACGGGCCCGCCGAGCTCGACGTCCTGCCGAACGTGGTGCAGAACGTCCACCCGCTCTGGCAGACCACCCCGGCGCCGTACGGGCCGCTGTTCCTGCTGATCTCCAAGGGTGTCGTCGCCGTCTCCGGCGACAACATGATCCTCGGCGTCATCCTGATGCGCCTGGTCCTGCTGGCCGGCCTGGCCGGCACGCTGTGGGCGCTGCCCCGGCTGGTCAAGCACCTCGGCGGCAAGCTCCCGGTCGCGCTGTGGCTCGCGGTGGCCAGCCCGATGATGGTCATCCACCTCTTCGGCGGCCCGCACAACGACCTGATGATGCTCGCGTTCCTCACCATCGGCGTCCTCGCCGCCCTGGAACGCAAGCACGTCGTCGCGGTCGTCCTGGTCACGATCGGCATGCTGATCAAGCCGACCGCGGCCATCGCGCTGCCGTTCATCGTCTGGATGTGGGCCAACCACATGGCCGGCGAGTCGAAGGTCCGCAACTTCCTGCGCGCCGGCGCCGCCTCGGTCGGGCTGTTCCTGCCGGTCTTCGTCGCGGGCACGTGGATCTCGCTGGGCTCGCTCAACCTCGGCTGGTGGTCCGGCCTCAAGGCCCCGCAGCTCATCGCGAACTGGCTGAACATCCCCACCGGCATCGGCGAGGTCTTCTACAACCTCGTCCACCTGATCGTCGACGTCCAGGTCTCGCCGTTCGTCACGGTCGCCCGCGCGGCCGGCATGCTCCTGCTGATCGGCTTCGGCGTCCGCCAGTGGTGGCTCGCCCGCGACGGCGGCAACGAGGCCGTCTACCGCGCCGGGATCTCGCTGCTGGCCGTCGCGATCCTCATGCCGCCGACCCTGCCGTGGTACCTCACCTGGGGTTTCGTGCTGCTGTCGGCGTTCAAGTGGCAGCCGCGGCACCTCGCGATGGTGGTGGCGGTCGTGGTGTTCGTGACGCTGGTCTACTACCCGACGGGCGAGCAGGCCCTCTACGACTGGTGGTTCATCGCCCTGGTCGTCGTGGCCAGCCTCTACTCGGCGGCGTCGCTGCTGCGCCCGGACCCGCTCGGTCTCATCGACGCGTGGCGCCGCCCGGAGAAGTTCCTCCGCGACTGACGGACCTTCAACGGATCAGGAACCGGTCCAGCCCCGCCAGGTGTGCACCAGCGTCGAGACCACCGCGTGCTCCGGCGGCCGCTCCGCGTACTGGTCGTACTTCGCCACCAGCCACGACACCGGCTCCTCGCGGTCCGCGTCGGACAGGACCCTCGCCACGCCGTCCGCACGGGCCCACCACAGGCGCGACCAGTCCTCGTCGTAGCCGTCGGTCAGGAAGCACACCGCCGGGTTCTCCGCGATGTTCGCCAGCCGCCTCAACGCCAGGGAAGACTTCGGTTTGTGGTCCACGGCGAACACCACCTGGTCGCCGTGGACCGCGAACGTCACCGGCACGAGGTGCGGCACCCCGGAAGCCGACGCCGTCGCCAGCCGGGCCACTCGCGCGGCGGCGAAGCGGGAGCGCGCCTCCGCGGAAGACAGCCTCATGTCAGCACGGGGGAGTCGAACGTCAACGTCCCCAGTTCCGTGTCGAGGGTGACCGGCACACCGAGCGGCAACGTCGGTGACGACGCCACGTGACCGAACCCGAACTCGCCCAGCATCGGTACTCCGAGTGGCCCCAGCCGCTCCAGCAGCAGCGCCTCGACGTCCTCCGGTGCGCCACACGCCGCCCACGAACCCAGCACGATGCCGCGCACACCCTCGAACCAGCCGCTGCGCAGCAGCTGTGTCAGCATCCGGTCCAGCCGGTAGACGCTCTCGGTGACGTCCTCCAGCAGCACCACCGCGTCCCGCGCCGACCCGTGCTCCGGCGTGCCGATCCCGCCCGCCAGCAACGACAGGTTCCCGCCGGCGAGCGTGCCCGATGCCCGGCCGGGCACCAACGGCGACGCCGCCGCGCCCCGCACCACCAGGTTCCGTTCCGGCTCGAACAGCGTCCGCCGCAGGTGCTCCACCGCGAAGTCGTCGAACAGCACGCTCGCCGGCATCGGGGAGAACAAAGTGGACAGTCCCAAGTGGACGTCCACGGCCCGGTGCAACGCCGTGATGTCGCTCGACCCGGCCAGCACCTTCGGTCCCGCCTCGCGCAACGCCGCCCAGTCGACCAGGTCCAGCATCCGCTGCACGCCGTACCCGCCGCGCGCGGCCAGCACGCACCGCACCCCCGGGTCGCACCACGCATCGGTGAACTCCGCCGCCCGCTCGGCGTCCGAACCGGACAGGTACGGCGGCGACCCCGCCGAAGCGCGCACACACGGCCCGATCCGCAGCTCGACACCCCAGCCGCGCAGGACCGGGATCGCCTTCTCAAGCAGATCGGCGGGCACCGGACCGGCCGGCGCCACCAGGGCGACCGTGTCGCCCGCCCGCAACCGCGGCGGCCTCATCGCGCCAGCTCCAGCCGCGCCACACCCGGCGCCTCGAACCCGAAAACCTGACCGTAGAAGGACAATTCGGCCTCCATCGCCGCGACGATCGTCTCCGCGCGGCGGAACCCGTGCTGCTCTCCGGGGAACCGCTGGTAGGCGTACGGGATCCCGCGCCCGGCCAGCCCGGCCACGAACCGGTCGGCCTGCTCCGGCGGGCAGATCCGGTCCTCCAGGCCCTGCTGGAGCAGCACCGGCCCGGCCAGCGCCCCGGCGTTCGCCAGTGGCGACCGGTCGACGTACCGCTGCCGGTGCGCGGGCAGTTCACCGACCAGCCCCTCCAGGTACCGCGACTCGAAGTCGTGCGTCTCGCCGCCGTCGCCGGTCCACCCGGCGAGATCGAGGATCGGGTACTGCACCGTGCCCGCGCGGTAGGTCGTCGTCGTGGTCAGCGACGCCGCCGCGGTGAACCCGCCGGCGCTGCCGCCCCGCACCGCCAGCCGCTCGCCGTCGGCCAGCCCGGCCGCCACCAGCGCCTCGGCCACCGCGACGCAGTCGGCGACGTCGACCACGCCCCACTGCCCGCGCAGCCGCTCCCGGTACGCGCGGCCGAACCCGGTCGACCCGCCGTAGTTGACCGCCGCGACGGCGAACCCGCGGCTGGTGAAGTACGCCAGCTCCAGGTCCAGCACCGGCGGGTGCTGGCCGGTCGGCCCGCCGTGGACGTGCACCAGCAGCGGCGGCAGCTCCCCCTCGGGCGCGGCGAACTCCGGGTTGGACGGCGGGTAGAGCACCACCGGCACCGTCTCGCCGCCGGTCGTCGTGAACACCCGCTCGTCCGGCACCGGCACGTGCGACACGGCCAGCTCCGGCTGCTCGGTCAGGTCGGTCAGCAGGTCGGCGCCGATCGCGTAGTGCACGACCGCGGCCTCACGGATCGGCCCCACCGCGACCCCGGCGACCCCTCCGTCGTGCGCGGCGAACCCTGTGCTCGACCACGCCGTCAGCTGGTGCGCCACGGTCGTCACCGAGCCGTCCGCCTCGTCGAGCACCGCCAGCCGCCCCGACACCAGCACCGCGTGCCGCCCGCCGCCCAGCGGGACGAACCAGCGCGCGCCCACCTTCCACAGCGGCCCGCCCAGCTCCTGCTCCACGGGCGCGAGGTTCGTCAGCGTCCCGTCGAGCCCGACCCGGTGCAGGTTCCACCAGCCGTCCGGGTCCAGCAGCGCCAGCAGCGTGTCCGCCGACTCCCACTCGACCTGGCAGACGGACACGTCCGGGCCACCCGCGACGACCCGGTGCGGCCCGAAGGTCCCGTCGTCGAGCACGGGAGCGACGCACAGCTCGGTGCCGTCCCACGGCATCGCCGGGTGGTCCCAGCCGAACCAGGCGGCGTGCCGCCCGTCCGGGGACAGCTTCGGCACGGTCAGGAAGTGGTGGCTCGCGCCCAGCACCCGCTCGGCGCCGTCGGCCACCGCGATCGCGACCAGCTCGCGTTCGATGTCGGCCGGGCGCTCGCCGACACTGCGTTCCCGGACCGCCCACACCTCGCCGGGCAACCCGGGACGCAGGTCGCCGTAGCGGACGCCCTGGGGTTGCGCGGGCTCCGGAGTGAGCGCCACCACACCTTCGGGCCGCTGGGCGTACACCCGCTGGTCGGCCCAGTGCGTGAACACCACCACACCGCCGGCGACGGCCCACGGCCGCCCGCCGTACTCGTGCAGCCGGTTGCGGACGTTCCACGGCGCCGGGAGCACGTCCTCGGTCCCCCCACCCGGGAGGGCCCGTACCAGCGCCACGCGACCCTGCTCACCTGGCCTTGCTTCGGCCCACCACACCTCGTCCCCGACGACGTCGAGCCACTGCGGGCCGCCGCCGGCGGCGGCCACGTCGGCGGCGGTGATGGGCGAGGACCAGGTTCCGTACGGCGAGATCCGAGACACCCCCAGAGGCTAGCGGCCCGCGAAGGTGGGGCGGCGGATGCCGATCATGCGCCGGTGGCCTAGGGTCGTTGGTGCTATGTCTCGCGTAATCCACGTCTTCCGCCAGCCGGATCGCTTCGTCGCCGGCACCGTCGGCGAGCCCGGCGACCGCACCTTCTACCTCCAAGCCTCGGAGGACGTGCGGACGATCAGTGTCACCATCGAAAAACAGCAGGTCGTCGTCCTCGCGGAACGGCTGGGCTCGCTGCTCGAGGAGGTCGCCAGCCGCTTCGGCGCCGACGTCCCCGAAGACGCGCCCGACGACCTCGTCGACCTGGAGCCGCTCACGGTGCCGGTCGAGGAGGAGTTCCGCGTCGGCACCATGGGCCTCGGCTGGGACGCCGACAGCAGCGCCGTCGTCATCGAGCTGCTCGCCATCACCGAGGGCGAAGTCGACGAGACGGTCGTGCTGGACGACACCGACGAGGGCCCGGACGCCGTCCGCGTCTTCCTCACCCCGGCCGCCGCGCGGGCCTTCGCCGAGCGCGCCGACCGCGTCGTCAACGCCGGCCGCAAGCCCTGCCCGCTGTGCGGCGAGCCGCTCGACCCGGCCGGGCACATCTGCCCCCGGCAGAACGGCTACCGGCGCGACACCGACGCGAGCGAAGACTGACCATGGCCGACACGCCGGCGGAACAGCCGGACCCGGCCGACCCGGCGTCCCGCGAGCTCGTCACCCACGGCCGCATCGACGTCGAAGGCCGGCTGGTCGACGCCTCCAACGTCACGCTGTTCTGCGCCATCGAGCTCGACGGCGTCACCGGCACCGTCGTGTACAAGCCGGTGTCGGGGGAGCGGCCGCTGTGGGACTTCCCCGACGGCACGCTCGCCGGCCGTGAGGTCGCCACCGCGATCGTCGCCGAGGCCAGCGGCATCGGCTCGATCCCGCCGACCGTGCTGCGCGACGGCCCGTTCGGCCCCGGCATGGTCCAGCTCTGGATCGAGACCACCGAGGACGACCTGGTCGACGTCCGCGCGCCCGAAGAAGTCCCCGAAGACTGGCGGGTCGTGCTGCACGCCCACGACCGCGTCGGCGAGCCCGCGGTGCTGGCCCACGCCGACCACTCCGGGCTGCGCGATCTCGCCGTGCTCGACATCGTCGTCAACAACACCGACCGCAAGGGCGGGCACCTGCTGGCCGGCGTCGACGGCCACGTCTACGGCGTCGACCACGGCATCTGCCTGCACACCGACCCCAAGCTGCGGACCGTGCTCTGGGGCTGGATCGGCGAGCCGGTGCCGCCGGACACCGTCGAGAAGCTCCGGAAACTGCGCTCGGAACTCGACGGCGGCCTCGGCACCACGCTGGCCGAGCACATCACCAAGTTCGAGATCCGGGCGCTGGCCGAGCGCACCGACCTGCTGCTGGCCGAAGGGATCTTCCCCGAGCCCGGCGACGACTGGCGCGCGATCCCCTGGCCGCTGTTCTGATGCGGCCCGACGAGGTCATCGACGACGACACCCGCGCGCGGCTGCTCGACCGGTTCGGCCCCATCGCCGGGCCGTGGTGCGACGAGCTGCCCGCTCTGGTCGAGCGGCTCACCGCCGCCTGGGGCCTCGAGATCCGCGAAGCCCGCCCGGGCAACACCGGCCGCACGCTGCTGTGCACCGGCCCCGGCGGCGACCTTCAGGTGCTGAAGCTGACCCCGGACAAGGAGGTCGCCCAGTCCGAGGCGACCGCCCTGCAGACCTGGGCCGGGTGCCCGCGTGTGGTCAACGTGCTCGACGTCGACTTCGAAGCCCACGCGATCCTGCTCGAAGGCCTGGTCCCCGGCACCCAGCTGACCGGCCGCGACGTGCCGTGGGCCGAAATCGGCGACCTGATCAACCAGCTGCACAGCGTCGAGCCGCTGGGCCCGTTCGGCAAGCTGGCCGACGGGATCGACTTCATCTTCAAGCTGTCCGAACGCCGACGCGCGGAATCGGCGGCCGCGCAGTACCTGACCGCGGAGCTGCTGGACAAGGGCCGCGAGCGCGCCATGGAGCTCGCCACCAGCGGCCCGGTCGCGCTGCTGCACGGCGACCTGCACCCGGCCAACGTCCTCGACGCGGGACCCGGCCGCGGGGTCGTCGCCATCGACCCGCGGGCCGGCTTCGGCGACCCGGCGCTCGACGCCGTCGACTGGATGTTCGTCCCGATGCGGGCCGGCGGCACCGTCGAAGACGGCATCAAGGCACTGGCCCCGCACGTGGCGGACTTCGACGCCGAGCGCGTCCGCGCCTGGTGCGTCGCGATGGCCCCGCTGGTCGCGCTCTCGCCGTTGCGCCGCGGCGAGCGCACGCCGTTCACCGACGCCGTCCTGGAACTGGCCCGCTGACCGGCGTGGCGTCACCCACCGGAGTCACTCCGGCCACTACCTTCGCTGGTCGTGCGCTCCCACTCCTATGACGACGTGCTCGCCGGCCGACGCCGCAAGAAGGTGCCGGAAGTCCCCGCCGACCCCGGCCTGGTCGTCGAAGACCCGGCCAGCGGCTACTGCGGCGCGGTGGTGAAGATCGAGTACGGCAACGTCGTGCTCGAGGACGCCAAGGGCCGCCACCGCGTGTTCCCCCTCGAACCCGCCGGGTTCCTGCTGGAGGGCAAGCCGGTGACGCTCGTGCCGGTCAAGACGGTGAAGGCGCCGGTCAAGCAGGTGTCGGCGTCCGGCTCGGTCAAGGTACAGGGCCTGCAGGCGCGGGTCGCCCGCGATTCCCGGATCTGGGTCGAGGGCAAGCACGACGCCGAGCTGGTCGAACGCGTCTGGGGCCACGACCTGCGCGTCGAAGGCGTCGTCGTGGAACCCCTCGACGGGGTGGACGTGCTTTCCGACCGGGTCGCCGAGTTCGGCACCGGCCCCGGACGGCGCCTCGGTGTACTGGTCGACCACCTCGTCCCCGGCAGCAAGGAGTCGCGGCTCGTCGAGGCCGTCCACGACGAGAACGTGCTGGTCACCGGGCATCCCTACATCGACGTCTGGGAGGCCGTACGGCCCGAGGCGGTCGGCATCAGGGCGTGGCCGAAGATCCCGCGCGGCACCGAGTGGAAGCAGGGAATCTGCGACGCGCTCGGCTGGGGGCAACCTTTCGAAGGCTGGCAACGTGTCTTGAGCGGGGTGAGCAGTTTCCGCGACCTCGAGACCCCGCTCATCGGGGCCGTGGAGCGGCTCATCGACTTCGTCACGGAGCCGGCGGAAGAGGGCTGAATGTCTGATTTGTCCAAGGTCACGCGTGGGTTACGTCCCGTCACTCCGCCGGTGCCAACCGGCGCGATCTGAGAGCATGAAGCCATGGCATGGGCACTGGTCTGGTTGATCGTCGGCATCGCCCTGATGATCGCCGAAGTCCTCTCCGGCGACTTCGTGCTGATCATGCTCGGTATCGCCGCGTTGTTCGGCGCGGGCGCCGACGCGCTCACCGGAAACCTGTTGATCGACGTCGTCGTGTTCGCCGTGACCTCGGTCGGGATGCTCGCGCTGGTCCGGCCCGCGCTGAAGCGCCGGTTCCTCGCCGGCTCCGGCCACCGCACCGGTATCGACGCGCTCATCGGCGCCCGCGCCGTCGTGGTGTCCACAGTGGATTTCGAGACGGGGCAGGTGAAGCTCGCCGGGGACGTCTGGTCCGCGCGCAGCATTTCCGAACAGCACGAGCCCATCGCACCCGGGACCGCGGTCACCGTGGTCGAGATCGCCGGGGCCACCGCCGTCGTGTCGGCCGAGCTGTGAGCCTCGGCCTGGTGCGCGTGCCCGAAGGCCGGGCCGCGGTGATCGAGCGCCTCGGGCGGTTCCGCACCGTGCTCGGCCCCGGCCGGCACTTCGTGACCCCGTTCGCCGACAGCGTCCGGGCCCGCGTCGACCTCGGCGACCAGATCCTGTCCTGTCCGCCGCGAGCCGTCGAAGCGGGTGACGGGCACGAGGTCCTCGTCGGGTTCGAGGTCACTTTTGCCGTCACGGACCCGCGGCTGGCCACCTACGAAATCGGCAACCCGGCCATCGCGATCGAACAGCTGGCCCTGACCGCGCTGCGGCGGGACGTCGGCCTGACGACCGCCGAGCGCGCCGTCGCCGCACCGGAGGACCTGCACCGTACAGTGTGGACGGTCCTGCACGACACCACCGGACGCTGGGGAATCACCACCAAGGAGCTCGAGCTCACGGTGAACCCGCCCGCAGCGCCCGAAACGCCGTCAACCGCGCAAGAATGGTACTAGGTAAGGAGAAGGTCTCTTGGGGACAGCAGCGCTCATAGCCGTCATCGCGGTGGTCCTGTTCGTGATCATCGTGGTGGCCAAGGCGATCATGGTCGTGCCGCAGGCGCAGTCGGCCGTGATCGAGCGGCTGGGCCGGTTCCGCACGGTGGCGTCGCCGGGCCTCACCTTCCTGGTTCCGTTCCTGGACAAGGTGCGGGCCCGGATCGACCTGCGCGAGCAGGTCGTCTCGTTCCCGCCGCAGCCCGTCATCACCGAGGACAACCTGACGGTCTCGATCGACACCGTCGTGTACTTCCAGGTCACCGACTCGCGTGCCGCGGTCTACGAGATCTCGAACTACATCGTCGGTGTCGAGCAGCTGACCACCACCACGCTCCGCAACGTGGTCGGCGGCATGAGCCTCGAGCAGACGCTGACCTCGCGCGACTCGATCAACACCCAGCTGCGCGGCGTGCTCGACGAGGCGACCGGCCGCTGGGGCATCCGCGTCGGCCGCGTCGAGCTCAAGGCGATCGACCCGCCGCCCTCCATCCAGGACTCGATGGAGAAGCAGATGCGCGCCGACCGGGAAAAGCGCGCCATGATCCTCACCGCGGAAGGTCAGCGGGAATCCGCGATCAAGACCGCGGAAGGCCAGAAGCAGAGCCAGATCCTCTCGGCCGAAGGTGCCCGCCAGGCCACCATCCTCGCCGCCGAGGCCGAGCGGCAGTCGCGCATCCTGCGGGCGCAGGGTGAACGCGCCGCGCGGTACCTGCAGGCGCAGGGCCAGGCGAAGGCGATCGAGAAGGTGTTCGCCGCGATCAAGGCCGGCCGCCCGACGCCGGAGGTGCTGGCCTACCAGTACCTGCAGACGCTCCCGCAGATGGCGCAGGGCGACGCGAACAAGGTCTGGATGATCCCGAGCGACTACGGCAAGGCCCTCGAAGGCTTCGCCCGTGCGCTGGGTGCCCCGGGCGACGACGGCGTCTTCCGCTACGAGCCGGCGAAGGACGACGACGTCCCGGCCAAGCCCGACCTCGAGGACGAAGAGGTCGCCGACTGGTTCGAGACGAAGAGCGACCCGAAGGTCGCCGAGGCCGTCGCGGCCGCGGAAGCCGTGGCCCGCCAGGAGGTCCCGGCGCTCGGGGTGCCGAGCGGCGCCCCGCCGGCGCGGCCGCAGATCCCGCGCCCGTCGCAGCAACAGCAGCAGCCGGCCCCGGAGATCGAGGCGGACGAGGACCGCGGCACCGAGATCGCGCCCGCACCGCCGAAGCAGCCTTCGACGCCGCCGGCCGGCCTGCCCCAGCCGCAGTCGCCGCTGCAGTCCCAGCAGCCGCCGCAGGGGGGCTCGTACCAGCAGGGCCCGCCGCCGCAGACCCCGCCGCCGGGCCAGTACGGCGGACCGCAGAACCCGGGCAGCGGGCCGTTCCCGCAGCAGCCCCCGTTCGGCGGCCCCCAGGGCCCGCGCCGCTGACGCAGTGGTCCGTGAAGGCCACATTGAGGGACTCGGAGTCCCTCAATGTGGCCTTCACGGCGTTTCAGGCGCGGCGGTAGACGCTCGCGTCGTCGATGTCGGCGTGGGAGCGGTCCTTCAGCCAGATCACGCAGAACACCGAGACGATCGCCGACAGCACGATGTAGCCCGAGATCGAGTACGGTGTGCCGGTCTGGTGCAGCAGCCACGTCGCCAGCAGCGGCGCCGGGCCGCCCGCGAACACCGACGCCAGCTGGTAACCCAGGCCCGCGCCGCCGTAGCGCAGGTGCGTCGGGAAGCTCTCGCCGATGAGCGCGGCCTGCGGCCCGTACTGCAGCGCGTGCGGGATGAACGACACCACCACGATCACGAACACCAGCGCGTGCCCGCCGCCGGTCAGGATCGCGAAGTAGGGGAACGCGATCAGCCCGGTGAGCACCACCCCGGTCAGGTACACCTTCTTGCGGCCGTACCGGTCGGACAGCTGCGAGAACAACGGGATCATCAGCAGCTCCAGCGCAGCGCCGACGAGCACCGCGTTGAGCACGAACGTCTTGCTGAAATCGTGCCGCGCCACGACGTAGATCAGCACGTAGCTGGTGAACAGGTAGAACGGCATCTGCTCGCTGAACCGCACGCCGGAGGAGAGCAGGATTTCGCGCCAGTGCTGGCGGATCGCGTCGAGCACCGGGGTCTTCGCGGTCTCGCCCTTCTCGACGAGCTTCGCGAACATCGGCGTCTCGAGGATCTTCAGCCGGATCACCAGGCCGATCGCGACCAGGATCAGGCTCGCCAGGAACGGCAGCCGCCAGCCCCAGGAGTCGAACGCCTCGGGGGAGAGCGTCGCCGAGAGCAGCGTCATGCCGCCGGTGCCGAGCACCAGCCCGACCGGCACGCCGATCTGCGCGAAACTGCCGAGCAGCCCGCGCTTCTTCTGGTCGCCCCACTCCATCGCGAGCAGCACCGAGCCGCTCCACTCACCGCCGATCGCGATGCCCTGGACCAGCCGCAGCAGCACCAGGATCAGCGGCGCCGCGAATCCGATCGCCGACGTCCCGGGCAGCAGGCCGACCACACCGGAGGAGACGCCCATCAGCAGCAGCGTGACGATCAGCGTCGTCTTGCGGCCGATCCGGTCACCCCAGTGTCCGAAGATCGCGGCACCGACCGGGCGGGCCGCGAACCCGACCGCGTAGGTCGCGAAGGACTGCATCGCCCCGGCGTACGCGCTCGACGCCGGGAAGAACAGGTGCGGGAAGACCAACGCCGCGGCGGTGTTGTAGAGGAAGAAGTCGTACCACTCGATGGTCGTGCCGATCGCGCTCGCCAGCGCCGCACGCCGTACCTGCACCCGTCCCGATTTGCTGTCCGGCTCCACCTTGTGAGTGATTTCATTGTCTCCGAGGACCATCTCGCAACACCTCCGGTGACCGACGTCACACGACAGTGTGACGGTTCTCGACGGTTTCGGCGATCGATGGCCCGGAAGTTGTTCACTCCGTGAAGTACCGACGTGCCGCCGGCGGGGCCCACAGCAGGACCACGACGGCGACCTGCACGGCGCCCACGAGCGGGATGACGACGTGGAACATCGGCGACGACGACCACGAGAAGACGCTGAACACCACCGACAGCAGCTGGGAGACGGTCGTCAGCCGCCGGGTCCACGGCCTGCCGCCCGCGAGCTTCCACGCGAGCAGCAGGCAGACGACCAGCAGGACGCCGTGGAAGACCGCGCCCGACGTCACCGCGATGGCGGCGGACCGCGCGACCTCGTCGGCGCCGAAGTCCGGGTGCTGGGCCGCGATCTCGTCGCGCAGCGCGTCCTGGCGGGCCCACAGCACCACCGCCACGACGACATGACTGAGCGCCACCAGGACCAGCAGCCCCCGTGCCCACCGGACAGGCGCGATCACGGCGTGCTCCGGCGCCGGCGGGGAACCGGTCGTGACCGCGGTGGCTCGCCCCGACGGGCCCACGCTTCGTTCAAGCGGGTGATCAGCAGCCGCGCGGTGGCGACGTCCTCCTCCGGCCAGTCGGCGACGACTTCGGCGAAGACCGCCGCGCCCGCTTCGACGGCCGCGTCGATTTCGGCGCGGCCGGAGTCGGTCTGCCGGACGAGGAACGTGCGCTGGTCGTCCGGGTCGGGCTCGACCACGACCCGGCCGGACTGTTCGAGGGCGGTCAGGTGGCGGCTGGTGGCGGACGCGGTGAGCCCGAGTTCGGCCGCGATCGTGCCCGGCCGCAGCGGGCCCCGGGCGGCGATCGTGCCCAGGATCCGCAGCCGGGTCAGGTCGAGCTGCCGGGAGATCCGGCGGTGCCCCTGGTCGATGAGATCCATGACGGCCCGCGCCAGCTCGGCACGTTCATTTCGTTGCGGCATGAAACGAGCCTACCCGACTTAAAATTGCCGAATCTGCATGTTTGCAGATTCGGCAAGTTTCTGTACCGTGGAGCCATGGACCTCGACCACGGCGGGCTGCGCGAGCGCAAGAAGCAGGAGACCCGCGTCGCGCTGAGCTGGGCGGCCATCCGGCTGACCGTCGAACGCGGGCTCGACAACGTCCGGGTCGAGGACATCGCCGCCGAAGCCGGGGTCTCCACCCGGACCTTCAGCAACTACTTCGGCAGCAAGGGCGAGGCCATCGCGGCTCGCCAGTACGACCGGTCTCGGGCGATCGCGGCGGCCCTGCGTGAGCGCCCGGCCGGGGAACCGCTCTGGGAAGCCATCACCCACGCCGTGTTGTCCGGCTTCGCCCTCGGTGAGTCCGTCGGCGGGCACGCCCCGGACCAGACCTGGCTCGAAGGCGTACGGCTGATGGTCGCGGAACCCGCGCTGCAGGGGGAGATGCACAAAGCGCTGACCGCGGGGGAGGCCGAGTTCGCCCTCGCCGTCGCCGAACGCACCGGGACCGACGCGGCCACGGACGTCTACCCGCAACTGGTGGCGGCCGTGATCGGCGCCGCCCACCACGTCGTGATCCAGCAGTGGCTCGGCACCGAGCCGCCGCCGTCGATGGAAGCCCTCCTGCGGGACGTGTTCGGCCGGCTCGCCGCCGGCCTGCCCGAACCGCGCTGACCTTTTCGCACCACCTGGGGCGCCCGGCACCCGCCGGGCGGGTTCGTCGTGCCCTTTTCCTTTCCGACAAGGAGTTTGCCATGGAAGACGTCGTCATCGCCGGAGCCGGCCCCAACGGCCTCATGCTCGCCTGCGAGCTGGCCCTCGCCGGAGTCCGCCCGGTCGTCCTGGAGCAGCTGCCCGAACCGAGCGCGGTGCCCCGCGCCAACGGGCTCGTCGGCCAGGTCGTGCGCCTGCTCGACCGCCGTGGCCTGCACGAGCGGCTGGCCGGCCCGATCGGCCCGCCCACGCCCGCCTTCGTGTTCGGCGCGATGCGGCTCGACCTCACGCTCGCCGAGCCCAACCCGCTGAACATCCTCCCGGTCCCGCAGCGGCAGATCGAAGCCGTGCTCGGCGGGCGCGCCGCCGAACTCGGCGTCGAGGTCCGCCGGGGCCACGCGCTGACGGGCTTCGCTCAGGACGACCGGAAGGTCACCCTCGAGGTCGCCGGGCCGGACGGGCCGTACGAGCTGACCGCGCGGTACGTCGTCGGAGCGGACGGCGGCAAGAGCGTCACCCGCAAGCTCGCCGGCATCGGGTTCCCCGGCGTCACCGAGGACCGCACGATCTCCTACAGCGCGAGCGCCACCGTGCCCGCGGAGCTGATCGACGCTGAAACCGGCGGCCTGCGGGTGCCGGGCCACGGCGTGATCCCGCCGCTGTTCCACTACCGCACCGAACACGGCCTCTTCGTCTACGCGACGCTCGCCACCGGCACCGGCGTCACCACCATCGAGTGGGCCGACGACGAGGACGACGACCGCCCGGTGACATTCGACGAGGTCCGCGCGAGCGTCCGGCGGGTCCTCGGCTTCGACCTGCCGATCGGCCCGCCCGAAGGCGACGGCCCGCACCTGCTGCGCCGGCTGAAGGGCCGCAACACCCGGCTCGCCGACCGGTTCCGCGACGGCCGCGTGCTGCTGGTCGGCGACGCGGCGCACGTCCACTCGGCGATCGGCGGGCCCGGGCTCAACCTCGGCTTGCAGGACGCCGCCGGTCTCGGCTGGAAACTCGCCGCCGAGGTCCAGGGCTGGGCTCCGGTCGGCCTGCTCGACACCTACGAGGCCGAACGCCGCCCGGTCGCCGAACGCGTCGTCATGCACACCCAGGCGCAGTCCGCTCTCATCGCGCCGGGCCGTGAGGTCACGGCGCTGCGGCAGCTGTTCGGTGAGCTGCTGCGGCAGCCGAGCACCGTCCAGCACATCGCGGATCTGATGTCCGGCGCCGACGTCCGTTACGAGCCGGCCACCAGTCACCCGCTCGACGGCCGGTGGGCTCCGGATCTGGTGCTGGACAACGGAGTCCGGCTCGCCGAGCTGACCAGGACGGCCCGGCCGCTGCTGCTGGACCTGACCCCGGCGGCCTCGCTCGGCGACGAGCTGCGAGGCTGGACCGACCGCGTCGACGTCGTCACCGGGAAGGCCGCTCCGGACGCGACCGCGATGCTGATCCGGCCCGACGGGTACGTGGCCTGGGCGACGAGCGCGGTGGAGCCCGGCGACGCCGATCGCAAGGCGCTGCGCTCGGCTTCGGAGCGGTGGTTCGGCACCCCCGTTGACATGTAGGAGATATCCTACGTATTGTCGGCCGCATGACGATCACCCACGTGCAGTTCCTGACCCTGCCCGTCGCCGACCACGCCCGCGCACGGGATTTCTACGTCGGGAAACTCGGCTTCGAGGCGCTCGTCGACCGGCGCACGCCCGAGGGCGGCCACTTCGTGATGGTGGCCCCCAAGGGCGCGCGGACCGGCCTGGTGCTCACCGACCAGCAGGTCACCGGGATCGAGGCCGGGCCGCGGCACTTCCAGCTGCAGACCACCGACCTCGACGCGGACGTCGCCGCGCTGCGGGCGGCCGGGGTCGAGGTTGCCGAGCCGGAGGAGCGGCCGTGGGGCCGGGCCACGTCGCTGCGGGACCTCGACGGCCACGGCATCGGCCTGCTCGAGGCGTCCGACTTCGGCAACTGGCCGCGCTAGTGCCGGTCAACGACGACGTCTTCGCCGCGCTGGCCAGCCCCGCGCGCCGGGAGGTGCTGCGGCTGCTGCTCGACGGCCCGATGGCCGCGGGCGCGATCGCCGAGCGGTTCGCGATGGCCCGCCCCAGCCTCTCGGAACACCTTCGGGTGCTTCGGGAAGCGGGCCTGGTCGACGAACAGCGGCAGGGCCGCAACCGCGTCTACCGTCTGGAAGCCGCTCCGCTCGAAGAGGTCGCGGACTGGCTCACCCCGTACGAACGCTTCTGGCGGAGCAAGCTCGCCAACCTGCGTGACCTGCTCGACGAGGAAGAGGACCTGTGACCGACGACGACCCGACGGCGATCCACGTCGACCAGTTCCTCGCCCACCCGGCCCGCAAGGTGTGGCGCGCGCTCACCGAGCCGGACCTGCTGGAGCGCTGGATCGACATGCCCAACGACATCAAACCCGTGGTGGGCCACCGGTTCGAGCTGCTGGCCGAGCCGGTGCCCGCGGCCGGGTTCGCCGGCGGCCCGGTGGAGTGCGAGGTCCTGGAGGTCGAGCCGGAACGCAAGCTCAGCATCCGCTGGGGTCCGCAGTGGACGGTCACCTGGCGGCTCGAGCCCGAAGGCACCGGCACCCGGCTCTTCCTCAGCCACGAGGGCTTCGACCCCGACGACGAGTTCCAGCGGATGTCGCGGCGGATCATGGGCGGCGGCTGGCGCTCCCACGTGCCGCGGGCCCTCGCCCGGCTGCTGGACACGCTGCCCGGGTAAGCACGGCTACCATCGGGTGGTGACCCCCGCCGCCGCTGATCCCCACGCGTCGAAGCCGCTGCGCGCGGACGCCCGGCGCAACCGGGCGCGCGTGCTGGACGCCGCCGAGACCGTGTTCGCCACCAAGGGCACCGGCGCGCCGACCGAAGAGGTCGCCCGCGCGGCCGGCGTCGGCATCGGCACCGTCTTCCGGCACTTCCCGACGAAGGAAGCCCTCCTCGAAGCCGTGCTCTACAACCGGCTGCAGCGGTTCGTCGACGAGGCCGAAACCGTCGTCGCGGCGGACTCCGCCGACCCGGGTGGCGCTTTCTTCACGTTCCTGACCAGCTGGATCGAGATGTCCAGCGCGAAGAACGCCTACTTCGAAGCGCTCACCGCGGCCGGGGTCACCGTGCCGAAGGCGGAGTCCGGCATCGGCGCCCGGCTGATCGAGTCGCTGGGTGTGCTGCTCTCGCGGGCGCAGGGCGCCGGCGCGGTCCGCGACGACCTCGTCGTCGGCGAGCTGATCACGGTGATCATCGGCACCGCGCGGGCCGCCGAGTACGCCGGCCCGGACGCGCGCCTGCGCGACCGGGCCGTGGCGATCCTCTTCGACGGGCTGCGCCCGCGCGCGTCAGCGGGGGAGAGCCGCTGAGCCGACCGGCTCCAGCGCCGGCCGCTTCGCGGTCATGGTGTCCCCGGACGACTCGCCGCGCAGGCGCCGCCGCACCCACGGCACGGCGTGCTCCTGCGCCCAGCGCAGGTTCTGGCTGCGCCGCTCGGCCGGGCTGAGCACTTCGCGCGGGCCCAGCTCGGCCGCGGTGAGCTGGTGCGGTACGTCGAGGACGTCCAGCACCGCCATGGCGACCTCGGTGTGGCCGGAAGCGTTGAGGTGCAAGCGGTCCGGGGCCCAGCGCCGCCGGTCGCGCAGCTGCCGCATGGCCCACATGTCCACCAGCAGCGCACCGTGGCGGGCCGCGATGCCGCGGACGTTCTCGTTGTAGATCGCGACCCGGCCGCGGATGGTGCGGAACAGCGGGTCCTCGACGCCGTCGACCCCGGTGAACAGCACGAGCCGGGCCCCGGTCGCGCGGATCCGGGCGACGGCGGCTTCGTAGGCGTCGGTCAGCGCGTCGACGTCGACCTTGGGCCGCATCAGGTCGTTGCCGCCCGCGTAGAGCGTCACGAGGTCGGGCTCCATCGCCAAGGCCGGCTCGAGCTGCTCGGCGAGCACCTGCCCCATCAGCTTCCCGCGGATGGCCAGATTGGCGTACCGGAAGCCCGGCTCGTGGGCCGCGAGCTCCTCGGCGACGCGGTCGGCCCAGCCGCGCACCCCGTTCGGAGCGGCCGGATCGTCGTCCCCGACGCCCTCGGTGAACGAGTCCCCCAGTGCCACTAAGCGCTTGCTCATGTGATCCAGTCTAAGCAGCGACGCCGATCACCCGAGACCCGGTTCCGCCCGTCGCGGAATCCCTGGCTCGGCGTCCGCGCGAGCCGGTACACGGGAAGCATGACGGCTTACGACGCGATCGCCGAGTGGTACGAGACGTCCTTCCTGGCCGGGCAGCGCGAAGATCCCCTCGCCATCCGGCCTGCCGTGCGAGAGCTGCTCGGGCCGGGCGACGGGCCCTGCCTGGAGGTGGGCTGCGGGACCGGCGTCCACTCGGAGTTGATCCGGTCCCTCGGCTGGACCCCGCTCGGGGTCGACGTCTCCGAAGGCATGCTGCGGTACGCGTCCGGCCGGTTGCCGGTCGTGCGGGGTGACGCCGGGGCTCTGCCGTTCGCGTCCGGGTCGCTGCCCGCCGGCGTGGCGGTCATGGTGCACACCGACATGCCCGCGTACCCGGCCGTGCTCCGCGAAGTCGCCCGCGTCCTGGCGCCCCGGCGGGGTGTTCGTGCACGTCGGCGTGCACCCGTGCTTCTGCGGCGGGTTCGCCGACCGCTCCGACGAACGCGCCGTCGTGATCCGGCCCGGGTACCGGGAGGCCGGCTGGACGACGGCGTCGTGGACCGACCAGGGCCTGCGCGACAAGGTCGGCGCCGCGCACCTGCCGCTGCCCGAACTGCTGCACGCGGTCCTCGACGCGGGCCTGACGTTCGAGCGGTTCGCCGAGGGCGGCGAGCCCAGCCCGATGGTCCTCGCCTGGCGAGCGGAAAAGTCTCCGGCCGGATGACGACCTCGAAGTCGTGGCCCATCCGGTACGAGCCGCGTCGGTGGCCGAGAGACCGGGCTGACGTTCTACGGGCGGCGAAGTCACCGTGAGGGAACCGGGGAAGCACTTCGGCGGCACCGATGTCCGCGATGGGGAGACGTGGCTCTCGAAGGTCTTCGCCTAGGCGGTGAGCTGCCGGGCGCGGTGGTCGGCGACGTGGACGCGGGTCGCGCAGCGGGTCGAACAGAACCGGCGGCGGCCGTTGCGGGAGGTGTCCACGTACGCCGTTTCGCAGCCTTCGCGGCCGCAGATGCCGAGGCGATCCGGCGCCTCGCACACCAGGTGGGCGAGGCCGCCGGAGGTGTAGGCGCGGACGCGGCCGACCGGGCCGGCGTCCTCCTCGGAGTAGTGCAGGTGCGGCGGTTTGCCGTCGTGACTGGTGATGTACGGCCGGCACGCCGACTCCGCGAGCAGCGCGTTGACCAGGCTGACGCGCTCGGCAGGCATCGCTGCGAACACCGGGCGCAGCCGGGCGGCCCAGGCGCCGATGCGAGTGGCCTCGTCGTCGGTCAGCGCGGTGATGGACATGCCGTTGCGGACCATCGCGTCGACCAGCTCACCCGCCGGCCCGGCGTTGACCAGGTCGGCGGCGACCTGCGCGGCCGGACCGCCGTAAGGGTTGAAGTGCACTAAGTCATTACAGCACGATCGGGGCATGGACATCCACCGCTGCCCCCGCTGCGGCTGGCCGCTCGCCGACCTGCCCGTGGCCCAGCCCGTTTCCCGCCGGCTCGAGTACGTGCGCTGCGTCTGCGGCAGCTGGCTCGCCCGCCTCGACGGCCAGGTCGTCGGCGCGACGAAAGGGCAGCTGACCCGGTGATCAGAGGTCGAGCACGCCCGCCGCGTTGTCGTCCCACTGGTCGACGCGGCGGATGTACTCGTACAACGCCCGGCTGCCGCGCACCCAGCGGCCCTGATCGGCGATCGCGAGGTCGTCGGCCCCGGCCCGGCGCGCCTCGGTGGCGAACCCGGACCGCAGGGAGTGCCCGGTCACCGGGTACGGCAGCCCGGCGCGGACGCCGGCCCGGGTGAGGATCTGGTTGACGCCGGTCGTGCTCAGCGCCGGCACCCCGACGTTGCCGTGCCGGTCGACCCGGCGGAACGCGGGCCCGTCGCCGATCCCGGCGCCCGAGCGCCACGCGTGCCACGCCCGGACCGGATCGGTGTCCGGGCTCTCCCGGCGCGGCACGACCATGGCACCGGTGCTCTTGCCGTGCCGCACGGTCACCGACAGGCCCCGGTCGTCGACCGGCTCGACGTCGGTGACCAGCAGGTTCGCCAGGTCCGAGCACCGTGCGGCGATCGGGAACCCGATCAGCAGCATCGCCCGGTCACGGGCGCCGGCGAGGGTGTCCGGGCAGGCGCGCGACATCGCCCGCAGGTCGGCGAGCGTGACCATGGTGGCCTTGCCGCGGCCGCGCTTGACGCCTTCCCGCGCGAGCCGCTGCCGGTACCCCTTCAGCGCTCGCCACGCCGCGCGGCTCGCTTCGGTGTCGATGACGACCCTGTGGTGCCGCAGCCCGGCGAGCGCGCCGGTCAGCCGCCGTTCGATCGTCGACGGCGCCGCCGGCGCGGCCCGCTCCGGCACCTCGGGCACGGCCCGTTCGTCCGGGCGCAGCGTCCGGCCGCGTTCGAGCCACACGACGAACCCGGTCAGCGCGCCGATCGACGCCGACAGCGGCGGAATCCCGGTCTCGGCCGTGTAGTCCTGCCACACCTGCCAGTCCTGCGCGTACGCCTTGAGCGTGTTGGGCGGCCGCTGCCCGTCGACGTGCCGCGCCGCGGCCTCGTCCAGCAGCGCGAGCCGGTCTTCCGGGCTCGCGGCGGCCAGGGCCGCGTCGGTCACCGGTTCCAGGTCGCCAGGCACGCGCCGAGGTTACGGGATGTCGATCTCCGCGGGCAGGAACCCGCCCACGGCGTCGGCCACCGCTTCGGGGCATTCCAGCGGCTGGATGTGCGGCGCGCCGGGCAGCACCGCGAACCGCGCCCCGCCGTCGACCGGGATCGACGCGTCCGCGCCGCCGGCGATCGCCGCCCAGGTGGCCGGATCGAACGAGGCGACGCACTCACGGGCGTACCGCACACCCTCGCTGTCGACGGCGAGCTCGGTCGCGGTGAACCAGCGCCCCAGGGCCAGCTCGACCAGCGCGGCCATGCCTCGGTCTCGGCGATCCGGGGCGCGCTCCTCGATCGCCTCGGGTACGGGCCGGTCTGGCGCGGCCATCAGCGTCAGCGATGCGAACCGTTCAGGTGCGGCGACCGCGACGGCCTGCGCGATCGCTCCGCCCAGCGACAACCCGGCGACGTGCGCGGCCTCCACCCCGAGCGCGTCCAACACGGCCACCAGGTCGGCGGCGGTGGCGGCCATGGTGAACGGCTTGGGTGCGTCGCCCGGCGTCCCTTGGCGAGCCGGTCGAGCACCGGTCCAGGCCGAGGGAGTGCACCAGCAGCACGGCGGGTCCCCGCGTACCGCGGACGGTCACCGTCCTCATGCCATGATCCTGCCGTGACGCACTACCTGCTCAGCATCTACCAGCCCGACGGCCCGACCCCGCCGCCGGAAGTGCTCGCCGAGGTCACCAAGAAGCTCGACGCGCTCAACGCCGACCTCAAGGCGGCCGGGGCCTGGGTGTTCGCCGGGGGACTGCACCCGCCGTCGTCCGCCACCGTCGTGCGGGCCGCGGAGCCGCTCGTCACCGACGGGCCCTTCGCCGAAGGCCGCGAACACCTCGGCGGGTTCACCATCATCTCCGCGCCCGACCACGACGCCGCCCTCGCGTGGGGCCGCCGGCTCGCCGACGCCGTCGCACCCCTGCCCGTCGAGGTGCGGCCCTTCAACGACGGCACATGAGCGTCGAACGCGTTTTCGCCGAGGAGTACGGCCGGGCGGTGTCCGTGCTGGTGCGCGTCTTCGGGAGCATCGACATCGCCGAGGACGCCGTTCAGGACGCGTTCGCCGAGGCCGTCCGGCGCTGGCCGGAGACCGGCGTGCCGCCGAGTCCGGCCGGCTGGATCATCACCACCGCCCGCAACCGGGCCATCGACCGGCTGCGCCGCGAGGCCGGGCGCGAGGACAAGCACGCCCAGGCCGCGCTGCTGCACGCCGAGACCGAGCCAGTCGAGGAGGGCGCCGTCCCCGACGACCGGCTCCGCCTGATCTTCACCTGCTGTCACCCGGCGCTGGCCCGCACCGGTCAGGTCGCGCTGACCCTGCGGCTGCTCGGCGGCCTGACCACCGCCGAGATCGCGGACGCGTTCCTGGTCGGCGAACCCACCATGGCCCAGCGCATCGTCCGCGCGAAGAACAAGATCCGCGACGCCGGCATCCCGTACCGCGTCCCCCAGGCCGCCGACCTGCCCGGCCGGCTGTCGGCGGTGCTCGCCGTGCTCTACCTGATCTTCACCGAGGGCTACACCGCCAGCGCCGGCGACGAACTGGTCCGCGAAGACCTCTGCCGCGAGGCGATTCGCCTCACCCGGGTGCTGAGCAGCCTGATGCCGGACGAACCCGAGGTCTGGGGCCTGCTCGCGTTGATGCTGCTCATCGACTCCCGACGCGCCGCCCGCACCACCGCCGACGGCGACCTCGTCCTCCTCGCCGACCAGGACCGTTCCCGGTGGGACGCCGGCCAGATCGCCGAGGGCCAGGAGATCGTCCGCCGCTGCCTGCGACGGAACCAGCCGGGCCCGTACCAGGTCCAGGCGGCGATCAACGCCGTGCACAGCGACGCCCCCACGGACTGGGCACAGGTCAAGCAGCTCTACGACCAGCTCCTCGTGCTCACCCCGACCCCGGTGGTGGCGCTCAACCGGGCGGTCGCCGTCGCGGAGGTCGACGGGCCCGCCGATGCCCTGGCCCTGGTTGACGCCCTCGACCTCGCCGCGTTCCCCCTGTTCCACGCGATCCGCGCGGACCTGCTCGACCGCCTGGGCCGCACCGAAGACGCGATCACGGCGTACACGACGGCGATCGAGCTGACCGGCAACACCACGGAAAAGGCGCTGCTGCAACGGAAACGGGCTCAGGCCGCGGCCACACCCCAGAGGTGACCCCACGGTCGAGAACCCTCGCCCCTGCGGCACCCACGCCTGGCGGAGTGATCGAGTCCCAGCCCGAGTGAGGGATCTCCTGCCGCAGCGCGATGGCGACCCAACGGTCGCGAGCCCGCGCCCTAGGATCGCCTCGCGCACGGGCAGGCACGGCGAAAGACGGGGCAGCACATGACTTCCACCAGGCACGACGGCGACACCTGGGACCTGGCGTCCAGCGTCGGCACGACCGCCACCGCGGCGGCCGCGGCCCGGGCGATCGCGACCCGTGAGGATCGGTCGCTCATCGACGACCCGTTCGCCGAGCCGCTCGTCCGGGCGGTCGGCGTCGACCTCCTGACCCGGCTGGCCAGCGGTGAGCTGCCTCCCGGCGACCTGGTCGAGCAGTCGGCGATCGACGTGGCCAAGGTCCGGACCAGGTTCTACGACGACTTCTTCCTCGACGCGGCGAACGCCGGCATCAGGCAGGCCGTGATCCTGGCCTCGGGGCTGGATTCCCGCGCGTACCGGCTGGCCTGGCCCACCGGCACCGTGGTGTACGAACTCGACCAGCCGCAGGTCGTCGAGTTCAAGACCCGCACTCTGGCCGAGCTGGGCGCCGCGCCCACCGCCGAGCGCCGGGTGGCCGCGGTCGATCTGCGTGACGACTGGCCCGCCGCACTCCGCACCGCCGGCTTCGACCCGGCCGACCGCGTGGAGCGCCGAAGGCCTGCTGGGTTACCTGCCGCCGGAGGCGCAGGACCGCCTGCTGGACACCATCACCGCACTCAGCGCGCCGGGCAGCCGGGTGGCCACCGAGAGCAGGCCCAACCCGAAGCCGGGGGACGAGGAAGCGACGAAGGCGAGCCTGAACCGCACGGCCGAACGCTGGCGTGCGCAGGGTTTCGAGGCCGACATGGCGAAGGTGCGTTACTTCGGTGAGCGCAACGAGGCGGCTCCCTACCTGACCGGCCTCGGCTGGAGCCTGGAGGGGAGGACCATCCGGGAGCTGCTGGCCACCCACAACCTTCCGCTGAAGGACGACGACCTGCGGATGGGCGGCGTGCTCTACGTCAGCGGGTCTCTCTCCAAGTAAGCGACCTGCCCCCTCCGGAAGGCTTCCGGAGGGGGCACCCAGTTTTTCGAGGGCCTCCCAGTGCCCCTCAAGTCCCCGGCGGGCCATCGGGCTCATCTGAGTTTGGATATGTGACCTTATCCAAACTCAAGCACGTCTTCGTCTATCTTCTGATTTAGAACGGTAGCTTCTAATTCTGATTAGAAGGTTTGATAGGGTCTCGATCATGACGGAAGACGCTGGTCAAGCCCGGGTTTGCGAGTACCGCCGCTGCGGAGCGGCACTGCCACCCGCTGTGGGCCGGGGGAGCCGGGCTCGGTTCTGCCAGGACGGGAAGACCTGGGGACGGCGGAACCTCACTTGCCGCGATGCCGAAGCGGTCCTGGCGGACGCCGAGTCCCTCCGGGAGAGCGACACCGCGCTCGACGACACCGCCGTCACGGCGCTGGCGGGCCAGGTCGACCGGGTGCTGGAACCGGCGCGCGGGCTCGTGGAGACGCTGACGACCCTGCGCCACCAGCTCGAGGCCACCACCGCCACCGCCCTCGCCGAACGGGACGCCGCCCTGGCCGAGGCCGACGAGCACCGTCTCCAGCGCGGCCGGGCCGACGCCGAAGCCGCCCAGGCCCGGGACCTCGCCGAAGAGGCCACGCAGCAGGCGGCCGTCGCCGAGAAGGAAAAGACGGCCGCCGTCCGCGAGCGTGACCAGGAACGCGCGGTGCGGAAGGCTGCTGTCCAGGAGCAGCAGCGGGCCGAAGGGCAGCTGGCCGCCGTCCGGGACGAACTCGCCCGCGTCGCCGAGCGGGCCGAAGCGTCCGCGGCCCTCGCCGGGGAACGGGCCACGACGATCGCCACCCTCACCGCCGAGCTCACGGCCACCTGCACCGCGCTAGACGAGGAACGTGCCCGCAGTCAGGACGCCAACCTCCGAGCGCAAGCCGCGACCGCCCGCGCCGAGGCCGCCGAAACCCGAGCAGAAGCCGTCTCACAGAAGCTCGACGCCGCACGTGAGGAGCACGCGAAGGCGCGCGAGGACACCGCGAAGGCCAGCCAGGAAGCCGCGGCGCGCGCTCAGGCCGAGGCCGGACGCCTCCGGGCCGGCTTCGACCAGCGGCTCGCCGAGGTCCAGGCGGCCCACGAGCAAACCGTCCGATCCATGCACGAGACCACCACGAACCTGGGCGCCGAGCTGCGCACCTGCACTGCCCGGGCGGACGCCGCCGACCATCGCCTGAGCCAGGTACGTGCAGCCCTGAAGGACACAGACGTTCCGGCAACACTTAAGCAGTTACTTGACCAATGAGCCGAGCGAACTTAACTTAAGTAGATGCTTAACCATGACGAGGCGCTGGACCTGGTGTTCCGCGCCCTGGGGGACCGCACCCGGCGGGCCCTGGTGGAGCGGCTCGTGCGTGGCCCGGCGTCGGTCAGTGAGCTGGCCGCTCCGCTGACCATGTCGCTCGCCGCCGTCGTGCAGCACCTGCAGGTGCTCGAGACGGCCGGGATCGTGCGCTCGGAGAAGGTCGGCCGGGTGCGCACCTGCCGGATCGAGCCGGAGGTGCTGCGCGCCGGCGAGCACTGGCTCGGGCACCAGCGCACCGCGTGGGAAGGCAGGCTCGACCGGCTCGGCGACGTCCTCGACGGGCCCGGCACCTCCGAAGGGAGCACGACATGACCGTCACGCACGCCACGTTCACGTTGGAACGGACCTACACCGCACCGCTGTCGCGGGTGTTCGACGCCTGGGCGGATCCCGCCGCGAAAGCCCGCTGGTACGGCGGGGAAACGCACGAGCTGGACTTCCGCACCGGGGGCCGCGAGGTGACCACGGGAACCGCGCCGAACGGCACCAAGCTGGCGGCGACCTCGACCTACCACGACATCGTGCCGGGTGAGCGGATCGTCTACTCCACCACGCTGACCGGCGGCGACACCCTCGCGACCGTCTCGACGACCACCGTCGAGCTGGTCCCCGACGGCGACGGCACCCGCCTGGTCCTCACCGAACAAGGCACCTTCCTCGACGGCGCGGAGGAACCCGCCTGGCGTGAGCAGGGCACCGGCGACTGGCTGGACAAGCTGGGCGAGGAGCTGAAATGACCCCCACGGCGCTGATCGAGTCCCGCGTAGCGGCCGTAGCGGCGAAGGACCTCGACGCGCTCCTCGCCTGCTACGCCGAGGACGTCACCCTGTTCGACGCGGTCGGTCCGCTGCGCGACACAGGCCGGGACGCGGAGCGGGCTCGGCTTCAGGAGTGGTTCGGCGCCTACCGGTCGGCGATCGAGCTGGACATCCGCGACCTGGACGTGGTCGCCGACGGCGACGTCGCCTTCGCGTCCTACCTGTTCCACGTCCGCGGCACGATGCTCGACGGAACCGACGTCGCGATGTGGGTCCGCTCGACTGCCGGCCTCCGCCGCGACGACGGCGGCGGCGGCGGCTGGAAGATCGTCCACGAGCACAGCTCTGTCCCGTTCGACGGCGCCACCGGCGAAGCGCTCACCCGGCTGGCACCCGGTACTGCTGCGGGCTGACGCCGAACTCGCGCTTGAACGCCGCGCTCAACGCGAACGCGCTGCCGTAGCCGACCTGGTGGGCGACCGCGCCGATCGTCGCGTCCCGGTGCTGGCGCAGCAGGTCCGCGGCGAGGGCGAGCCGCCAGCCGGCCAGGTAGGCCATCGGCGTTTCGCCGACCGTCGCGGCGAACCGGCGGGCCAGTGCGGCACGGGAGACGCCCGTGTTGGCGGCGAGCTTGGCGACCGTCCACGGTTCGGCCGGTTGGTGCTGCAGCAACCGCAAGGCCTGGCCGACGATCGGGTCGTCATGGGCGCGGTACCAGGCGGGTGCGCTGGTGTCGGGCCGGTCGAACCAGGCCCGCAGCGCCGCGATGAGCAGCAGGTCCAGCAGCCGGTCGAGGACGGCTTCCTGGCCGGGGACGTCCTTGCCGATCTCCCCGGCCAGCAGTCCGACCAGCGGGGTCGGCCAGTCGGTGGCGCGCAGCACGATCAGCACCGGCAGGGCCGCCAACAGCCGTTTGCTGAGCTCGCCTTCCATGCCGTAGGTACCGGTGAGCAGCACGACCGGGCCGTCGGTGCCGTGGCCCCAGGTCCGGACGCCGAGGTCGGCGTAGTCGGTGAGGTGCCCGCCGTCGGGCGTGCGGCATTCCTGCCCGGGCAGGATCAGCGCCTGCGGCGGCGTCTCGGGGTGGTCGGCGACGAGGTAGGGGTCCGGGCCGCGCGCGATCGCGACGTCGCCTTCGCGCAGCAGGACGGCTTCGCCGGCGTCGGGCACGATCCACGCTTCGCCGCGCACGACCGAGACGACGGTCAGCGGCGCCTGGTCCTCGATCCGCAGCGACCACGGCGGGGTCAGCACCGACCGCAGCAGGAACGCGCCGTGCGCGCGGGGGCCGTCGAGCAGAGCGGCGAGCGGATCCATGCGCCCGAGTGTAGACGATGAAACATGCTATCGAGTCTCTGAACCATGGAGAGTCTCACCGTGGCCCGGTTGACTCACAGCCATGACAACGAACTTTCTTGTGGTGGGCGGCACCGGCAAGACCGGGCGCCGGGTGGCGGACCGGCTGCGGGAGCGCGACCTGCCGGTGCGGATCACGTCGCGGCGGGGCGCGCCGCCGTTCGAGTGGGCCGACCGTGACACCTGGGGCCCGGTGCTCAAGGGCGTCGACGCGGTCTACCTGACCTACTACCCCGACCTGGTCGTGCCCGGCGCGGCCGACGACATCCGGGCGTTCACCGCGCTGGCCGTCGCCGAAGGCGTGCGCCACCTGGTGCTGCTCTCCGGCCGCGGTGAGGAGGAAGCCGAGGCGTGCGAGCAGATCGTCGCCGACGCCGGCACCGGCTGGACGGTCCTGCGCTGCAGCTGGTTCGCCCAGAACTTCAGCGAGCACTTCCTGCTCGACGCCGTCCGGAGCGGCGAGATCGCCCTGCCCGCGGGCGCGGTGACCGAGCCGTTCCTCGACGCCCGTGACATCGCCGAGGTGGCGGTGAAGGTGCTGACCGAGCCCGGGCACACGGGCCGGCGGTACGAACTGACCGGGCCGCGGCTGCTGAGCTTCGCCGACGCCGCCGCCGATATTTCGGCCGCGTCGGGCCGGGATGTCCGCTATGTTCCGGTTTCCGCGGAGGACTACGCGGCCGCGGCCGTCGAATACGGCGTCCCGGCGGAGGAGGCCGGCGCGCTGACCGAGCTGTTTTCCCGGGTGCTCGACGGGCGCAACGAGTCGGTGACGCACGACGTCGAGCGGGTGCTGGGCCGTCCGGCGACGGATTTCGCCGAGTTCGCGCGGGACGCGGCGGCGACCGGGGTCTGGGCCCGGTGAAGGGGAAGGTGACACCGATGTCGACGGTGGTGCTGGTGGCCGCGGTGGTCGCGGCCGGGTTGCTCGCGGGGCTGTTCTACGCCTATTCGTGCTCGGTGATGCCGGGGCTGGCGCGCGGTGACGACAGGACGTTCGTCGAGGCGATGCGCGGGATCAACGTCGCGATCGTCAACCCGGTCTTCATGCTCACGTTCCTCGGGGCGCCGCTGCTGGCGGGTGTCGCGATCTTCCTCAACCCGGGGCCGCGGCCGTGGGTGATCGCGGGGTTCGCATGCCTGGCGGCGATGCTGGTGATCACCGGGGCGCTGAACATCCCGCTCAACAACGCGCTGGAGAGCGGCGGAACCGACTACGCGGCACTGCGGGCGCAGTTCGAGACGTCGTGGGTGCGCTGGAACGTACTGCGCACCATCGCGAGCACGGCGGGCTTCGGCTGCCTGGTCGCCGCGGTGCTCACCCGCCGTGGCTGACCGGTCGTGAGTGCGTAACAGTGTTAGAACACTGTTACGCACTCACGAGGCAGGTCAGTCGGCCAGGCGGAAGAGCAGGTCGGTGACCCACTGCGCCGGGTCGGGCACCTCCAGCGGGTTGGTGCGCAGCACTTCCAGGCGGCAGCCCCACTCCTCGCCGTCGGGGCCCTCGGTGCGGTCCCACGTGACGCCCTCGGCGTCGCCCCAGGTCAGCACCGACTGCGTCGCGGCGGCCAGGCCGTCCGGAGCGCCGACATAGGTGTCGAGGACGTACTTCCCGGCGGGCAGCTCGCCCGTGAACGCCGGTTCCGCCGGGGCGAAGTCACCCTCGATCGGGACGCCGGCCTCGACGGTGAAGCGCATCCCGGGGTGGATGACGCGGTAGCGGAAGAATGGCGCCCCGGCCAGGGTGATCCCCTGGCCGGCCAGGGTGCCGATCAGCGGCGGGAGCCGGTCGGCGATCCGCGGGAACTCCGGGATCCCGAGGGTGGCGCGCTCGGCGACGTAACGCTGGGCGGGCCGGTCCACGATGGACGGCATCAGGCGAACTCCTCAGGCGGCCGGATGGGACGGACCTCGATACTGCCGTAGGTGGCCGCCGGGTGCTTGGCCGCGATCTCGAGGGCTTCGTCGAGGTCGTCGCAGTCGAGCACGACGTAGCCGCCGACCTGTTCCTTGGCCTCGGTGAACGGCCCGTCCGTCAGCAGGACTTCGCCGTCGCGGACGCGGATGGTGGTGGCTTCCGACGGCGGGCGCAGGCCGCCCCCGCCGCGGATCTTGCCACGGCGTTCGAGGTCTTCACCCCAGCCGTCGCAGCCGTCGTACTGGTGTTCCTCGGCGGTCTCGTCGCCGCAGATCATGAGCAGGTACTGCACTTCAGTGTCCTTCCAGGACTTCGCGCAGGTGTGCGGCGAAGGCGGCGGGTTCGGCGAGGAACCCGCCGTGGTCGCCGGGAAACGGTTCGGCGGTCAGGCCGAGGGCGGCGGCGAGACCCAGGCCCGCTTCGTGAGCGGACTGTCCGACGCTCTTCTCGCCGACGGCGACGACCAGGCGGGTGGTCACCGCGCGGAGGGCGTCGAGGTCCGGGTCGTAGGCGCCGACGGCGGCCATGAGGTGGCCGAAGAAGTAGGTGAAGTTGCCTTCGGCGCCCGGGTCGAGCGGTGGGGCCGGGTCGACGCCCACGAGCGCCATGAACGCGGCGAAGGCCGGGCCGATGCCCTGTTCGCGGTACAGCGCCGGGATGTCGGGCCCGTCGAGGGCACCCGCGGGCAGGTAACGCGTGACCGGGGGTTCGTGCAGGACGACCGTGCCGACCTGGCCGGGGTGGCGCACGAGGTGTTCGAGCATCGTGATGGCGCCGCCGCTGTTGGCGAAGACGTCGGCGGGGCCGATCTCGGTGAGCAGCCGGTGCACGTCGTCGGCGTGTTCGCGGACGACGTCGTCACCCGGTTCGCCGTCGAGCGGGCTGCGGGACAGGCCGCGCGGGTCGAACGTGACGACGGTGTGGGTTTCGGCCAGCAGCGGCCGGATCGGCGTGAACACCGAAGCGTCGGCGGGGCCGCCGGGGACCAGCAGCAGCGCGGGACCGCTGCCGGTGACGTCGTAGGTGAGCGTGGCGCCGCGGACGGCGAGGGTGGTCATGGCGTTTCCTCCGGAGGTCGGGGTTCGCTCTCCCGACGATCGGGCCCGCCCGGGACCGACACCGCTTCGGAAATTCTCCGGGTGAGGTAGCTGCGCTCGGCAGCGGTCGTGGCCAGCTCGCGGGCCGTGGCGTACCAGTGCGCGGCTTCGGTGTGGCGGCCCAGCCTGCGGAGGAAGTCGGCACGGGTGGCCGGCAGCAGGTGGTAGCCCTCGAGCGGGACGGCCAGCTCGTCGAGCAGCGCCAGCCCGGCGAGCGGGCCGTCGGCCATGCCGACGGCGACGGCCCGGTTGAGTTCGACGACCGCGCTGGGGACGAACCTGCGCAGCTCGCGGTAGAGCCCGGCGATCTGGGCCCAGTCGGTGTCGCCGGGTGTTGCCGCGGTGGCGTGACAGGCCGCGATGGCCGCCTGGATCTGGTACGGCCCGGGGTGCCGTCGCCGCAACGCCGTCTCGAGCAGCTGTGTGCCTTCGGCGATCAACGCCGTGTCCCAGCGCGTGCGGTCCTGTTCCTCCAGCGGGACGAGCACGCCGCCGGGGCCGACGCGGGTCGCGCGGCGGGCGTGCTGCAGCAGCATCAGCGCGAGCAGGCCGAGGACCTCCGGTTCGTCGGGCATCAGCCGGGCCAGGACACGGCCGAGGCGGACGGCTTCGGCGGCGAGGTCGGGCCGCAGCAGGTCGGGTCCGGCGCTGGCGGAGTAGCCCTCGTTGAACGTCAGGTACAGCACGCCGAGCACGGCGGCGGTGCGTTCGGGCAGCAGGTGCGCGGGCGGGACGCGGTAGGGGATGCCGGCGTTGCGGATCTTGCGTTTCACCCGCACCAGCCGCTGAGACATGGTCGCTTCCGGGACGAGGAACGCGCGGGCGATCTCGGCGGTGCTGAGCCCGGCCAGCGTGCGCAGGGCGAGCGCGACCTGGGCTTCGGTGGCCAGCGCCGGGTGGCAGCAGGTGAAGATCAGCCGCAGCCGGTCGTCGGGAACCCCGCTGTCGTCGTGGCCGGGAACCTCGGGTGTTTCGGGGACGTGCATGCGGCCGGCCTCCCGGAGCTTGGCGGCGCCGAGGGTTTCGCGCCGGAGCCGGTCGGTGGCGCGGTTGCGCGCGGTGGTGGTGAGCCAGGCGCCGGGTCGTTTCGGGACGCCGTCGCGGGGCCAGGTGCGCAGGGCGAGCGCGAAGGCCTCCTGGGCGCACTCCTCGGCGAGGTCCCAGTCGCCGGTGATCCGGATCAGCGTGGCCACGACCTGGCCCCACTCCTCACGGAACGCTTCGGCGACCGCGGTCTCGACGTCCACCACCACTCCTCCCGGTTGCTGTCACCGTCCCGACGAACGGCCCGGCCCCGATTCGACAGCTACGGCGTGGCAGGCGCCGAAGCCCTCGGCGCGCGCGACGATCCGGCCGCCTTCGACGCGGACGGCGGTTTCGGTGGCGTCGCTGACGGCGGTGACCCCGGCGGCCGCGGCCAGCGCGCCCCCCGCGTCGGAGACGATCCGCAGGCGCGGCTCCCGCGGCGCCGGGAACGCCTGATCGAGGCACACTCGCAGGTCGGCGACGGCGAGCCGGGCCAGCGAGGCGAGTTCGCCGGGGTCGCTGGTGACCAGCGCGACGGTGACGTCGGCCCCGGCGCGGACGGCTTCCTCGAAGGCGGCGGCGCGGTGCAGGCCGAGGACCGTGACGACGCCGTCGCCGGGGCGCACGGTTTCGCCGGTGAGCTGGTCGAGCGCGGCGGGCGGGTCCCACGGCCCGTCGACGGCCCGGGCGTGGGGCGTGATCGGCGGGGTGTCCGGCCAGTCGTCACCGAGGTCCAGCTCCAGCAGCCGGGCGCAGGCGGTGACGATGTGGAACGGCTCGCCGAAGCCGGGCGCGGCGGCCGCGAGCTGGCTCGCGCCGTACAGCGTGGTCAGCGCGGCTTCGGCGACGCGCACCAGGCGCCGCCCGGGTGCGAGGCGTTCGAGGGCGAGGCCGAGCAGGATCGCGTCGATCCGCATGAGCTGCGCGAACGGCCGGCGGGTGTGCTCGTCGGCGAGGATCTCCGGCAGGAGCTCGCGGGTGAGCCGGGCTTCTTCGCTGTCGCTGTCGGTGGCCAGGGGGAGGCGGGCGACCCAGGCGCGGGCGAACGCGGCGAGGGCGTCCGGCGCGCTGGGGTGCGACGGCGGCGTGGCGAGCCGGGGTGCGTGTTCGGCTAGGTCGGCCAGGACGGCGAAGTAGAGCGCGCGTTTGCCGGGGAAGTTGGAGTAGACCGCGCCGCGGGTGAGCTCGGCGCGCTCGGCGATGACGTCGATCTTGGTGTCGCGGAAGCCGCGCCGGGCGAACTCGTCCCGGGCCGCGGCGAGCACCTTCGCTCGGTTGCGTTCCTGGGTTGCCGCCCTGCTGAGTCCGGCCATCGTCCTCCTTGCCTCGGTGTTGCCGGTGAAGATACCGTGACCATCCAGATGATCAGAACATCTGATCTGAACATGTGGAGTTTCGATGATCCCCGAGATCGACCTGACCGACTTCAAGGTGCTCACCGACCCGTTCACCGCCTACGACCAGGCCCGCGAGGCGAGCGCGGTGGCCCGGCTGGTGATCCCCGGCTTCGGCCCGTTCTGGGCGCTGACCCGCTACACCGAGGCTCGCGCGATGCTGGCCGACCCGCGGTTCGAGGTGAAGCCGGAGAGCTTCATGCGCCCGCCGGGCATCCCCGAGCACTGCCTCGAGTACATGCGGACGATGGCCGAGCAGGACGGTGCCGAGCACCTGCGGCTACGACGGCTGGTGGCGCCCGCGTTCACGCCGAAGCGCGCCGCGCAGTTCCGCCCACGCCTGGCGGCCATCACCGACCGGCTGCTCGACGAGCTGCCGTCGCACGCCGAGAACGGCGTCGTCGACCTGATTCCGTACTTCGCCCGGCCCCTGCCGATGGACGTCATCTGCGAGCTGGTGGGCATTCCCGCGGCGGACCGACCGGCCTGGCGGGAGTACGGCGCCGCGGTCGCCGGCGGGATCGGCCAGGACTTCGCCGCGGCTATCCCGGTGATCGTCGAGGGCGCGAAAGGCGTCGTCGCGCGCAGCCGGGCCGAGCCGGGTGACGACCTCATCGGCGACCTGGTCCGCGCCCAGGCCGAGGACGGTGACCGGCTCACCGACACCGAGCTGGTCACGCTCGTGTGGCACCTGGTGCTGGCCGGGCAGACGCCGGTGAACCTCATCGCCAACGCCGTCGAAGCCCTGCTCACCCACCCGGACCAGCTCGCCCTGCTGCGCGACGATCCGGCGCTGTGGCCGGGTGCGGTGGAGGAGCTGATGCGGTGGTGCAGCCCGCAGCTGCTGACCACGCCGAGGTTCGCGCGCGAGGACGTCGAGATCGACGGCACGCTGATCCGGGAAGGTGAGCGGGTGACCGCGGCGATGGTGGCCGCCGACCGCGACCCGCGGGTGTTCGACGGGGCCGACCGGCTCGACGTCACCCGGTCCGGGCCGGCGCAGCTGGGGTTCTCGCACGGCCCGCACTTCTGCCTGGGCGCGTCGATCGCCCGGGTCCAGACGGAGGTGGCGCTGTCGGCGCTGTTCGGCCGCTTCCCCGACATCGAGCTGGCCGTTGAAGACGTTCCACGCACACCGGACGGCGGGACCTGGCGGCCGTCGGCGCTACCGCTGACGCTCTGACACCAGGGCCTCGATGCCGTCGAGGACGCGGGCGAGACCGAAGCGGAAGCTGTGCGCGGCGTCGGACGCGGCGTTGTGCGTCTCGCCCGCGGCCTGGCCGACCCGCGATGCCAGGGGGAAGTTCGCCGCGTCGGCGGCCGGGATACCGGCCAGCACCGGCGCGGCGCGCTCCCACCACTGCAGGTCGGTCAGGCCGCTGGCGCGGACCAGGCGCGCGGCGTCGACGGAGGTGCGCGCGGTGGCGCGGACAAGGCCGTTGACGATGGTGATCACGGAGTCCATCTCGACGTCGTCCAGGCCGATGCCGTCGATCGCGCGTAGTTCGTGCTCGTACCGGGCGAAGCTGTGCGGGCCCAGGACCGAGCGGGTGGTGGCGGCCTCCAGCAGCCACGGGTGCCGGTGGAAGTGGTCCCAGGCCGCTTCGGCGATGGCGGTCAGCGCCGCGCGCCAGCCGAGGCCGGGTTCCGGGACGGGCAGCTCGCCTCGGACGTGGTCGATCATCAGCTCGAGCAGCTCGTCCCGGCCGGGAACGTAGGTGTAGAGCGACATGGGGGAGACGCCGAGGTGCTCGGCGACGTGGCGGATGGTGACCGCGTCGAGGCTGTCGGCGTCGGCGAGGGTGATACCGGCCTTGACGACGTCGGCCGTGGTCAGCTTGGGCTTCGGGCCACGTCGCGGAGGCCCGGGAACACCCCAGAGCAGCTCGATCACCCGTCGCGGGTCGGTACCGCCGTCATCCTCGGTGTTCACGTCGGTCATTCTGCCCACCGAATCCTCGTACGTTGTACAGAGTTGTGCTAACCTCTTCTTCGTACACAGTACAGAGTTAAGGGGGAAGATGACTCTGCAGATCCAGGCCGAGGGACTTCGCAAGCGCTACGGCGACGCGTACGCCCTCGACGGGTTCGCTCTGTCCGTCCCGGCCGGCACCCTGCACGGCCTGCTGGGACCCAACGGCGCGGGCAAGACCACCGCCGTCCGCGTACTGAGCACGCTCCTGCGGCACGACGACGGTGTCGCGCGCGTGGCCGGGTTCGACGTCGCCACCGAACCGGCGAAGGTCCGCTCGGCGATCGGGCTGGTCGGCCAGCAGGCCGCGGTCGACGAACTGCTGTCCGGACGCCAGAACCTGGTGCTGTTCGGCCGGCTGCACCACCTCGGCCGCCGCGAGGCCACCCGCCGCGCCGACGACCTGCTGGAGCGGTTCGACCTGGCGGGCACCGGTGCGAAGCCGGTGTCCGCCTGCTCCGGTGGCATGCGGCGACGGCTGGACCTGGCCGCGTCGCTGCTCGCGGCGCCGCGGGTGCTGTTCCTCGACGAGCCGACGACCGGGCTCGACCCGCGCAGCCGCATCGAAGTGTGGAAGGCGGTGCGGTCCCTGGTCGACGACGGCACGACCGTCCTGCTCACCACCCAGTACCTCGAGGAGGCCGATCGCCTGGCCGACCGCATCTCGCTGGTCGAACACGGCCGCGTCATCGCCGAAGGCACCCCGGCGGAGCTGAAGGGATCGCTCGGCGCGACCCGGATCGAGCTGGTGCTGACCGATCCGGACGTCATGGGCGCGGCGACGGCGCTGCTCGCCCGCGTCACCGGGACCGAGCCGGTCGCCGAGGAGCTGCGGGTGAGCGCGCCGGCCGAGCCGTCGATGCTGACCGACGTGGTGCGCGAACTGGCGGCGACCGAGCTGGCGTTCGCCGACGTGGCCCTGCGGCACCCGACGCTCGACGAGGTGTTCCTGCAGCTGACCGGGACGGGGGTGGCGCGGTGAACTGGGCGATCACGGACGGCTGGACACTGACCCGGCGCTACCTCGCGCACCTGGCGCGGCGCCCGGCCCGGCTGGCCACGGTGGTGGCGTTCCCGATCCTGATGGTGCTGATCTTCGCCTACCTGCTCGGCGGCGGGATGACCGTGCCGGGCGGCGGCTCCTACCGCGAGTTCCTGATGCCGGGGATGTTCGGCATGACCATGGCGTTCGGGCTGTCGGGGACGATGATCGCGGTGCTCGACGACGCGGCCAAGGGCGTCACCGACCGGTTCCGGTCACTGCCGATGGCGCCCTCGGCGGTGCTCACCGGCCGAGTGGCCGCCGACCTGGTCAACGCCGTGCTCGCGCTGGCCGTGCTGCTGGGCTGCGGCTTCGCGGTCGGCTGGCGCCCGCACGGCAGCCTCGGCGAGACGCTCGCCGCGCTCGCGCTGCTGCTCCTGCTGCGAACGACCCTGGTGTGGGCCGGGATCTACCTGGGCCTGCTGACCACGGACCCGTCGATGGTGACGCTCGCCCAGACGCTGGAGTTCCCGTTCGGGTTCCTCTCCAGCGCGTTCGTCGCGACCGCGACCATGCCGGCGTGGCTGGGAACCGTGGCCGAGTGGAACCCGTTGTCCTCGACGGTGACGGCCGCGCGGGTGCTGTTCGGCAACCCGGGAGCCGCGGGCACGTCCTGGGTGAGCACGCACCCGGTGCTGATGGCGGTGCTCTGGCCGCTGGTCCTGCTCGCGGTGTTCGTGCCGTTGTCCGTGCGCCGATACGGGAGGCTGGGGAACTGAACGCCGATTTCCGGCCCGGGGAACCCCCTCGGGCCGGGCACATCCTGCTCGACGCACGACGACTGTCCATAACGGACGGTCTCCGCGAACTGCTCGCCACCGAGGACACCGAACCGTCCGCGGTGTTCTGGGCGACGGCGGCGAAGGCCGCGCTGCGCCTGGTCGCCGTGGGACGGCTGCTGCCGGGTGTCACCGACGCCGGGCACGACGCCTGGCGTGTCGGACCGCTCGAACCGGCGGAAGCGGCGTGGCTGCGGGACCTCGCCGCCGCGATGCCGGTGGACGAGCGGGCGCCGGGTCCGCTGCTGCGGGCGTTTCTCGACGCCGTCGCCGACACCCTGCCCCGCACTCCCGCCGCGGCGAAGGCCGCTGGGACCCGGCTGTTCGCCGCGGTCGCGCCCCAGCGGGCCGACGCCGTCCGCGACTGGGCGGACGAACTGGCCGCGGGCCTCGACTCCGGCATCCGCGTGTCGCTGCGCGTCGAGGCGCCCGACGGGTTCGACGCCGGGCGCTACCGGGCCGTGGTCCAGGTGCGCAGCCTCGCCGACCCCGGGCAGGTCGCGGACGCGGCGGAGCTGTGGGAGACCGGCCGGTTCGGGCCGCGCGCCCGCATCGACGTCGTGCTGGCGTTGCGGCGGGGTGCGCAGGTGTGGCCGGCGTTGAGCCCGCTGCTCACTTCGGCCGTCCCGGACGAGCTGGCGCTCGTCGGCGACGACCTGACCGAGCTGGTGACGGCCGCGGCCCCACGGCTGGCGGCGACCGGGATCGACGTGCACTGGCCCGCCGAGCTGGCCGGTTCGCTGAGCGCCCGCGCGGTGGTCGTCGCAGGAGACACGCCGAGGGATCTGCCGTCGTTCTTCGGCGGCGGGCGGGCGCTGGCGTTCGACTGGCAGCTCGCGCTCGGCGGCGAGGTGCTGACCGAGGCGGAACTGGACGCGCTCGCCGAGGCACGGCGTCCGGTGGTGCGGTTGCGGGACCGCTGGGTGCTCGTCGACCCGGCGCTCGCGGCGAAGGCCCGCGAGCGGACGCTCAAGCCGCTGACCCCGGTGGACGCGCTCGGTGCCGTGCTGACCGGCACCACCGAGGTCGACGGCGAACCCGTCGAGGTCGTCACCGAGGGCTGGCTGGCCGATCTGCGGGAGCGGCTGTCCGCGCCACCGGAACCGCCGGTGCCGCCGTCCGGGCTGGCCGCGTCGCTGCGGGACTACCAGCTGCGGGGGCTGCAGTGGCTGGCGACGGTCACCGAGCTGGGCCTCGGCGGGTGCCTCGCCGACGACATGGGTCTCGGCAAGACGGTCACGCTCATCGCGCTGCACCTGCACCGGGCGGCCGGGCCGACTTTGGTGGTGTGCCCGGCTTCGCTGCTGGGCAACTGGGAACGCGAGATCCGGCGGTTCGCCCCCGGTGTGCCGGTGCGGCGATTCCACGGCGTGGCCCGCTCCCTCGACGACGTCGAGGACCTCGACGGCTTCGTCCTGACCACCTACGGGACGCTGCGGACCGATCCCGCGCCGCTGGCCGCCCTCCGGTGGGGGTTGCTGGTCGCCGACGAGGCCCAGCACGTCAAGAACCACCGCTCCAGCACGGCGAAGGCGTTGCGGCTGGTGCCGGCCTCGGCGCGGGTGGCGCTGACCGGCACGCCGGTGGAGAACACGCTCTCGGAGCTGTGGGCGATCCTCGACTGGACGACCCCGGGGCTGCTCGGGTCGCTGGCCGAGTTCCGGGCGCGCTGGGCGAAGCCGATCGAGGCGGGTGACCCGGCGACGGCGGAGCGGCTGGCCCGGCTGCTGCGGCCGTTCCTGCTGCGGCGGCGCAAGTCCGACCCGGGCATCGCGCCGGAGCTGCCGGCCAAGACCGAGACGGACCGGCCGGTGGCGCTCAGCCCGGAGCAGGTGGCGCTGTACGAGGCGGTCGTGCGGGAGATGATGGCCGGCATCGCCGCGAGCGACGGGATGGCGCGGCGCGGCCGGATCGTGAAGCTGCTGACGGCGTTGAAGCAGATCTGCAACCACCCGGCCCAGTACCTCAAGGAGCCGGGCGGCCGTTCCGGGAAGCTGGAGCTGCTCGACGAGCTGCTGGACACGATCCTCGCCGAGGGTGGCGCGGTGCTGGTGTTCACCCAGTACGTCGCGATGGCCCGGCTGCTGGAGCGGCACCTGGCCGAGCGTGGGATCGGGACGCAGCTGCTGCACGGCGGCACGCCGGTCCCGCGCCGGGAGGAGCTGGTGCAGCGGTTCCAGGACGGCGCGGTGCCGGTGTTCCTGCTGTCGCTCAAGGCGGCGGGTACCGGGCTGAACCTGACCCGCGCGGACCACGTCGTGCACTTCGACCGCTGGTGGAACCCGGCCGTCGAGGACCAGGCGACCGACCGCGCGTACCGGCTCGGGCAGACCCGGCCGGTGCAGGTGCACCGGCTCGTCGCCGAAGGCACCATCGAGGACCGGATCGCGGCGATGCTGCGGGAGAAACGGGCCCTGGCCGACGCGGTGCTGGCCGGCGGCGAGGCGGCGCTGACCGAACTGTCCGACACCGAGCTCGCGGAGCTCGTCGAACTAAGGAGCCGCGGATGACCGACGAGCGCGTGCGGGGCTTCCCCGCGTTCGGGCCGACCGGGACGCGCGGGCGGTTCGCGACGTCGTGGTGGGGCCGGGCGTGGGTGAGCGCGATGGAGGACACGGCGCTGGACCTGCGGCAGCTCAAGCAGGGCCGCCGGTACGCCGCGGCCGGGCTGGTCGGGCCGATCACGGTGAGCCCGGGCCGGATCGCGGCCGTGGTCGATGACGTGGACAGCGCTGGCGGCGGCCCGTACCGCACCCAGCTGAGCCTGGCGGAACTGTCCGAAGAGGACTGGGCGCGGTTCCTCGACCGAGTCGCGTCGCGGGCCGGGCACCTGGCGGCGCTGCTGGACCGCGACATGCCGCCGGACCTGGTGGCGGCGGCCGACGACGCCGGCGTCCACCTGCTGCCGGTGATCGGCGACCTGGACCCGGAGTGCGACTGCCCGGGCTGGGAGCTGCCGTGCAAGCACGCGGCGGCGTTGTCGTTCCAGGCGTCGTGGCTGCTCGACGCCGATCCGTTCGTGCTGCTGCTGATGCGTGGCCGGGGCGAGCGGGAGATCCGGGAGGAGCTGGAGAGCCGGACCGCGCCGCCCGCGGCCTTCTCCGCCGACGTCGACCGGACGCCGGGGGAGCTGCCCGACCTGGCGGAGTTCCGGCCGTCGGGCGCGCCGTCGATCCCGGCCGCGCCGGGGGTGCCCGCGGAGGCGTTCGCGCTGCTGGTAGCCAATGCCTCCGCGCAGGCCCGGGCGGTGCTGGCGGGGGAGCCGTGGCCGAGCCGCCGGCAGGACACGGTCCGCATGGCCGCGCAGTTCCCGTCCGCGCAGCTGGGTGAGGGGCCGGAGTTCGACCGGGCGGTCGCGGCGTGGACGCACGGTGGCCGCGCCGGGCTCGACGTCCTCGACACGACGTGGACACCGCCGAAGCCGGTGGTGGCGGCCGCGCGAGCCGCGCTCGCCGACGTCGAGCCGGTGTTCGAGCGCAACCACTGCACGCTCGGCGAGACGCAGCTGCGCTTGGACCACCACGGCCGATGGCACCCCTACCGCCTCGAAGACGGGGTGTGGTGGCCCGCCGGGGCGCCGGAGACCGACCCGGGTCTGCTGCTGGGCTGAAATTCCCGGTATCCAGCGCGGACCTCGCTGTCTCCTGTCCCGTGACGGCGGCTTCCGCCGGGTCACTGGGGGTGCGGGCGCGCGGGCTCTCACCCGTGCGCCCGCCCGGTCTTTTTGTCGGTGCCCCGCGCTAGCGTGCGCGGCATGGACCTCTCCGCCGATCTGCACCGCTACCTCCAGGAGTCGCGCGAAAGCCTGCTCGCGTCGCTCGACGGGCTGAGCGAGTACGACATCCGCCGGCCGATGACCCCGACGGCGACCAACCTGCTGGGCCTGGTCAAGCACGTCGCGAGCGGCGAATTCGGCTACCTCGGCGACTGCGTGGGCCGCCCGGCACCGGTGCGGCTGCCGTGGGTGGAGGACGAGTCGGTCTGGGACAGCGCGGACATGTGGGCCACCGCCGAGCAGACCCGCGAGGAGCTGGTCACCCTCTACCGCCGGGCGTGGCAGCACTCCGACGAGTCGATCGCGCAGCTGCCACTGGACGCCCCGGCGACGGTCGCGTGGTGGCCGGAGGAACGCCGCCGGACGACGTTCGGCTCGCTGCTGGTGCGGGTCATCGCGGAGACCGCCCACCACGCCGGGCACGCGGACATCGTCCGCGAGCTGCTCGACGGCCGCCCGGGCCGCGACCACGACGACGCCGGCGACGCCGGGTGGTGGGACCGGCACGTCGCCCGCGTCCAGGAGGCCGCCGACCAGCACGCCGGGCCGGGGTCGTGAGTGTTCAGGAGGGTTAGGGCGGACCCGTATTCGGTCACCCACTGGCCGGGGTCCGCGGCTCGGTCGCGGCGTGTCGGCTATCCCGCACGGGCCGCGACCAGCACGAGGCGTAGGTCGGCAAACGCAGCTCTGCCCAGAACCCTCGGTGCCACTCACGACCCCGCGGGCTCAGCCGACCGGGGTGACCGCGTAGTCCTTGACCTGCATCGAGTCGTGCATGCGCACGCCGCCGGTGTTGAGCTTCGCGATCGCCCGGGTCACCCCGGCGGGCAACGCCGAGATCAGCTGCCCGCCGCGAGCGAGGGCCCAGACTCCGGCGCGGGAACCGGGGATCAGGCTCCGGGCCGCACCCAGCGCGAAGGCCCGGCTCTTCCGCACCAGGTCACCCATCTCCCGTTCGTAAGCGGCGAACGCGCGCGTGTGGTCACCGCCCGCCGCCGCCAGTTCGCCGGCCAGGACGTACGCGCCGAGCACCGCGAGGCTCGTGCTGCCGCCGACGGCCGGGCCCGGGCAGTACCCGGCGTCGCCGACCAGGGTGACGCGGCCCTTCGACCAGGTGTCGCGCTGCAGCTGCGTGATCGAGTCGAAGTAGAACGTGGGCTCGCCGTCCAGCTCGGCCAACCAGCCGTCGACCTGCGGATGCATGCCGGCGAAAGCTTCCCGGAGCAGTAGCTTCTGCCGGGCGGCGTCGCGGTGGTGGTAGTCGAGGGGTTCGTCGCGGCGGAAGAGGAACACCGCGCGGGCGTCGTCCATGTGCCGGGCGCGGTAGATCGCCGCGGTGCGCCCGGCGCCGAGGTGGGCGACGGTCTGGCCGTCGAGGCCGAGGGTGTCGGGCAGCGACAGCACCGCGAGGTAGGCGCCGATGAACCGGGTCTGCCCGGCTTCCTCGCCGAACACCAGGCGTCGCACGTTCGAATGCAGCCCGTCGGCCCCGACGACGACGTCGAACTTCCGCGGTGCGGCGTGCTCGAAGGTCACCGAACCGTCGGGGGAGACGGCGGTGATCGAGTCGCCGAACAGGTACTCGACGTCGTCGCGGCCGGCGTCGTAGTAGATCTCGCTGAGGTCGTCGCGCATGATCTCGACGTGCCGGTCCGAGGTGGCCTGGAAGATCTTCGACAGGTCGACCCGCGTCGGCCGCCGCGCGCCTTCCCGGTGCAGCGTCATCCGGGTGGTCCCCGTCGCCAGCGCCTCGACGTGGGGGAGCACGCCCATCCGTTCGGTGATGTCCATGGCCGGGCGGAAGAGGTCGACGGCGTGGCCGCCGGTCTTGCGCAGCGCCGGCGCGCGCTCGACGACTGTGACGTCGAAGCCATACCGGGCGAGCCAATGGGCCAGCACCGGACCCGCGATGCTGGCGCCCTGGACGAGTATCCGCATGAGTACCTCCCTGACTTAACGGTAGGTAAGTTGTAGCACGAGTCCTTACCTATCGTTAAGTCAGTTATGCTGTGACGGTGCCGAAACCCTCCGACACCAAGCAACGCATCCTGGCCACCGCGCGCGACCTGTTCACGCGCCACGGCGTCCAGCGCACCAGCCTCCAGGACATCGCCGACCGCCTCGGCATCACCAAGCCCGCGCTCTACTACCACTTCCGGTCGCGCGAAGACCTGGTGCGCAGCATCGTCCAGCCGCTGCTCGACGACGGCGAGAAGTTCCTGGTCGAACAGGAGGCCCGCGGCGACGCCCCCGTCCAGGAGCTGATCGAGGGCTTCTTCGACTTCAACTACCGGCACCGCGAAGACGTCATCATGCTGCTCACCGAGACGCCGACCCTGGCCGACCTCGGGCTCATCGACAAGGCCCTCTCCTGGCGCACCCGGCTCACCGAGCTGATCAGCGGCCCCGAGCCGACGCTCGAACAGGCCGCTCGCGCGATCCTCGCCCTCGGCGGCCTGCAGGACGTCTGCATGCAGTTCCCCGACGCCCCCGTCGACGAACTGAGGGCCGCGGCGGTCGCCGCGGCCCTCGACGCTCTCGGCCGCTAGCGCACCGCGGCGCGCTCGATGATCGCGCCCGTGTCCACGCCCACCGGCAGCGTGCCGAAGGCGATGCCCCAGTCACCGCCGAAGCGGGACGCGCAGAAGGCGTCCGCGACCGCCGGGTGGCCGTGGCGCACCAGCAGCGAACCCTGCAGCACCAGAGCCAGCGACTCCACCAGTCGCCGCGCGCGGTACTCGATCCCGTCCAGGTCGGTCAGCTCCTTGCGCACCCGGTCGACCGCGTCGTCCAGCCGCGCGTCACCACCGGCGGCCCGCTCGACCTCCTCGAAGAACGCCGCCACCGACTCCGGCTGACGGCCCATGGCGCGCAGCGCGTCCAGCGCCGCGACGTTGCCCGAGCCCTCCCAGATCGACATCAGCGGCGCCTCGCGGTAGAGCCGCGGCATCCCGGACTCCTCGACGTAACCGTTGCCACCGAAGCACTCCAGCGCCTCCGCCGCGTGCGACGGCGCCCGCTTGCACACCCAGTACTTCGTCACGGCCAGCCCGAGCCGCCGGAACGCCTGCTCCTGCGGATCACCGGGCCGGTCACCCGCGGCCGCGAGCCGCATCGCCACCGTCGTCGCGGCTTCGGACTCCAGCACCAGGTCGGCCAGCACGTTCGCCATCAGCGGCTGGTCGACCAGCGCCTTGCCGAACGCGTACCGGTGCGTCGCGTGGTGCACCGCGCGCACCGCCCCCAGCCGCATCCCGGACGCGCTACCGAGCGCGCAGTCCAGCCGGGTGTTGTTGACCATCTCGATGATCGTGCGAACCCCGCGGCCTTCTTCGCCGACCAGCCAGCCGACCGCGTTGTCGTACTCGACCTCGGACGACGCGTTGGACCGGTTGCCCAGCTTGTCCTTCAGCCGCTGCAGCCGGATCGGGTTGAGCGAGCCGTCGGGCAGGACGCGGGGGAGCAGGAAGCACGACAGCCCGCCCGGCGCCTGCGCCAGCGTGAGGAACATGTCCGACATCGGCGCGGAGGTGAACCACTTGTGCCCGACCAGGGTGTAACTGCCGTCGGCCGACGGGGTCGCCGTCGTGGTGTTCGCGCGGACGTCCGAGCCGCCCTGCTTCTCGGTCATCGACATGCCCGCGATCAGCCCACGCTTGGTGCTCGGCTCCCGCAGCCCGAAGTCGTACTCGGTCGCCGCCAGCAGCGGCTCGTACCGCGCCGCCAGCTCCGGGTTCGCCCGCAGCGCCGGAATCGCGGCGTAGGTCATCGAAATCGGGCAGCTGTGCCCGGCCTCGACCTGACCCCAGACGTAGAACTTCGCCGCGCGCGCCGCGTGGACACCTGCACGCGGGTCCCGCCACGGCGTCCCGTGCAGCCCGTGCTCCACCGCGACCGTCATCAGGTCGTGCCAGTGCGGGTGGAACTCCACCTCGTCGATCCGGTGGCCGTAGCGGTCGTGCGTGCGCAACACCGGCTCGTTCTCGTTGACCAGCCGGCCCCAGTCCTGCACCAGCTCGGTCCCGGCCAGCCGGCCCAGCTCGTGCACCTCGGCCGCGGCCCACCCGGCACCGGCCCGCTCGAGCCCGTCGAGCAGCGCCGGGTCGTCGGCGACGTCGTGGCCGTTCAACGGCGGGACCTGGTTGACGACCTCATGCGTGGCGGGCATCGGAACCTCCTAGAGCGCGAATGACGAACGTGCGCAGCGCGGCGACGTCCTGTTCGTTTCCACTGGTCAACGGTCCGATCAGGACCTCCGCGGCGGCCCCGACCAGCGCGGCGGCGGTGAGCCGGCCGTCCTGCGGCGGCAGCACCCCGTCCCGCACGCCGGCCGCGACGTGCTCGGCGACGACGTCGGTGAACGCGCGGCGGAACTCGAGCCGTTCGGCGTCGATGAGCGCGTCGACCGGCTCGGCCAGCAGGGCGTAGGCCTGCCGCGGTGCCTTGAGCGCCCGCTGGGCGAACGTCTCGAACACGGCCAGGACCCGCTCGGCGGGATCCCCGAGCCCGGCCGAGGCCGCCCGGACCGCCTCGACCTCCCGCGTCACGACCTGCCGGAACACGTGCACGATCAGCTCGGCCTTGGTGGGGAAGTGGCGGTACACACTGCCGACGGCCACCCCGGCCCGGTCGGCGACCGCGGCGACCGAGCACCCGCCGTAGCCGTGCTCGGCCAGCTGCTGGGTCGCGGCGGCGACGATCGTCTCGCGCTGCGCGTCGAGGCGTTCCTGCACCTTCGGGGTGCGGCGGTAGGGCACGTCAAGAAGTGAAGCACTGATTCATTGCTTCAGTCAACGCTCCGGTACCCGATCCCCCCGCCATCACTTCCCGGTGATCACGCCCACCGCGATCCCCAGGATCGCCGTGTTGTAGACGAACGACAGCACGCTGTGCGTCAGCACGGTGTACCGGATCGGCCGCGCCCGGACCTCCACATCGGACGTCGCGAACGACGTCCCCACCGTGAACGCGAAGTACGCGAAATCCAGCAGGTTCGGCCGCTCCGTCGCCGGGAACCGCAGCCCCGGCCCGGGAGCGGCCTGGTAGTGCAGGTGCGCGTACCGGTCCGCGTACCCGAAGTGCAGCAGGATCCACGCCGCCAGCACCGCCGGCACCCCGCTGATCTGCAGCACGAACGCCATCTCGTCGTCCTCTTCGGCGATAGTGTTCGCCACCAGGATCAGCCCACCCGCCGTCATCCCGACCACACTCACCACCAGCGTCGCCGCGAAGTTCCACCGACGCCCCAGAAGACTGTGCAGCCACGACGGCTCAGCCTCGTCCTCCACCAGCCGGTACCGCCGGATCCGCACCCACCGCGACACGATCGCCACCAGCGCGAACACGTCCCACGCCAGCAGGAACACCACATCCAGCCCGGTGTTCGGCGCGATCAGCCACCCCAGACCCAGCAACACCAGCAGGAACTCCGCACCCTGGATCCAGACCCGCCGCAGACGCCGCATCGCGCGAAGCTAGCGGTCTCGCGCGCCGGCGGCACCCGGGATCACCTGGTCAGGTGGCCCGGGGGACCAGCGCCACCAGGTACCGGCAGGGGAGCGACCCCGGGTTCGCGAACACCCGGTCCCGCGCGGACCCCAGCACCAGGCAGTCCCCGACGTCCAGCTCGTGCACCTCGGCGCCCTCACGCATCCGCAGGTGCCCGTCCAGCACCCAGATCTGCTGGCGCAGGAACGTGCTCGCCGGCAACGGCACCTCGGCACCCGGCGGCAGCTCGATCTCCACCAGCTCCAGCGGACGCCCGGACGCGGGGGAGAGCGACCGCCGCCGGTACCCGCTGTCCGGATCCACCCACACCGGCTGCTCCGCCGCCCGCACCACCCGCCGCTCGTCACCCTCGGCGCGCGCGATCAGCTCCGACAACGTCAACCCCAGCGCGGCCGACAGCTTCGCCAGCAACGCGGCCGTCGGCTGGACGTCACCCCGTTCGATCTTCCCGATCATCGCCCGGGACACCCCGGAGTTTTCGGCCAAGACAGCGGAGGAGAGGCCGCGCGACGTCCGCGCGGCGTGCACGGTCGCCGCAAGGCGAACGGTCAGGGGATCGGTCATGGGGTTGATACTATACGACTATCTATGGCTACCATATGAGCCATGAAGATCCGAGACGCCACCGAAGACGACGCGGCCGCCTGTGCCGCCATCTACGCGCCGTACGTCACCGACACCGCCATATCCTTCGAAACCGAACCACCGGACACCGACGAAATGGCCCGCCGCATCGCCGGCGCCCACGCCTGGTTCGTCCTCGAAGAAGACGGCCAGGTAGCAGGGTTCGCCTACGCGCACCCGTTCGCCGAGCGCGCCGCGTACCGGTGGTCGTGCACGACGAGCATCTACCTGGAATCCGGCCGACGCCGCACAGGCGCGGGGCGAGCGTTGTACGAGACGTTGTTCGAGAGACTGCGCGAGCGCGGGCTCCGGCGAGCGCTGGCCGGGATGACGTTGCCGAACGACGCGAGCGCCGGACTTCACCGCGCACTGGGATTCGAACCGGTGGGCGTCTACCGCAGGGTGGGCTGGAAGCACGGAGCCTGGCGAGACGTCGCGTGGGTCCAGAAGGACCTGTCGGACGACGAGGGAGCGCCAGATCCCGATTACTTGACATAATGTACATTATCGGCACTAAGGCACACGCTGCGGAGATCACCCAAGAGGGGTGAAAGAGCCGGTGTGCGCGGGAGTTCTTCGCCAGGACGGCTTCTCCTGGGAGAACACCCGGGAGCGGACGCGCTGCCCGGGCGCATCGCGCCACAGGGGCCTCCAGGGAGTCCCTCCAGCAGGCCGGCGGGGTCGCGGAGAACATCCCCCTGGAGCTGCACTTTCGATGTCCTGCCACTCGACCCTAAAACGTCACGGTGACGAAACTAGACTGGGCAATATCAGGTCGAACGCGAGCCGACGGACCTTCAACGCCCTGCCCAGGCGACGCTCAGCTCTCGACCCGCCCGCTGTCGACCCGGGTCGACAGTCGAACATGTGTGCGCATGCCCCGCCGTACGCCGATTGGGCATCCGAAGGCTTGAAATGGCCGTCAGGCGGGATCCCGGATCCCCCGGGAGCGGATGCCCAGCGATTCCGACATTTCATGCATAATGGCAATTATGCATGAAATCGGACGGCACCCGGTGAACGGAATTGTCGGTGCCGTACGGTACAAGATCCACCATGAAGGTTTCCGAGGCCCAGCAAGCCTTCTTCGCCGCGCGCCGGCCGCGCAAGGACTCGCCGCACACCACTGACGCCTACCGGCGGGATCTGGCCGGGATCACCACTCTCCTGGTTTCGGAGCTCGGGCGGCCGGCCGAGGATCTGGAGGTGGCGGAGCTGACCGGGCAGGCGCTGCGGTCGGTGTTCGGGGTGTTCGCGGACGGGCACGCGAAGAGCTCGGTGCTGCGGGCGTGGTCGACGTGGAACCAGTTCCTGACGTTCTGCGTGGCGGACGGGCTGCTGGCGGGCAATCCGATGGGTGCGGTGGCGCGGCCGCGGACGCCGGCGTTGACGCCGAAGCCGTTGCGGGGTGAGGAAACGCCGGAGCAGCTGCTGTCGGCGGCGGCCGCGGGTTCGCGGCGCGCGCGGGACCCGTGGCCAGAGCGGGACGTGCTGGTGATCGCGCTGGGGCTGGTGGCGGGGTTGCGGGCGGCGGAGATGCGGGCGCTGACGCCGCGGTCGCTGGTGGGGCGCGCGGGTGAGCTGCGGTTGCACGTGAAGGGGAAGGGCAGCCGGGATCGGTCGATTCCGGTGCAGCAGGTGCTGGCGGAGCTGATCGAGCGGTACCGGGAGTCGTGCCGGGTGCGGTTCCCGAGTGTGCGCTTCTCCCCTGGTTCACCGCTGTTGCTGGATCGGTCGGGTGAGCCGATCGGGCGGGGTGCGCTGGAGTACCTGGTGAAGTCGTGTTACCGGGGTGCGGGGTTGCACGACCGGGTGCCGGTGGGCGCGAACCTGCACGCGTTGCGGCACACGTTCGCGACGCGGCTGGCGGAGGACGGGGCGACGGCGTCGGAGATCATGGCGTTGCTGGGGCACGCGAGTTTGGCGACGAGTCAGAACTACATCGAGGCGACGGGCCGGGAGCAGCGGGCGGCGGCGGCGAGCAACCGGACGTACCGGGCGCTGGACGGGCTGGGGTGAGCGGGGTCGCGTGCGACGTCGGTCACGGTCAGCGGAGTTGTTCGAGGTCCTTGGCGGCGCGGGCGATCTCGTCGGCGAGGCCGCGGAGCTCGGCTGGGTCGGCTCCGTCGTCGGCGGCGGTGACGATGTCTTCGGCGGCGCAGCGGAGCTGGAAGAGGCGGTCCTGGAGGGCGGCGATCTCGGTGTCGGAGAGGACGACGGCGTCTTCGGGGAGGCCGCTGCGCTGCAGGGCGGTGCGGCGTTCGTAGGCGCGCTGGCGGCAGGACTGGCCGCAGTAGCGTCGGCGGCGGCCGACGTTGCCGCCTTCGGGGAGGCGGCGGCCGCACCAGCCGCAGTGCTTGGGTGCGCCGCGGCGGGCCGGGACGAGGTCCTCGGCGGGCGGTGCTGGCTGGGCTAGTTCGGCGGCTTCCCTCACCCGGGAGACCCTAGCTGGCCACCGCTTGCTCATGCCGGGGCCATGCCGGACGTGCACACTTGGGGCATGGGCTCGTCTTTTCCGTATCTCGCCGATCCGCTCCCCCGTGCGTTCGCCCACCGTGGGTGGCACCTGGACGAGCTGGCCGGGCTGGAGAACTCGTTGCCGGCTTTCCAGCGGGCGTTCGCGGAGGGGTACCGGTACATCGAGACGGATGTGCACGCGACGTCGGACGGTGTGGTGGTGGTGCACCACGACACGCACCTGGACCGGACTACGGACGGCTCGGGGGCGATCGCGTCGCAGACGTGGGAGCAGCTGAAGGGCGTCAAGGTCGGGGGTAAGGCGGCGCTTTCGCGGCTGGAGGACGTGCTCGAGGAGTTGCCGGAGGCGCGGTTCAACATCGACGTGAAGGCCGATCAAGCGGTGCGGCCGTTCGTCGACGTGCTGGAGCGGGCGGGGGCGCACGACCGGGTGGCGGCGGCGTCGTTCTCGGATGCGCGGCTGGCGCGGTTGCGGAAGCTGGCGGGGCCGAAGCTGGTGACGGCGGTCGGGCCGCGGTCGGTGCTGGCGCTGTGGGCGCGCGGGAAGCTGCCGATCCTGCCGTTGCGGCGGTTGGTGGCGGGGGTGATGGCGCAGGTGCCGGTGCGTCAGGGTGCGTTGCGGGTGGTGGACAAGGCGTTCGTGTCGATCGCGGGGCGGTCCGGCATCGAGGTCCACACGTGGACGATCGACGACCCGGCGGAGATGCGGGCGCTGCTGGACCTCGGGGTGCACGGGATCGTGACGGACCGGCCGGACCTGCTGCGCGAGGTGCTGATCGAGCGGGGTATGTGGCAGCAGGCCTGACCGGCCGGGTTCGTCAGCGGGGTGGTTTGCCGCTCCAGGCGGCTTCCCAGGTCTTCGGCCCGAGGAGGCCGCTGTCCTTGATGCCGTTGGCGCGCTGGAGGGCGAGGACGGCGTCGCGGGTCTTCTCGTAGTAGCAGCCGGTTCCGGTGAAGCCGTAGCCGAAGGCGTTCATGCGGAGCTGGAACGTCTTGAGCGGGGCGGCGCAGTCGCCGTAGGCGTAGACGACACCGGGCCACGGCGGTTTGCCGCTCGGGGGTGGCGGGGTGGGGGCAGGGGCCGGTCCCCCGCCGATGTAGGCGGAGTCGGCGTAGGTGGGGACGCGCTTGCTGCGGGCGTCGGCGTCGCCGGAGAGCTTGAGCATGCCGGCGCACTGCCAGGGCTGCCAGCCGCGCATCCGGTAGAGGTAGAGGGCGCGGTAGTCCTGTTCGCCGGGTGCGGCCTGGTCGGGGCGGCCGGCGCCGCCGACGCTGCGCCAGGTGGGGAGGTCGAACTGGTAGGCGCCGTAGTAGCCGTTGCCGGTGTTGGTGGCGTAGCGGCCGCTCGATTCGCACATGCGGAGCTTGGCCCAGGCCGTCGACGCGGGGTCCGCGGAGGCGACGGCGGGGACGGTCAGCTGCAGACCCCAAGCGGCGAAGGCGAGGAGCAGGAGCCTCGCGACGGTACGTCTCCGACTGTGGATCATGAGAGCACAGTAGGAGCGCGTCTCTCTGACCACAAGAGACACACTGCGCGCTCCAGTCTCACACGAAACACTGTTCACGCTCGTCAGCGACACGCGGCGGAACGTGAACCGCCATTGACCACGGAAGTGGCGGATGGCCGCGATGCGACAAACCGGACACGTTTCGGTGTTGCGGTGATCGTCGGTGCCGCCTCCCCGTAGTCTCCGCGCTGACCTGGACGTTCTTGACCTCGAGGAGCCGTGGATGACGCTGGCCGGGACGCGCTCGACGAAGCGCGAGCGCTGGGGCTGGTATTTCTACGACTGGGCGAATTCGCCGTTCTATTCGTCGTCGACGACGGTGTTCGGCGCGCTCTCGATGAGCACCATCGCGGCCTCGGACGCGAAGTCGAACATCACCCTTAACGGGGACCGTGCGTGTGTCGACGCGTCGGGTGCGGCGGACACGTTGCACCACTGCGACGTGACGTTGTTCGGGCTGCACTTCCCGGCCGGCTCGGTGTGGGGTTACCTGCTGTCGGTGGCGACGGTCGTGCAGGTGCTGGTGCTGCCGATCGCCGGCGCGGTGGCCGACCGGAGCCGCAACAAGCGGCGGATCCTGGGCGGGTTCGCGTTCCTGGGCGCGGCCGCGGCGGCGGCGATGTTCTTCTTCGCCGGGTCGGACTGGCAGCTGGGCGTGGTGCTGTTCATCGTGGCGAACATCGGTTACGGCGGTTCGCTAGTCGTCTACTACTCGTTCCTGGTCGACATCGGCGGGCCGGACGAGCGGGACGACATCTCGGCGAAGGGCTGGGCGTTCGGGTACCTGGGCGGCGGGCTGGCGCTGGCGTTGCAGCTGGGGTTCTACCTCGGTCACGACGCGTTCGGCGTGTCGAAGGGCCTCGCGGTGCAGATCTGCTTCCTGACCTCGGGACTGTGGTGGGCGGTGTTCACCTTCCCGGCGGTGCGGGCGCTCCCCCGCGACCACACGCCGGTGGACGTGGCGCCGGGGAGGTCGGTGCTGCGGGCGGGGTTCGGCGAGCTGCGGCAGACGATCGCCGCGGCGAAGGCGTATCCGTTGACGCTGGCCTTCCTGGGCAGCTACCTGGTCTTCACCGACGGCATCAACACGGTGGTGACGGTGTCGGCGCAGTACGGCAAGGACGAGCTGAAATTCGGCGACGAGGTGCTGATCGTCACGATCCTGGTGATCCAGTTCGTGGCCTACCTGGGTGGGACGCTGCACGGGCTGGTGGCGCGCCGGATCGGGGCGAAGCGGACGATCCTGGGCAGCCTGGTGCTGTGGATCGTGGTGCTCGTGGGTGCGTACTTCGTCCAGCCGAAGCAGCTGGTTCAGTTCCTGGCGGTGGCCGTCGGGATCGGGCTGGTGCTGGGCGGGACGAACGCGCTGTCGCGGTCGCTGTTCAGCCAGATGATCCCGAAGGGCAAGGACGCGCAGTACTACTCGCTCTACGTCGTGGGCGAGCGCGGGACGTCGTGGCTGGGGCCGCTGGTGTTCGCCGGGGTCGGGCAGGCGACGGGGTCGTTCCGGCTGGCGATCGTGGCGCTGGTGATCTTCTTCGTGGCGGGTCTGGTGCTGGTCCGGCTGGTGCCGGTGCGGCGGGCGATCGAGGCGGCGGGCAACCGTCCGCCCGAGGTGCTGTAGCTCCCCGATAGGGTCGGCGGTCGTGACCTTGCTGAACGACCGGGCCGCCGGCCCCGATCCCACCGACGCGCTGTCGTCGGTCCCCGCGGCCGGTTCGCGCCGCGGTACGCCGCCGGTGGGCAAGCTGAAGTTCTGCTACGGGCCGATGGACTGCGGGAAGTCGACGCTGGCGCTGCAGATCGACCACAACCACGCGCGCCAGGGCAGACGCGGGCTGGTGCTGGTGCGCCACGACCGCTCGGGCGCGCCGCAGATCTCCAGCCGGATCGGGCTGAGCCGGCAGGCGGTGGAGGTCGGCGAGGAGACCGACGTCCGTGACCTGGTGCGCCAGGAGTGGTCGCGCGGGCAGCACGTGGACTACGTGGTGGTGGACGAGGCGCAGTTCCTCTCCCCCGGGCAGGTCGACCAGCTGGCCGAACTGGCCGACGAGGTCGAGATCGACGTCTACTGCTTCGGGATCGCGACGGACTTCCGCAGCCGGCTGTTCCCCGGAGCCGCTCGTCTGTTCGAACTGGCGGACGAGCTGCAGCCGGTTCAGGTGGAGGTGCTGTGCTGGTGCGGGCTGCCCGGGCGGTTCAACGCACGGGTGCTCGACGGCGAGGTTGTGCGCGAAGGCGATACGGTGGTCGTCGCAGATACCGAACAATCCGTAGTTGAAACTTCAGCTTCAGCACGTTTTGAGGCCGAATCTGCTACTTTGCGTTATCAGGTATTGTGTCGCCGCCACTTTCGGGCGGGTGACCTGGGACCCGTAACGGCTCATCACGGTCAGTTACGGTTGACCTGAGCGAGGCGCGAGTAGCCCATCCGGGGGATATCAGCACTAAGAAGGCCGTATTGACGTCACGCCGGAGCGCGAAATCCCTCCTACTAGAGGAAGCTGATCCCGGCGGGTGACGCAGCTCATCGTGAGCAACGACATGGTGAACCGGGAATCCCCGGAGCCCCTGAGTCGTTGCATAGGGTGAGCACCACCCTGGCTCCACCCCGGAGCTGACTGAAAGGACCCCATCATGGCCGACCGTGTTCTTCGTGGAAGCCGGCTGGGAGCGGTCAGCTACGAGACCGACCGCAACCACGACCTCGCCCCGCGACGCACCGTGCGCTACGCCTGCCCCAAGAACCACGAGTTCGAGGTGCCGTTCTCCGACGACGCCGAGATCCCGACGGTGTGGGAATGCCGGCTGCACGGCAGCGAGTCCGAGATCGTCGACGGCGGGCAGCCCGAGCAGAAGAAGGTCAAGCCGCCGCGGACCCACTGGGACATGCTGCTTGAGCGGCGCACCATTCCCGAGCTCGAGGACCTGCTGAACGAACGTCTCGCCGAGCTGAAGGGCCGCCGGACCTCCCGGTCCGCGTGACCCCTTCGGGACTCGGCTCGTAGCCAAGCTCTCACCACAACGGAAAGGCCCCCGCGACCTCCCCCCGCGGGGGCCTTTCGCATACCCGCACGACTCGCTCCGCCGGCCCTCGCCGGTCGTGAAGGGCACCCTCATGGCTTTACAACCATGAGGGTGCCCTTCACGACATTTCCGCTGGCAGGACTCCAGAGCCGCGGCGCGTCATCGGGTTGGCCAACGGCTCGCCGCGGTGCCCCTTCACGGCACCCCCCAGCCGCAGCTCGTGACCAGCCGCACGCGCTCCGGCAGCGCGCCTGATTCCATGAGGGTGCCCTTCACGGCACCGCGGGGCCGCTGCTCAGCCGCACTCCGGGGGACCCGCGACCCTCAGTGGCCCATGAGGGTGCCCGCCACGACCGGCGGTTACCGGCTGAACGGGCCCTCCAGAGCCGCCCACTGCAGCAGCATGATCGTCTTGGCGTCGGTGATCTCCCCCGTGCCCACCATCTGCAGGGCCTCCTTGAAAGGCAGCTCGACCACCTCGATGTCCTCCCCCTCCTCCGCGAGCCCGCCGCCCGCGCCGCGCTCGGACGGGCGGTAGGGCGCGGCGTAGCAGTGGAGGCGCTCGGTGACCGAGCCTGGGCTCATGAAGACGTCGAACACGTGCTCCAGCTCCCCGATGCGGACGCCGGTCTCCTCCTCGGCCTCGCGGCGGATCGCCGTCTCCGGGTCCTGGTCGTCCAGGAGCCCGGCTGCGGCCTCCAGCAACATCCCGTCGGGGTGGTCGTTGACGTAGACCGGGTAGCGGAACTGCCGGGTCAGCAGCACCGTGGCGCCCTCGAGGTCATACAGCAGCACGGTGGCACCGTTGCCGCGGTCGTAGGTCTCGCGCTGCTCGGTCGTCCGCCGCCCGTCACCGTGCTCGTAGTCGAACGTCGTGCGGCGCAGCACGTGCCACCCGGCCGCCAGCAGCTCGACGCCGGTGACGCGCACCCGTGGGTTCCGGTCCAGGTCACGCCCGGCCCGGTCGAGGCCGGTGCGGCCGCGGTGGTCCGGGACGTCGATCCCGGGAACGCTTGTCGAAGTGGTCATGCCGCGACCATAATGTGCACGACTCGGCAGAAACAAGGAGGATCGTGCATGCTGGTCGGCGAACGACGGGAACTGCTGCTCGGCCGACTGGCCGCCGACGGCAAGGTGCTGGCGAAGGACGTCGCGGCCGAGCTGGGCGTCTCCGAAGACAGCATCCGCCGTGACCTGCGGGACCTCGCCGCGGCCGGGCTCTGCCAGCGCGTCTACGGCGGGGCGCTGCCCGTCTCCCCCGCGGTCGCCGACTACGCGAGCCGGACCTCGATCGCGGTCGGTGGCAAGGACCGGGTGGCCGCCCTCGCCGCCGGGCTGGTCCGGCCCGGGTCGACCGTCATCCTCGACGGCGGGACCACCACCCTCGCCGTCACGAAGGCGCTGCCCCGCGACCTGGAAGCGACCGTCGTGACGCACAGCCCGACCGTCGCCGCCGCGCTGCTGGACCACCACGAGATCGACGTGTTCCTGCTGGGCGGACGCCTGTTCCGGCACTCCGCGGTCACCTGCGGCGCCGCCGCGGCCGAGGCCGCCCAGGCGATCAGCGCCGACGTCTTCCTGCTCGGCGTCACCGGCGTCCACCCCGACGCCGGCCTGACCACCGGCGACGCCGACGAAGCGGCCATGAAACGCACGCTGGCCCGTCGCGCGGCCGACACGTACGTGCTCGCGAGCGCGGAGAAGATCGGCGCGGCCTCCCGGTTCACGGTGTTGCCCTTCACCGGCGTCGCCGGAATCATCACCGATGCCGAAGAGCGCGACCCCATCGTGCAGAACCTTGCAGACCTGGGGGTCGAACTGCGGTTCGCGGCCGGCCGAGGAGGGGCATGAGCGAGCACCGGGTGAAGTTCGCGGCGTTGTTCGACGCCGAGGTCCGCCCGCACAACGAGCGGTTCCGGGTCGCCGCGGCGGTCACGCGGGGCGAGGACGTGCTGGACGTCGGCTGCGGCACCGGGAAGTCCACCCGGGACGCCGCGCTGGCGTCGGAGACCGGGCACGTCCTGGGGGTCGACGTCTCGGCGGCGGCCATCACCCGGGCCCGCGAGCTCGGTGGCGCGGCGTTCGAGGTCGCCGACGCGCAGACCCACCCGTTCCCGGCACGGGGGTTCGACGTCGTGCTCAGCCGGTTCGGGGCGATGTTCTTCGCCGATCCGCCGGCCGCCTTCGCCAACCTCGCCCGCGCCCTGCGGCCCGGCGGGCGCCTGGTGCTGCTCGTCTGGCAGGAACGCGCCCGCAACGAGTGGTACGGCGTCCTGCACGACGCGGTGGCGCCCGATACGACGCCACCGCCCGCCGGTCCACACTTCTCCCTCGGTGACACCGAGACGACACGCACGCTGCTCGAAGGCGCGGGCTTCACCGGCGTCACGTTCACCGACGTCGCCGAGCCCGTCTGCTACGGACCCGACAGCGCGACCGCCACCGAGGTCGCCCTCGGCCTCAAGGACGTGCAGGAACTGACCGGAAGCGAAGACGCCGCAGAACGGCTCCGCGCGGCGTTCGCCGCACACGAGACCCCCGACGGCGTCCTTCTCGGCTCCCGAGCCTGGATCGTGACGGCGGTCAGCCGCGGTTGAACAGCCGCTTCAGCTGCGTCGTGCGGCGCTGCACACCCCACGACGCCACGCGCAGGAACGCCTCGCGGATGATCGAGCCGTCCATCTTCGACACGCCGATCTCGCGCTCGGTGAACGTGATCGGCACCTCGACGATCTCGAACCCGGCTTCGGTCGTGCGCAGCGTCAGGTCGATCTGGAAGCAGTAGCCGTGCGAGTTGACCTCGTCGAGCGCCAGCTTCTCCAGCACCGGACGGCGGTAGGCGCGGAACCCGGCGGTGATGTCACGGGTCCGGATGCCCAGCGCCACCTGCGAGTAGAAGTTCGCCCCCCGGGAGAGGATCTGCCGCTTCACCGGCCAGTTGACGATGCTGCCGCCCGGCACGTACCGCGAACCGATGGCCAGGTCGGCGTCGCCGACCGCGTCCAGCAGCCGGGGCAGGTCCTCGGGCGCGTGCGAGCCGTCGGCGTCCATCTCGACGATCGTGTTGTACTCCCGCGCCAGACCCCAGCGGAACCCGGCGATGTAGGCCGCGCCCAGCCCGGCCTTCTGGCTCCGGTGCATGACGTGGACGTGCTCGTTCGCGGCGGCGCGCTCGTCGGCGAGCTCACCGGTCCCGTCCGGGCTGCCGTCGTCCACGACCAGCACGTCCACTTCGGGAAGTGCCCTGTGCAGGCGGTCCAGGATCGGCCCGAGGTTCTCCCGCTCGTTGTACGTCGGGATCACCACCAGCACCGGCTCGATTCCCCGGGCCCCCCGCGGCGCCTGCGACATCCGTGCTCCTCCGATATCCCCGGCGGTCAGTCCGCCGTGTCCCCTGCCGTGCCGGCGCTGGTGCGCCGGGTGCGAAAACGGAGTACGAGCCCGCCGGCGACCCCGGCGATCGCCAGTGCCAGCAACCCGTACTCCGTCCACGCACCGAGTCGATCCGACAGCGTAGTCTGCGTGCGCAACGGCACGCGCCCGACCAGGGAATCGGCGGTGAAAAGGCCGGTTGAGCTGGTGATCGTCCCGTCGGGGGCCACCACGGCGCTCACGCCTGAGACGGCGGACACCACGACCGGGCGGCTGTGCTCGACCGCGCGCAGCCGGGACATGGCCAGCTGCTGCACGCTCATCTCGCTCTCGCCGTACCAGGCGTTGTTGGTCGGCACCACGAGCACCTCGGCCCCGTCGCGCACGGCGTCGCGGGCCGGGTAGTCGAACGCCGCCTCGTAGCAGACGAACACGCCGACCTTGGTGCCCGCGGCGGTCAGCGTCTGATTGGCGCCGTCGCCGGGGACCATGTCGACGGTCTCCTGGTCGACGAACGGCGTGACGAGCGCCGCGAGCTTGCGGGCGGGCACGTACTCGCCAAAGGGCACCAGCTGCTGCTTCGCGTAGCGCCGGCCCGGCCCGGTGCGCGGGTCCCAGACGATGACGGAGTTCTGGATGTGCCGGTCGGGCAGCACGTAGAGCGCTCCGACCAGGGCGGGCACACCGAAGTTGGCGACGAGCTGGTCGACCTGGGGGTCCGGCCCTTCGACCGTGGTGGCGCTCTCCGGCCACAGGACCAGGTCCGGCTTCGGGACCTTCCCGGCGTGGATCGCGTCCAGCAGCCGCTCGCTCTCGGCGAGGGTGTTGCGGCGCAGCAGGTCCCGCTCCCCCTGCAGGGCGAGCCCGATGTTCGGCGCGTTGCCCTGCACGGTGGCGATCGTGCGCTCGCCGTCCTGCGCGGCGGTCCCGATGGTCGGCCACAGCGCCAGGCCCGCGACGACGGGCAGCACCGTGCCGAGGGCGGCCAGGACGGTCCGCCGGGCGCGTAGAGCGGGCCTGAGCGCGCCGCGGGCGTCCCAGAGCCGTCCGGCGAACGCGGCGAGGCAGAAGCCGCTCAGCACGACGGCGAGACCGACCAGGGGCGCGCCGCCGATCGAGGCGAGCGGCAGGAACGCGCCTTCGGGCTGGCTGAACGCGACGCGGCCCCAGGGGAAGCCGCCGAAGGGGAACCACGCGCGGGGGGTCTCCATCGCGATGAAGATCAGCGCGCCCCACAGCGGCGCGAGCGGCAGCCGGGACACCCAGGTGATCAGCCCGCCCGCCAGGCCGTAGTAGAGCGCCAGCGCGAACGACAGGCCCAGCCACGGCCACGGGCCGAAGTCCGGGCCGAGGAAGTCCAGCAGCCAGGTCAGCAACGGCAGGAAGAACACGAACCCGAACGCGAAGCCGTAACCGAACGCGCCCCGGAAGCCGCGGCCGCGCAGCACGAGCGCGAACCCGGCGAACGCCAGCGGGGCGAGCCACCACAGCGGGCGGGGCGCGAAACTCAGGTAATAGGCGAATCCGGACACCAGCGCCGCGGCCAGCCGCAGCAGCCCCATCCGGGGGAAGCGCCTGGTACGAGCGGGTTTGTGCGAAGCGCCCGGTTCGGGGTCCGCCACGGTGACTGCCACAGGTGCTGACTCTAGGTGCCCGGCGTGAAGTCGTCGTAGACGACCTCGCCCGCGCGCACCGTGCGCAGGCAGCGCGGCAGCTCCGCACCGGGCACGAGGCGCGGCAGCGGCGGCACGCCGGCCCGCGGATCGGTGGACCAGCGCTGCACCCGGGTGTCGGGGGTGGCGACGACGAGGTCCGTCGCGTCCCAGATCGCGTAGTGCGCCGGCGCGCCCGGAGCC
>NZ_JBICSQ010000053.1:0-60352 GCF_043197175.1 Amycolatopsis sp. NPDC049252
CGCACCGAACGCCGAGCCGACGTGCATCGAGCCATCCTCAGCCTGGCCTGCTCCATGATCTGCCTACGCAAACTCATTCTGAACTGACCCCTTAGTGCCGTGGCCACACTTCGTGATGGCTGCGTCGTCGGTAGTGGCTGGCACGCGCTCGGGCTTGGCTTATTCGCCGCCATCGCGACCAGTGCATCGCATGCTGGGTTGCGTGCCGGATCTGTGCGGTGACGCGGTTGAACAGCCTGCGGATTTCGCTGGAGGTGAGTGATATCAGGCCGGGTACGGACCCCCTTTTTTCGCGGCGTCTCGAGTGAGGACAAGGAATACCGCCGCTGCCATGGAGAAGGTGATCCTGTCTCGTTCTTCGCGGTTTGGAAACTTTCCTCGATCGCCCAGCGGCTTCCGGCGACGCGCACCAGTTCGCGAAGGTCGGTGCCGGCGGGGCCGAAGCAGATGTAGGCGATTTCTTTGGGGTGACTGACGGAGCGGCGGGCAAGTAGCCAGTGGCCAACGTCCGGTCGGCGCAGCGGGCGGATATCGACCGCGGCCCAATCGTAAATCCGCTGTCCGTGGGCGCCATCACCACAGGACAGGCGCCGCCAGGCGGCCGGCTCGACATCCGCGATGCCGGCGTGGGCGCGCCGTTGTCGCAGATCCATGGAAATCACCATTTGGGACTTGGGTACTGCGAGAACATGTGCGATGTCGTGCTCTTCCAGCCACAGCCGCAACCGCCCGACCTGCCCGTAGGCTTCGTCATCGGTGAACCATGCAAACGGGATCCTCGCGGCGAGCGCGCGTTCCACCATCCATTGTGCAAGTTCAGGTTTGGTCGCGAATCCGACGTCATCGGGAATGCCGGCCGCAGCGCACCGATCCCGATCCATGGCCCGCTCTTTCGGTAGATACAAATCCCGGTCAATCAAGGCCCTTCCTTGATCCGAAGCGTACGCCAAGAAAACGCCAACCTGTGAATTCTCGATTCGCCCGGCCGTACCCGAATGCTGGCGCGCCACGCCGGCGGATTTCGTGCCCTTCTTCACGACTCCGGTCTCGTCGGCGATCAACACGCCGCGTTCGGCGTCCGCCGGCGCTTCGACCACCGCGTCACGCACATCGTCACGCACGCCATCGGCGTCCCAGGCGTAGAAGTTCAGCAGCCGCTGCATGCCCTGCGGACCCGCCTCGCCGGCCGTCTCCGCCATGGTCCAGCCGTTCTGGCCTATGCCATCGCTATGAGGCTCAGCTACCGATGGTCCACTGTTGGCTGGGGTTGCCGGGTTGGGTGGTGGCGATGATGACGGTGGCGCCGGCGGCGTTGGTGCCGATGTCCATGGCGAGGCCGTTGTAGTTGCGGAGTGTGCCGTCGGGCAGGGCGCGCCACTGCTGGCTGATCCAGCCGCCCGGTTGGCACGTGGCGGTTTTGATAGCGGTGCCGGGGGTGTTGGAGCCGAGGTCGAGGCAGAGGCCGTTGGTATTGCGGATGGTGCCGTCGATCGTGGCGGTCCATTGCTGGCTGGCCAAGCCTGCCGGTTGGCAGGCGGCGGTGATCATTGAGGTGCCGGGGGTGTTGGAGGTCAGGTCGGCGCACAGGCCGTTGTGGTTGCGGATCTTGCCGGTGACTGGGCGCAGTTCGGCTGTTGTCCACTGCTGGCTGGCATTGCCGGGAACGCAGGTCGCCGTGCTGACCGGGGTGCCGGTGGCGTTGGCTCCGATGTCGGCGCAGAGGCCGTTGGCGTTGCGGATGGTGTCGTCGGCCGGTACTTGCCAGCGCTGAGTGGCGTTGCCCGGTTGCACGAGGGCGGTGATCACCAGGTCGCCGGGGTTGTTGGAGCTGGTGTCCATGGCGAGGCCGTTGTAGTTGCGGATCGTGCCGTCGGGCAGCACGTGCCACTGCTGGCTGGTGGCGCCGGCTTGGCAGGTGACGGTGATGACCTTGGTGCCGGGAGCGTTGGAGCCGAGATCCATGCAGAGACCGTTGGCGTTCCGCATGCTGACTGTCGCGATGGTGATCTGCTGGCGGATCCAGTCGGTGATGTTGTCGAGGCGAGTGTCGGTGCTGCCTTGGCGGGTTTCGTGGCTGACCAGGCAGCCGTGCTGCCAGGACGTGCTGTGCAGCGCGACAAGCTCCACGGCGTTCGAGCGCTGGCGCAGGGCGGGCCCGCCGGCGTCGCCCTGGCAGATATCGACGCCGTCGGCACCGGTCAGAGCTGTGGTGGTGTCGGTGGTGGCGTTCACGGTGAAGGGCGCGACGCGGGCCTGGTCGGGGACCCAGGTGTCGGCGGTGCGGCCGTAGCCGACGGCCAGCAGGTTTTCGCCTACGGCGGGCGCTGTGGCGCTGACCGCGGCCGGTGTGACGCCGGGGACCGGTGCGTTGAGCAATCCGAGGGTCACATCCCTGTCGGGTCTCGGTGCCAAGTAAGTCACCTGGGCTGCGTAGCCGGCGCTGGTTGCGGTGCGTCCCAGGGTGACTGTCGTCGGCTTGGGCGGTGCGCCTGCTTGCAGTCCTGTGCCGCCGAAACAGGAGGTGGCGGTGATGATCCAGAAGTTGTCGATCAGTGCGGCGCTGCACTCGTGGCCGTCGATGCCGGGAGGCCCGACGTCGAGGCGGCCGACGAAGGCGTAGGAGCTATCGGAAACCTGGTTGCCGCCGCTGAGCGCGGAGGCAGGGGCGCAGGTCAGCAAACCCGCGCCCAAGACCACAGCCAGGGTAGCCGTGACGGCTCTGCCCTGGTGTCAAAGAAATGACATGAAGATCCCCTGTGCAGAGTTGTACTATTGGCCGGTCGGTCGCAGAGTGGATCTGCCCGGCGCGATTTCTGCTCCGGGTTCGCACTGTCGTCAGGACTTGGCGACTAGTTCCAGCAAAGTGGTCGGGTTGCCGTTCGGATTGGCGTCGACGCTGCGCTAGCGGGGCAGGCGGCGGTAATGACGAGAATTATCCGATAAAGCGTTCGCATTATTACTTTTTCGATTATTCGAAAAAGTAATTACCTCACCGGCAATGCGGTCAATATCCGCTTCCAGGTGCCATCACGCAGCCACCGCCGAAGCAGCCCATACGCCGCCGCCCACGAGCCAGATCTGGCGGGGATGTCGTGCCACGGCGCACCAGCATGCACCCGCTGCCGGAGCGCGTCGATCAACCTGCCGCTTGGTCCATGTCGACGGTCGCCCAGGCCGCTTCGGCTCGGGCAGTACCGGCTCCGGCGCTGCCTGCTGAGCGTCGGTCAGTCACACCGCCCCGCTATCGCTAGGTGTCCACGAGGTCTGCGGTGTCCAGGTTCTTCTTGGTCGACGAAACAACTGCTGAAGACCTCACCTACTTCGACCGCCGACAGGCCCGGCGCACGTTCAACTCCAGCTCAGCCTGCCGAAGACAACTTCGAAAAGGCCCTAGGACGAGGCGTCCAGCTGCAACAGTGTGGTCGGATCTCCGGGCGGGGTCGTGGTGATCCCGACCTGTGTAGTGCCGCTCGGATTGACGTCGACTGTCGAGTGCTCCCCCGCGTCCGTGGTCAGGCCGGCTTTGAGCTTGTGCCCTTGCCCGGGGTTGAGGCCGTCTCCCTTGATCGAGTAGACACCCGGGATCTTCAACGTCAGGTGCCCGCTCGGGCCGGTGATCTGGAAGCAAGCCCACGTCGAGCGTGAACCGACCTCTTCTGTGGTGCGGACGATGATGAGACCGACCGTGTCCGGGCCCTGCGGGCAGGCGGTGTAGAGGATGTGGCCGTCGCCACTGATCAGCTGTACGTGGTCAGTAGCAAGAATTCTGTCGGCGCCCGGGTAGCTGAAGTCCTCCACCACGGACGGTTGACTGTCGTCCGTGGTTTCGGTGCCGCTGGCGGTCACGGCCGCTACCGTGCCGATCGTGGTGGCGCCGGCTATCGAGGCGATGACAAGTAACGTCCGATTGAGTAAGCGCATTGCTCCCCCTGCTGGATGACTCCCTGGAACGTCGCGAATGCGACATTCACGACAACGGTTCGTGTCGTGTTGCCTGCTGTTGACGCGGCGACCTGACAGTAGATCATCGAATCCCCGGTCGGTCCTGTGATTTCGGACACAGCTATTTGGGCGTTGACGGGACAACTGAGCGTTTGATACTTCTGAACCGGAAGGAATGTTCCGGTCGTCGACCATTTCCTTCCTGTGGTCCAAATGAGGGGGACTCCACGTGCTTGCGGCAGGTCTCAGATTTCGTGCTGTCCTGATTCTGGTTTTGACGGTGACGGTGGCCGCCGGCATGCTCACCGCTCCGCGGTCCGCTGCTGCGGCGTCCACGCACGTGGAGAGTGCCCGGATCGCTGCGGCGTCGGGCGTGGGTTCGGATCGTGCGAAGGTAGCGCTGCTGTGGCGATTCGGTGGCCCCGTGACCCGCCGCGACGCGGCGCTGGCGTTGGCGGGTACCGATGCGGACGTGGCGCGATTCTTGACTACGCAGAAGGATCCCGACGCGGCAGTCGACCGGGACATTCAGGTCAATCAACTGATGTCTGCCGGGGGCCCGGCCACTCGCAGTGCGGCGCAGCAGGCGTTGAACGCGGGGACCGACGACGCGTTGAGGGCGTTCCTGGACGCCGGGTGGGAGACGCCGCACGGCACCGACCTCGATGTTCGGGTCAACCAGGTGATGTCGGCCGGTGGTCCGCAGGTGAAGAAGGTGGCGCAGCAGGCGCTGAACGCGGGTACGCCAGAGGCGTTGCAGAACTTCCTGGATTCCGGGTGGCAGGTTTCGTTCGAGACCGACCAGACCGTAAAGGTCAACCAGGCGATGTCCAGCGGCGGACCCGAGGTACGGAAAGCCGCGCAGCAGGCGTTGGACGCGGGCACTCTCGACGCGCTGAACCAGTTCCTCGGTATCGATCTGCCTATCGCGCAGGCGCGGGACGCCGAAACTGCGTCGATCAGCCAGCTGGTGTCCACGGCGCAGGCGGCGTCGGCGCAGGCGGCGACCGAGACGCAGGCGGCGAAGCAGGAGTCGGACCGGGCGGTGGTCGAGGCGGCAGCGGCGCAGGCAGCGGCGCAGGCGGCCAAGGAAGCGGCGGCCGCAGCGCAGGGTCATGCGGGTCAGGCCACTGACGCTGCGAACCGCGCGGCCTACGCGGCGGATCAGGCGGCGTTTACCGCACGGCAGGCGATCGGCGCGGCGAACGCGGCTTCGAACGCGGCACACACGGCGGCGTTGGCGGCGTCGCGGGCGGCGGGCGCGGCGTCGCAGGCCGGCCGGGCCGCCTCGCGGGCCTACGATGCGGCCGCGGCGGCGATCGGTGACGGCACCAAGGCCAACGATGCGAAGGTCGCCGCGCAGACCGCGCGGGCCGCGGCGCTGGGTGCGGCCACGGCGGCGGATGCAGCGAGGTCTGCCAAGACCGCTTCACAGCAGGCCGAAGCAGCGGGATCGGCGGCCAAGGATGCTGCGACGCAGTCCCGTACCGCGGCTGTAGCCGCAGCCGACGCGGCGGACGCGGCAGGAGCCGCGGGAGCGGACGCGCGGCAGGCGAAGGCCGCCGCTGCGACCGCCCGGACACAAGCCGATCGCGCGACGGCCGCTGCGAACGCGAGCCAAGCGTGGGCGCATCAGGCCTCCGGCGCCGCCGGGCAGGCAGCCGACCTTGCTGCCGCTGCCGCGGCCGATGCGACGAACGCGGCGGCGGCGGCGGAAGACGCGTTCGTCCATGCCGGTCAGGCCGCGGACGCGGCGGCGCAAGCCACGGCGCACGCGAACGCGGCGACGGCGGCAGCGAACGCGGCGGTCACTGCGGCGAGCCAGGCTACACAGATCGCGCAAGCCGCACGTAAGGCCGACGACGACCGGATCACCCTGACCGGGCAAACCGCCGATGATGCCGCCAAAGCGGCGTTGGCCGCCTACGTGAACCGGCAGGTGCCGCTGCGCTGGGACCTGGATCAGGCCAGCACCTGGGACAGCGAAACCACCCGGTTGATCGGTGAGGCGACAGCGCCCGGGACGGTGCGCGCAACAGCGGTGAGCGATGCGCGCAAGGTCGCGCTCACACTGGCCGACAAGGGCGGGTCGTGGACGAAGACCGCCGCGGGTGCGGCGCTCTCGGCGAGCGACGACGAGGTTATCGACTTCATCACCACCGGTCTGGCCGCCGCCGCCGGCCAGGATGATCGGGTCGTCCTTGGTGAGCTCAGCGAAGCCGGCACCCCGGCGTTCAAGACTGCAGCGGACACGGCGCTGGCCGGGCCGGACACTGCGGTACGGGACTTCCTGCGCAATCGGAATTACCCCGCCCGGGAGCAGGACGACTCGATCCAGGTCAACCAGATCATGTCCGCTGCTCGCGGTTCCGGGCGGGCAGTGGTGGTGCAGCAGGCCCAGCACGCGCTGGACGCGAACAGCGACCAAGCACTGCGGACATTCCTGGACACCGGCCAGTACACCGCTCTCAGCACGGACGACAACGTCAAGGTCAACCAGGTCATGTCGGCCGCCCGCGCCGCCGGCACGCGCGAAGTCATGGCCGGCGCGCAAGCCGCGCTGGACGGGCCGCCGATCCTGGTGCGCGAGTTCTTGACCGTTGGGCAGTATTCTGCGGCACGGCGCGACCAGAACACGGCCGCGCACAACGCCGCGATCGACGCCCTGCTCGCCCAGGCGGCAAGCGCGGCCGCGAGCGCCACCCACGACGCCAACGAGGCCCAAGCTACCGCCGCCCGGGCACGCAACGCCGCCCAGGAAGCCCAGGGCTACGCCGACCAAGCTGCTGCTGCCGCCACTCAGGCCACTGACTACGCCAACCAGGCCCAGGCTGCCGCGGATCGCGCTGCAGTCTCAGCTCAGCAGGCACAGGTGTCGGCCAACACCGCCAGGGCTGCGGCGGCGTCCGCGGTCGTCTCCGCCGACAAGGCCAGCCGCTCCGCCGCCTGGGCGCAACGCTCCGCGCACGACGCTGCAGGCTTCGCCCAAGATGCGGCCTCCTCTGCGAAGAAGGCCTACGACACTGCTATCCAGGCCGGCTTGGACGCCCATGACGCCGCCCTGGCGGCACAGGACGCCTGGCAGAGCGTCGTCACCAAAGCCGAGGCCGAAAAGCAAAAGGCCGTTCAGCAGCGAACGGCGGACTGCGACGACAATGCCCGGGACCCTGAAGCAGTCAACCTGCTCAGTAACCAGGACTGTGTACTGCTGTTTGCCGGCAGCAAGACCGACCAAGAACGGGTGATCGCTCACCTGCAGGACATCTGCAGGCAGCACATTCCTCAGGGCGACCCCAACCTCGGCCGGTGTTTGGACCCGAGCAACCTCCTCAGCCCAGACTTCATGGCCGACCTCCGAGACGGGTTCACGAACTACGTGACGTCCGGCGATGGCTCGGGTCTCGCCTTGCTCCTCAACCTGCTGAGTGTTCTGGCCTGCCCGGAATGCGAACTGGCGGGCCTCCTCGGAAATGCCGGCGCCGAACTCGGTGAATCCGCAGGATCGGCCGAACTCGCGGGACTGGTCGACGCCGCGGCCGCGGGCAAGGGCCTGCTCGATGCCGCGGAGGCCAAGGTCGTCGCCGAACTCGGCGAAGCCCAGAGCCTGGCGCGCGAAGCCTATGTGATGGACGGCCGGCTGGCTGAACAAGCAGGAGGATTAGCCGGCCCCTCTCTCGAACGAGAGATGGAGATAGGGCGCATGCTCAACGACGCTGCCCGCAACAAGGGATATACTGGCATGGGAATCGCCACTCAAGAAGAGGCTGCTATGATGGGCGAAGCCTGGGTAGGGCCGGGGTATACTTTTGCCAGTGATGGGAAAATTATGATTAGCGCGAATAAGCTTCGGATGTACCGGCCTCCTACATTCAAGCCGCGTCGTCCTGCCAAGTTCGGCGGCCCAGGTTATCAGGCAAACTTCTCATGGCGAAATATTCCTGAAAAGGAGTGGCAAGCCAACGCTCACCTCGATATCGTCGACATGTCATGAGGGCTGTCGTCCGTCATTTCATCAGTCCGGACGTCGACCTCGACGACTTCCGGCCAGGGGATCCAGTCGACTTCTCCTTTCTTCTCCAAGTACTAGTCGGGCCAAGTGACTCAGAAGGTGAGGAGTCTCTCGAGTTGATTGTCTGCACGCCCCGTGCGCTGGAGCGACGGGTCGCGGCGGAGGGGGTTGTCTTCGGTCGCCCGCTGGTGATTGTCGAGTCGCCGGACATCTCTCGGGTATTGAAGGCGGTAAGGGCTGCGGTGGAGCGCGCTGAGGCTCCGTCTTGGGAGGCGTTGGCCAGACGCCTGGAGCGTCTGGGAATCTACGAGTTCGAAGACTGCTGATGAGTGATCCTACCTTGAGTTGTTACCGGTGACGTCCCATTCTCTATGCGGTGAGGGATACGGGCGACCGCGACCGATGATGTCGTTCCTAGGTGGGTCGGAACCGTGAAGGTGCGTCGGCGCTCGGTGTGAAGCCGTCGACGTGGCGGCGAAGGCCGCGAGGTTCGTAACGGCGCTCGACGCGGCCGCTACGCGACGGCATGACGCTCGAAGCGATGTCGTTGTCCATCCAGGTGAACTCGTCGGCCGCAAGCCCCCGGTGGCGTTGCCGGAGGCGTCGGAATCGACCTTTCGGCGGTCGCGATCGAGCATGCCAGCGCGTGTCCCGTGCAAACTATCAACCAGTGGTGGTGCTCGGCTGCGAAGACCTGCGCCGAGCCAGTTGTCGGCTGGTCACGCTGGTCGTTCAGGCCCGCACAGCGGTTTTCTTGTGAGCGCAATAGACGTGGCGATCGACGTTTCTGCGGCGCGTGTTCCGCCCCGCGGTCGAAGGCAGCGAGGCATCCGGGACGAAGGCGGGCTGTGCGGCGGTGCGGCCCGGGTTGACCTTCGACGGGCTGCGGCACAGCCACAAGACCTGGCTGATCGCGGGCGGCGCACCGGAGATCGCCCAGGCTCGCCGGCTCGGGCATCACCTGGACAACCGGGTCATCGAGACCTACTCCCACGTCGCCCTGGAGGTCCTCCAGCGGCTGCTGGAAGACCTCGAGCGCCACTGGCACGCGGCGGTCCCGCCGCCACTGACACCATCACCGAGTGTGGTCGATAGTAGGCTGGTGGCGCCGGTTGTCCCCTTTTCGCCACGGAGGGGGTCACCCGCCGGGAGACCCCGGGAGCAGCAGGAACACCGCGCCGACGCCGGATCGAGGGTGGGATACTGCTCCAGTTCTGCCCCAGCAGGGGCACAAGATCACGCCGCAAACCGATCACGGAAGATCGAACCCGGTACGCAGAAACCCCTCCGCCCAGCCCGAAGAGCTGAAACGAAGGGGTTCGTTGCACTGTGGAGCTAAGGGGACTCGAACCCCTGACCCCCTCACTGCCAGTGAGGGTCGATCATGGCCCTGACCTGCGACGATAGAGAATCGCCTAGTGAAATGATGCGCTTGGTCGCCGTTGCTTGCAACAGTGTGTTGTTGAGTGCAGTTGTGACAGGGGTTTTGCCCCAGCTGTGCCCCAGTGAAATTAGTGAGAGGACCGCCCGCATTCGTTTCGAACGAACGTGCGGTCGGCACACGACCCGGGTTCGGAGCCGTCGACCAGAGCTCAAGTCGAGCGGCGCCGTCCAGTCGGAACCTGCACTGATGAGCTATCTCGGTCGCGTAGTCGGTCCCCGCATTGAGCTGCCGAGCGCTGCTTGCCGAGGCGCACGGTCTGTGGCGTGAGCGAGCACTGGAGGTAAGCCATTTGCGGATGGGCAGACGTCCGGCCATAGAGGCGCCCTGTGGTCGGCCGGGTTAGTCGGGACGCGCTGGCACGTCCCTCTCCCATAGCCTGTTGCCATGGTGTCGAAGGCGTGGCCGTCCAGGTCGTGGAGCGGCATCTGGCCGGGTGGCCGGCAGCGGGCGGGCCGAAGATGGTGATCACGGACGTCTACCCACACCGGCTTGGCTGGGTGACCTGCAGTCAAAGCGAACGGTACGTGCGTACCCGCGACGTCTTCGACGTGGTGGTGGGCCACGGGCCGTTCTTGGTCGATGGGGTGGACGGTAGCTCGCATATGGTGCATGGGACCGCTGACCTTGAGGCCGGCGAGTGGATCGAGGGTTATCTCGAGCAGGTTCGCGGGCTTGAGCGGTTTGACCCACTTCGGTCGCGGATCGTTGAGCTGATCGAATCCGGTCAACGCCTGGACGCGATCCGGTTGGTGCGGGCGTCTGTGGCTGATCTCGGAGTACAGGGGCCAAGGAGTACGTCGAGGCCGCTGCAGCCGGCGTGCCGGTTCCGGAGCACGTACGCGCCTGCTTACCGCGACCACCGGCCGTACGCAGGGTGTGGAGGCGCTTGTCGGACCCTGACCAGGAGCCGCGACCCACAGGCTCTTGACTTGCGTGCTGCTCCTACCGGCAAGGGCGGGTGCTACGGCAGGTTGGCCACGCTCGGCGGCATGACAGCGCGTCTGCGATGTGTTCCGATCTGGCACTCGTCTCGTCCCGGAAGTCCTTCGACACGAGGTCTCAGCTGCAGCGGTATGCCTGGCGGGGATCGTGGTCGTAGCGCAGGCTGCTGCGTCCGACGGCGTGAATGAGGTTCCGCCAGAAGCGTTCGGGCGTCAGTGGCGCCCGCACGGACTCGAGCATTTCCCGATCAGGTGAGCAGGCGAAGATGCCGCGGATCGCTTCGATGCTGGTGTCCACGACGTCGCCGTAGACGGCCGGGCTCTGGGGCGCCGAAGAGGATCAGGCCGGTCCGTGTCGTCTGGCCGGCACAGCCTATTCAACCGTGAGTCAGTGACAAGCTGGAGCTACATACAACCGGGCTGATTTGCAGGCCGGACGTTAACGGGCGCGGAAACCCCAAGGCGTGGTTCCAGACCCGTCGCCGAGCAGGAGTGGCTCTGATGACCGAAAGTCGAAGCTGCCGCCTGCCGCGATATGTCCGCTACCTCGACGCCAACGAACTTGCCTCCGCGGCATGGTCGTGGAGGTCGGTTTTGTTCACATTCCGCAGTCGTATCAGCGTCGTTTGCTAGCAGTGCTCCAACCGGTTTTGGTGGAGGTAGCGCGTTGGGGCCGAGCATGCGATTGATGCTTCGAAGCCGGTGCCATCATCGGTTACTTGCCCCCTGCCTGCCTCACCAAGCTACATAACGCTCCGCTTCGCCCGGCGGTGTTAGGCCGTTCGGGGGAATGTGGTTGCTATTTGATGACCTTCGGTAACCGGACGGCCTGGGTTTGCGACCTTTAGGTGAGGTTGGGTTAGACGGGGATGGGGAACTATGGAGCGGCCGGTTGTCTTCGTGTACGGCACGGGAGTGCGCGCCAAGTCGCACAACGCAATCTTCGTGGTGGTGCGGGCTGCGATAGGCGAGCCAGGTCGTGAGGTGCGCGGCTGCTTCTGGAAGTTGGAGGAAGGCGCACTGTTCGTCTGCAGCGTGACTTCGGTTCCGGGCTACAGAGCGTCAGGTGGCGGGAAGGCCGAGACTGATGATCAGAACATCGCTGCGGTTACGGTGAATGAGAACGGTTACGAGCGTCGGCAGGCCGTGGCGCGTGCGATCGTGGCCGTGACTCTATCGGCGGCGTCCGAGCCTGGAGCTGACGCAGTGGACAGGCTTGCCCCCAACGCGTTGCTCGCCGCGCTCAGTTCCGAACTGCATTCGCAGAGCAGGGCTCTCACTGACAAGGTGTGGAAAGCTGCGGCCACGCCCGCCTTACGGATTCTGTCGCGCGTTATCGCGAATCGTCATGGTGCACTCAGTGATGGTATGTTGGCGATGGCCGGGGATATCTCTCGCTATCAGGTCCGCGGTGAGGCCGTGCGGCAGCTAGCCGTTACACGTATTTACCGGGAAGGGGAAGGGAGATGGACTTTACGAAGACGCGGGCACGTCGGCTCTCGAAACTCATGGTCGACCGCGTTCGAATGTGTGGAGGTAGGCTGGGATGAATCCCTCCGATGACGATGCGCACGAGTTCCTGGTCGAATGGGAGAAGTACGCCCACCTGCCTATCTTCGAGCACCTCAGCTCCATCAACTACTTCCAGTTGTCGGTGCAGTTCCCGCGGTTCCGGGCATGGTCGAGCGCGGATCAGATGCACGGGGTCGCCGATTGTCTCTACGAAGAGGCCTACGAACTGCTGACCCGGTCGAAGTTGTATCGATACGACGAACTCCGTCGTACCACAGGCTCCCACTTCGTCGGCGTGCACTACGAGGACGCGGACACCGACTTCCATCTCGAACTGACCACCGGTGCGGAGTTGATCCTGCGCCGGCAGGGCTCGTCGATGGAGCGCTTCTACCAGTGGTACATGCGGATCATGCCGGAGGTGCACAAGCTCTACGTCAAGGTACGTGAGTACCTCGAACGGCTCTCCGTGCCGCTGCGCGACATCGGGCCAGCGCGTGCGGGCTTCGTCTTCCGGTTTATCCTCTACGACTTCCGCACCGTGGGCCGCGCCAGTGAACCGGTGAAGAACTCCACCATCCTCGGTTCCAGCCTCGCGAAAGTTCCGGGCGTGGATGGAAAGCTGCTCGACCTGGGCAGCAGCCGACTCGGCGATCTCGGCCGCATCGATCTCGCGGTCAGCAGGTGGATCGACGCACCGGGCGGGAGTGTGCGCGAGATCTACAAAGTCGAGGCGCCGGGCAACCTCGACTACGGGGCGCTCTGGGTCGAGTTCACCTACATCGCGGAGACACGCGATGATTCATCAGGCAAGCGCCAGCAGCCCGATTTCTCAGAGTTCTTGAGACGTTACGACCATCCGGTTACCGATTTCCTACGTGATCGTGCCCTGAACGGCTTCTTGTCGGACCTGACCAGTCACGTCTCGTTCAATTCGACCCCAGGCCTACTGCCGTAGACGAGGAGAGCCGAACCATGGTGGCGCCGCCTAGGACCGCGTTTGTGATATCTCCGTTCGAGGAGCCGTACAATTCCTACTGGACTGATCTGTTCCGGCCGGCGCTGGTCGAGGTCGGTCTGTCGCCGAAGCGCGGCGACTCGATGTTCCGCGCGGGTAACGTCGTCCGCCAGATCTGGGAGCTGATCTCCGAGAGCGTGGTAGTGCTGGCCGAGGTCTCCGAGGAGAACGCCAACGTGTACTACGAGCTGGGGTTGGCGCACGCGATCGGTAAGCCTTGCGTGCTGGTCACCCGTGACGCGTCCTCAATCCCGTTCGATCTGCGCAGCCAGCGCCACATCATCTACAACACGCAACGGGTCCGGTGGAGCGAGGAGTTGCTCGCCGACATTGCCCGCTCAGTTGAGGAGACGCTCGCGGCGCCGGAGTTGTCGACCGTGTTCCCACAGCACGTGCGGGGACTCGTAGACGACGACCAATCTGTCACGACCGCTCACCTGCGGATGCTTCAAGCGTCCGTCGACTCCCTCCGCCGGCAACTGGAGCCAGCGGCGCCTCCGGGATATCAGGCCGACCAGGGCCTTGGCACGGCCGACGAATTGCGGTCGCTCGCCGAAGACCTCATCGAGTCGGGCTTCGGTTCGGAGTCGGTGGTCGAAGCCCTGAGGGCTCGTGGCGCGCCTCACGTGTGGGCATCGGAGATCGTCCGCGAACTGAGTGCCGGAGGTGGCCGACATGGATGAAGCGGCACGGCAGACTGGAAGCGTGGACGGGGCCGACGTCCTCGCCGTGACTTCGCTCGTGGCAGCTTGGAGCGAAAAGGACCAAACCCACCGCTCGGACTTCTCGATCAAGCTCTATGAGATGGCGGCCAGGTTGTCGGTCGACGAGCGCCTCGTCATCAGGATCCAGTCGGACAGCTCCAACACACTTGGCCTGATGTTCGCGATTACGCGAGCCGACGGCACGCCGTCATCCGGCATGTTGGGACTTCAACACCTACTTGGCGAGCCGGACAGCCCCGTCCTGGTGCGTCCCGCCGCACAACCGGCGCAACTTCCTGTCGAGCCGGGTCACCGGTACGTGATCCGCAGGTTCGTCTTCTCGGCGGACACGCCTTCCCGGCGCCGCCCGCTGGCGCTGGACTACAACCCGGCAGTGAACCTGCGAGGTCTGTGCGCTGCGCTGCTGGACCAGGTGTCTAGCAGCCTGGAGTTGACGGTGGCGCCGGTTGAGGCGAAGTACCGGAGCCTGGAGGAGGTGTTCCGTGAGGCCAGCGGTCCACAGAGCACGATTCCCGAGACGATCGGTCAGGCGCTGCGAGACGGCGGGAACTTCGTGCAGGCTTCCCTGGTCCTGACGTCGGTAGCCGCGCCGTCGGCACGGCTACTGTCGGAGATCTCGGCGATCTCCCGGCCCGTGGAGATCATCCAGTGGGCGGAGGGCCAACTGCCGCCGAGTGAGGTCGTCGGCACCCGCACGCTTGCCGCGATGTTCAGGATACCGGTCGCGCACAGTGCTTCGTTTCCCGGCTTCGCGGTTTCCTCAGCCCCGGTCATCCGAGCGCCGCAAGCGGTGTGCGCGGGGGAGCAGGACGACGGGTTGCGCCTCGGTCGCGCCAGCGATGCCCGCGGCGTGTCGGTCGACGTCCACCTCCCCTTAGCCGACTTCTCACGGCACATCTACGTGCCCGGTCAGACCGGCGCGGGCAAGTCAACTATCCTGCGCTCGATGGCCTGCGAGGTCGCGCGGTCAGGGCACGGAATGCTCTTCATCGACCCACACGGGGATGCGGCCCGCCAACTGCTCCGCGAACTGCCAGCGGAGCGAGTCCGGGACGTCCACTTCGTGAACGCCGCCGACCTGGAGGCGCCGGCGCCCATCAATCCGTTCAGTGTCACGGACCTGCTGCAGCGGGATACGGCCCTGGCGAACGTCACGGCCATGTTCCAGGACCTCTTCGACCCGACTCAACAAGGCATTGTCGGGCCGCGGTGGGAATCGTGGTTCCGGATGGGCATGCTGACCTTGATCGCCGCACGTGGGCGACACGCGTCGATCCTCGACGTACCTAGGCTGTTCATGGACAACGCGTTCATGAAGAAGCAGCGCGACACCGTCGTTGACGAGTACCTGGTCGACTTCTGGGATCAAGAGATGGCGCAGACGAATGCCCACACCCGCTCTGAAATCCTCGGCTGGTTCACCAGCAAGTTCACTGCCTTCCGGACCAACGCAGTACTCCGCGCCGTCCTGGGCAGCGGCCGGGACATGCTCGAAGCGAGCGATGTGATGGACCAGGGGAAGATCATCGTGGTCTCGCTGCAGAAGGGTGAGATAGGTGCGCCTATCGCGCAGTTGTTGGGTTACCTCTACCTGACCCGGTACTGGACCGCGGCGCTGAAGCGGAAGACTGCTCGACCGTTCGCGCTGTTCGTCGACGAGGCGCAGACGTTCTCGCGGGGTGCGCTGGCCGACATCCTGGCCGAGGGGCGGAAGTTCGGTTTATACGCGGTGCTGGCGAACCAGTACCTGGAACAACTTCCGGAACAGTTGCAGCACGCGTTGCTCGGGAACGTCGGCACCCTCGTCGCTTTCCGGATGGGCGATCGGGACGCCGACCAGTTCGCCGGACGGCTCGGGCCCGAGTTCTCCGCCGAGTCCCTGCGGCGCCTCCCGAACCACCAGGCAGCGTGCTCGTTGCTGCTGGACGGCGCGATCCAGCCGGCATTCAGCCTGGACGGGGACCACATCGAGCGGTTGGCGTCGCGGTCCGACCGACAGATGACGGACCAGGCCGAGTCCATCATCAAGGCCAGTCAGTCCTACTTCAGGCGTTCCGAGGAAATGCAGTTGCCGACCGGATCGGCTAACAGCACCGGTCCGGCCTCCATGCCGGGGCGACCACCTGACGCGCGCCCCTCGGTGGGTGCCACTTTCACGCAGGCCAACATTCCCTCCTTTGTGGAGGCGCTGCGGCAGAAGCGCAATGGTCGTCCCGGGGGAACGTCGTGATTACCCTGGACGATTCGCTGCTGCTGGAGCTTGGTCTCGGTGATCTGCCTGCCGAGGTGCGCAAGCTGGTACTCGCGACGATCTACGAGCAGATTGAGTTGAGGGTTGGTTACCGACTGGCCGGGCAGATGTCGTCCGGCCAGCTAGACGAGTTCGAAGGCTTCATCGACCGCAACGACGAGGCAGGCGCCCTCGAGTGGCTCCAGGAGAACGCCCCGGGATACCCGGTCGTAGTCCAGGAAACCTTCGACAACCTCAAACAGGAGATCCTCGACAATCGGATCGATGTCCGAGCCGTCCTGGTGCAGGCCGCACCGAAGTCGCTGGTCAACTTCCTGACTCGCGTCCAGGACACTCCGGACGAGCGGCTCGCGTGCGACATCTTCGTGTACGTGGGCGGCGTCGACGCGCTTTGTGGTGCCTCCGAGGATCTGCTCGGAGCCGTTCCCGGCATGACCGAGTCGTTGGTAGCAAAGATCGTCGAAGGATGCCGTGACGAGATGGACGTACGCGGCGTCCAAACGCCGAAAGGTCTGTCCGCGGCGGTCTCCAATCGGCTGCTAAGCGCCTTCGGCGACTGGGACGGCGTGCGCCGGGCAACGGACGTGGACATCCTCGGCATCGTCGGAGTGGGCCCCGCGACGCTGCGGAAGATCCGCGGCGCAAAGTGGTAACTATACGCTTTAGCAGAACGGCCGTCAGCCTCGAGCGCGACAACCAGATCGCCCGCTGATCTGTCGCGCTCGGCGAATGTCGACAAAGTTGACCGTGTTTGCCGCGGCGTGATGCCGGACTGGTGCCTGACGTTGGCGGCCGGGCCGCGATGCGTGCCCGGCAACCGATGCTCCCAACTCTCAGACTGAGCATGCCGACTTGCCGCGGCTGGCCAGTCTCCGGGGTGGTTCCGGGTGTCGGCCTAGACACGGGGGAGGACGCGAGCTCTGCCCGTGGTTCACCCGATTGCTTTGTGTAGGAAGACGATCGCGCCCCCGGTTGCCGTTAGGCTCGCGAGCAATGCGGCTGGGACGTTCCCGCTAGCGAGGTATGCCAGTGTCCCAACCGCGACGCCGCAGATGAAGCTGAGCAGCAGGACCACCGCGGCCACGATGCTCAGCAGCGGAGGCGGGACGGGGACGGCTTCGGCATCGGGACTGCGGGACGATGGGGCGGTTGTCTCGATGGCGTGCTCGCGCCAGCGATCCTGTTCTGCCTTACTGTGGCCGCGGTCAGCGTCGCGAAGGCATTGCGTCGAGAAGCCTTGGGCGATCCGTTGGTCGGGCAGCTGTCGCGCGCCCCTTGTGCCCCCGTTTCGTCGCCGTCCACGCGATGCGCCAGCCGCCGTTGTGCCGCGGGGGCACCAGTGCTGCACACCGTGGGTTTACGCGGTGCCCGTCGGCGTGCCCTCGAAGCGGGACTCTTCGTGTCCTAGCCTGCCTGGCCCCCGTATCGTCGTCGCCGTGACGGCTCGGTACGACTTCAGCGCGGTTGCACAACGACGACCCGCCGTAACATGTGTTGTCGCATCACCGATACTTCGTCGATGAACCACGAATTCGAAGCACCGTCCAACTCGGTGTCCGGGTCGGTGTCCGGCTCCGTGGTTCAAGTCGGAAACATAACCGGCCTCGTGGTCGTACACGGGGCCCCGAGCAGCTGCCCTATCGGTTCGGGTCGGTGCCCCCGTTGGCAGGCGCCTTCCAGGACCGCGGCGTGCGCTGATCCGCACCGACGTGAGCGGCTGGGACCTGACTTCCGAGCAGACAGCCCTCGCCGCGGTGCTGGGCGTCGCGACAGGTGCGCAGGAGACCAGCCACAGCAGTGCCTCCCGGCACGAGGTGGTAGCCGCGCTGCGCGAGGTGTCTCCGCTGGTCCTGGTGATCGACGAGGCAGACAAGGCCCTGCTTGCCCAGTGGGGCGCGGGTTTCTTCGGGTTCCTCCGCTGGCTGGACGACAGCCATCTGCGCCAAGGCATCGGCATCCTGTTGGTCGGAGGTCCGGTCCTCACCTCGTTCCGGGATCCTGACGACAAAGGATCGCCGCCGTTGAACACTGCGGAATCGCACTTCATCGACCCGCTGGACCGGGAAGCGGTCGAGAAGCTGGCAGCCCGGCGTGCCCGGCATCGACATCGACACGCTGATGGAACTGTGCGGCGGCCATGCCTGGCTGACGACACGGATGCTGGCCGCGCTGTATGCGGGGACGTCGTTCTAGGACGCGCAGGACGACGTCTTCGACATGGCGTCGAAGACGTTCCAGGTGTGGGAACGGCAGCTCGGTGAAGGTGGTCGAGCCCTGCTGCGCTGCCTGCCCCCGGAGGGTGTCACCCGTGACCAGCTCCGGCGGCGGCCCTGGGCGAAGCATCGCGAGGCCGCGCGCCTGAGCCGTAGCATCGGCACGTTGCGAATCGATGCCGACCGCCTGCGGCTCGGGCCGAAGCTGTTCAGCGACTGGTTCCTGGACCGCGACCCCGGCGAGCTGCAATGGGACCTCGCGATCTCCTACGCCTCGGAGGACGAGACACTGGCCCGCGAGATCCACCGGCGGCTGCGCACCGAGTTCAAGGTCTTCTACGCTCCCGAGGAAGACGCGGCACTCTGGGGCACCAACCTCAGCAAGGTACTGCCCAACACCTACGGCGTCAGCAGCCGCTACGTGCTGGTGATCAGCACCGAGATCTACGCGACGAAGTACTGGACGCAGATCGAGTACGAAGAAGCGGCGAGCAAGGCCTCGGATCGGATTCTGCTGCTGGACTGCGGGAAGTTGCCGGACCATATCCCCGACGGTGTCGTGTACCGAGGAAGTACGCCCGCACAGATGGTAGGTCTCGTTGACGCTCTGCGCGAGAAGCTTGCCTGTTGACTTCGGGGGCTGATCTCGACTAAACATCCTCGTCGATGCCGAGTTTTGCCATCCATCCCTCGTTCTCGATGGAGATGACGCGTTCGCACGCCTGCACGAAGGCGTCATCGTCTAGGCCGTTGGCGCTGGAACGGCGGGCCAGAAGCCGCTCCAGCTCGTCCGCCGTCCGGGTGAATTCGATTTGCTGGTGTTCGTAGCGAGCCGCGCTGACGTGCGCGGCGATCGCGGTCGCGACCGTGGTGACCACACCGATCCAGGCTGACACCGCGGTGGCGGGGAACACTGCCACGATGGCGCCCAGGGCGGCCGCGAACGCCCCGAGCCCGACCTCGAACCGGCGTCCCCACCGCACTCGTTCGGCCATCTTGCGCGCCTTCGGCCGGTAGTAGGTCTCGAGCTGGCTCAGCACGCGCTCTTCGGCGTACGAATCGGTGCCGTTCACGAGCGGCAGCTGCCGCCGGACGGGCTCGATCCCGGCGACGTGCTTGAGCAGGTCACCCGCTGAGGAGGTCAGCTCTTCCAGTCGCCGCTGCCCGATCGCCTCGCGGTTCCCGTCTCGGTAAGCCCCGGCCCCGGCGAGGTAGCAGTAGACATCGGCCTTGAGCGCTTCCGACACCGATCGCGCGCGCGTCCAATCCCGGACCACCTGCGGTCCGGCTCCGGCGATGACGTACGAGGCGAGCGCGAGGGCGATACAGGAACAGGCGGCGAGAACCCGCCCGGGAACGGCAGCGGCCTCGAGCAGCTCGGCTGACGCGGTTCCGAGTACCGCCCCGGTGATCGTGAGCGTGAGGGCGGTCGTCCGAGCACGAGAGACGCGCGCCTTCAGCTGGCCGGCCGCCTGGGACCAGACGCTCTGCCGGCGCCAGAGCAGGGTGACAGTGGGGTCGGTCATGGGATCATCGTGGCTGCCCGGAGGTCCCAGGCCAAGCTTCTTGTGGCCTCAGAAACTCGAGTCTGGACCCGACTGGCCGAAACGGTCGCGGACGGACTCGACCGCGGTCTCCGCCGATGCTTGCCGAGGGTGCGGAACTTCCGCGCAAGGTCGGTGAACGCGCAATCACCGTCACTGTGCGTTGCGGCAAGCACACCGATCGCAGGACGTCGCGGTGCGGCGGCATATTCGGCGGTTTTGTCGGCGGCTGGGTGCCGATGCGGGATCGCCGCAGTCGCCGTGTAGCCCCGGTCCGGCCTCCGAGAGATGAACTGGGACCTGGGATGCTGGATGACGTGAGTGGGGAGAACCCGGCGCGGCGGGTGTTCATCAGCCACACGTCGGAGCTGCGGCGGCTGCCGGCCGGGCGGTCGTTCGTCGCCGCGGCCGAGTTGGCTATCCACTGTGCGGGTGACACGCCGGCCGATATGAAGTACTTTCCGGCCAGGGACGAGACGTCCGCCCGGGTGTGCGAGGAAGCAGTGGCCGCGGCGGATGTTTCGTACTCATCGTGGGCTTTAGCTACGGCTCCCCGGTGCACGAACGCCCCGAGCTCTCCTACGCCGAATTGGAATTCGAAGCTGCGGCCGAAGCCTGTTTGCCGCGGCTGGTGTTCTTCCTCGATCCTGACACGGGTGACCGCCGAGCTGTTCCGCGACACCTAAGGGATGTCTCGTAACCCCGGCGCCGGGCTGGCGGGCCGGTAGTTGATCATGTTGTTGTGGTGCAGGTGATCACAGCGTCGCGGCCGGAGTGGTGCCCCGTTCACCGGCTTGGAACCGGGCCAGTTCCGCAAGCTGGTACGGCTGGTCGCGAAGCGCGGCGGGGACGAGATCGCGGATGGGCGCCCGGGCCGGCAGTGGGCATTGCCGCTGGCCGACCGGGTGCTGCTGGTCGCGACGTACTGGCGGAGGAACCTGACGATGCGCCAGATCGGGCCGTTGTTCGGGGTGTCGCATTCCGCAGCGCACCGGGTGATCGACACGATCGGGCCACTGCTGGCGCTGGCCCCGGTCCGCACACGCCGGGTGGATGCGGTCGCGATCGTGGACGGCACCCTGGTCCCGACCCGCGATCATCAGCTGGCGACCCCGTCGAAGAACTACCGCTACTCCACCAACGTGCAGGTCGTGATCGACGCCGAGACCAGACTGGTCATCGCCACCGGCGACCCGCAGCCGGGCAGCCGCAACGACTGCACCGTCTACCGCGACTCCGGCATCGCCGAGCAACTCGCTGGTCGGCCGGTGATGGCCGATGGCGGCTACCAGGGTAACCCCGAGGTCGTCATGCCCTACCACAAACCCCGCGACGGCAGCGAGTTACCGGACTGGAAGGAAGAACTCAACGCCACCCACCGCAAAGTCCGCGCCCGCGTCGAGCATGTCCTGTCCCGCATGAAGAACTTCAAGATCCTCCGCGACTACCGTCGCGCCGCCAGCACGTTGGCCGACACGGTGTCCGGAATCGCGAACCTGCACAACATCCTCCTTACCGACTGACCGCAACACCAGCCCCACCAACCACACCACCAGTTACGAGACATCTCTTAGTGCGGGAGCCGCAAGACGATTTCCGACGAAGGCTGAGGGACTGCGGGCTGACTGTGACGACGGTCTCGTCGCCGGATCAGCCCGGGAGCGCCGTTGCACGCGTTGACCGGTTTGCCGCGGCCGGGTTCGGCGGCGCAGTCCCCTCCTGTGTGGGGCGTGCCGGGCCGTTCCGTGCAGTTCGCCGGGGGTGAAGAACTGCTGGAGGCGCTGCGGACCGCGCTCGTAACCAGCCGCCGAGCGATCGTCCAGGCTGTCCATGGCATGGGCGGGGTCGACAAGACCAAAGCCGCGCTGGAGTATGGCGACGACCACGACGTGGTGTGGTGGATACCAGCTGACGTCGCGTTGATTCCGGACGGCTCGCCGAACTGGCCCGTGCCCTTGGCCTGGCTGGCACGACCGACAGTGGAGACGTGGCGCTCGCTCGGCTGCTCGGTGAGCTGCGGCGCCGAGAACGGTGGTTGCTGGTGTTGACAACGCAGACCAGCCGGCGACCGTGGGCAAGTTCCTGCCGTGCGGCCGCGGTCACGTCATCGTCACATCCCGCAACCCGGATTGGAACGGTACGGCCAAGCCCTTGGCCATGGGTGACTTCACCCGATCGGGATCGGTCCAGATTCTCTGCTCCCGAGCTGTCCAGCTGGCCCAGGACGACGCCGGCCGGATCGCGGCGGCCCTGGGGGATCTGCCGCTGGCCGTGGACCAGGCGGCCGCTCTGCTGGCCGAGACGGGCTGGACCGCACGGTAGGGCGATGTTCCGCAGCGAACTGCATCGAGTCCGGCCTGGAGGTGGTCGGCGCTTGCGGCCCACGTGCCGGGTTCCAGCCAACAACCTCATGTGTTGGGCTCAGTCAACCTCGCCTACCGCCGGTAGTTGGGCTTCTCATAGATGAACCTGGTCTGCAACTACGGACCCCACGGCAAGGCCGAGGTCAAGATCTGGTGCGCAACCAACGACACCGAGCTGGTCTGAACACCCACCCACGTGTTCTGGTGAACTGGATCGAGTGCGAGTTCACCGCGATCAGCTACTTCACCCTTCGACGGCAGTGACTACCCCAGCCACGCCGCGCAAGAGGCAGCGATCGCCGGCTACCTCCGCTGGCGCAGCCGCCACTGCGATCCCAAACGTCACTTCGCCGTCAACTCCAAGATCCGCCAACCGGATTACCAACCTAAAGGCGCTTAATGCGGTACTAGGAGAAATCGCGAAAGGACTCCGAAGCGCGCGGCCCTACGGAGCCCTGGTATTTGCCGTCGTACAGCTTGACTTCGCCTTCGGGTGTCCAGAACGTGACCTGTCCGATTCGCATGCCGGGATAGATGCGGAGCGGTTGGACTGCGTGGAACTGCAATGTCCACTGGTTGTGCGAACCGATGTCGATCAGGTCCGCTGTGATGTTTACGAAGAGCCCCAGCCGCCCCAAAGACGACTTTCCCCTGATGATGGGAACATAGTGATCGCTCCCCATTTTCTCCACCGTGGAGCCGAGGTACACCTTGTCAGGCGCCAGGACAAAACCGCTGTCAGGGAGGGCTATCTCGGCCGTCGGCTGTGGGGCGCGGGCGTCGAGCAGGTGGTTGCGGTACACCAGCAGCTTCGGGCCCAACCGGAAATCGTAGCTGTTGGGGTTGACCTGCCCGTGGCAAAACGGGGCGATCTCGATACGGCGGAGTGCAGTCTGGCGGCAGATCTCGGTTCCGGTGAGTATCATGCGTGGTCCTATTTTGACTAGGTCAGGCTAGCGGGCTCGAAAGGCATCGGCGCCATGCCGAGACCGTAGTTGCCGTCGTATTCGGTGATGTCTCCGCTGCTGCGCCAGAAGCTGACCTGTCCCAGTCGCATGCCGGCGTAGACGCGGAGCGGCTGAACCACGGTGAGTTCGAGAGTCCATCGGTGAATGGCGCCGTGATGCCCGAGGTCTGCGGTTACCTGCGTGAACAAGCCGAGACGCCCCAGCGATGACCGTCCGATCAGGCTGGTGACGAGGGAGGTGCTTCCGATGATTTCGACGGTGCCTGCCAGGTAGACCCGCCTGGGGTTGAGCACATACCCCTCAGTTGTTATGTCCAGCCTGCTCCACTTGGCCGGATGTCGAGCGTCCAAAATATCCGCGTCGGCAATCTTTATCTCGCGTCCGAGCCGGTAGTTGTAGCTGTTCGGGTTGAGCTGATCGTGCTCGAACGGCTCGATGGAGATCTCGCCGCGTCGAACGCAGGCGGCGATCTCCGGCCCTGTGAGTATCATGCAGTGACCGAATCGAGAAGTCTCCGGACGGACCTGGCGTACGCCGCCATTGACCCCTCGTTCTCAATGCGCATGTCCACCTGCTGAGAGTCGAGACCGGTTTCGGTACTGTGCTGGGTCGCTCCGAGTGAAAGGTCGCCGCGGGCAATGCGTCTTCTTGTAGACTTCTCGGGCGAAACCGAAATAAGGACGGTTCTGAAGTTTTCCCGTCGCAAGTAGGCGATGTCCAGAGGTCGGGCGTCCGGGCAGACAAGCAGTGCCCGGCGGTTGGCGGGTGATCTCACTTGGGAAAGCCGGTGGAGGAAGCGCTGCTGGAGTACATCGGGATTGACTTTCCGCATGTGCGCTCCGAGGAAGTTGAGCAGTTCGCCGTCCTGGGTGCCTTCCTTGAGGGGGACGTCGCATATCCGGTAGATTTCCGCCTGCGCCTCGTAAAGCGGGCTTGCGAGGATGATGGTCTGGGTTGTGAAACTGTGCTCCGCGGACCACTTCGACGCGATCTCGACAAAGGTGCTCTTGCCCGCGCCGGGCAGGCCGAGCAGTGCCAGCTTGACCAGGTGCCCGTCGTCGCCGGGAGAATTCACTGTTCTTCTTCCTTCTGTTCGGAATCTATTTTTCGGAGAGCTGCGTCGATGGTTGCACTGAAATCAGAGTCGGTTGCCTTTTCGAGCACGGTTCCGGTGAATGGGGGAGCGTTCATGTCCAGGAGTGCCCATGGCACGTTGGCTAGCTCGCGGTGGGGATGCACGGAAACCGGTACCACTGGGTAGTCGGCTGGTTTGTGGATCCGCCGGTCGTGCATGGTGCGGATCTCGTGCATGATGTTCCCGTTCAGCTGGGTTTGGCATCGATCCTGGTAAGAGCGGGAGGCGACCACGATCGCCGCGTCGGTCAGCAGGACCCCGTCGATGCTGTTTTGTGCGGTAGTGCCGCCGATTCCTTGATTTGGCTCGATGATCGCGTAGTACCTTCGCCGGCGGCGATGGAGTTCCGTTACGAGGCGTCGGACGGTCACGATGTCATCAACGCAATATGATACGAATATGGCTGGACCGTCGAAGCCTGCGGTTTTTCTGGTGTCGGCGGGAAGCCCGTTCCAGTCGCCGTGTGCCTTATTTAGGAGGGTGGCGCGCAGCGTCCTCTCGCCGAAAGCGCGCTTCAGTAAGGACAGGTCGCGGCCGCGCCCGTTGCCGGGGTAGAAGACCAGGATGTCCCCGGGTATCGGTAGCGTCGCTCGGCTGCTGGTCGCGACCTCAAAATAGGGTCCATTGACATCGGTGATTCCCACAAGGTCGGTCGTCCCGAGCGGGGTTGGCATGGAGAAACGGATCCCGCTCTTTTTGGGGTTGCTCGACTCAAACACCTCGAAGAACACGTCCTGCGGCACCGAGATTTGACCAGGCTGGCCTTCGCCCTCGTACGAGTGGTTGCTCTCGCGAAGCCAGAAGTGTTCGTAGGAGTTAGCCGACGCGGTGAATTCGGTGAGTGCGATCGAGGTCCGCTTGTTCATTCGTGCGCGGAGTGGACCGCGGGTGAGTGCGGTAATCTCCGCCTCGAGTGAGACGTCATCCAATTGCAGGAAGGGCTCGATGCCGATGTGCCGCCCCGCGAGCATGGGAAACTGTTCCGCTACCGGCGACTCGCGTACGCCTTGCAGGATGCACTTGAGCAGCATCACGCGGAACCGGTTGTGCGGTGCGAAGTACACACTGGAGTAGAGGTGGGCACGCATGGCGAGGAAGTTGCCCAGCTGAGCGGGGTCCGAGCAGATCGGGCCCAGTTCGTCGTACGACATGATGGCTGAGATGACATCACCCGATTTTCCCAGTACGCCGATGGTGTGCTGGGCGTCTCGGTGCACGTAATCCAGCCGATCCGCATCGATCTCCCCGTCCAGCATGTGCCGCAACGGTCGAAATCTCATTCGCCAGTCGCTGTCGTGCCAGTATTCTGCCGTGGTCAGAAATGCGATGAAGTGGATGTTCAACTGCTCGAGGATGCTTTGTATCTCGTCATCATACAGGCAGGCTAGTGTGAAAACAGGCTTCGCGGGCCAGAGCGACACGTCCTGCTCGATCTTCGAGCTCACCCACTCACGCAGATCGTCGTCAGGCACGAAGAAGTCACGGGTAGCGTTTTGATAGGGGAGTTCACCCAAGTCCTGTAGCAGTGCCGCGACGAGCAGGTGCTCGTGCAGAACTGCGACCGAGGCGGGTGATTCCGCTTCATAGGTTTCGGCGTACTCGGCTTCCAGCGCGGCGGCCAGGTCTGTTCGCGGGCCACCGACGTGGCCGAGGAGCTTGCGCATCACGTGCATGGTGCCTATCGAATGCGCGTACCGGCTGTGGTCGGCGGCGACATAGCTCTGCGAAGCGAAGCCTAGCTGCTTGATGCGTCGGAGACGTTGCACCGGTCGTGACTGGATGAGCCGGCCGAGGACCGGCGACGAGAAGCTCGCAGTATCGGACACGTCGATCGGGCCGTGGACGGCATCCCGGATCATGGGCTGAGACGCGGTCTGACCCCCGCTGACCGGTTCGGTCATCAATCCTCCGATCGGTGGATCACTTGAGCGGATCCTATGGTGTTTTCGCCTTCTGCGAGCACCCTTGGGGATCACAAGTCCGCTGCGGCAACCATTGGCCGATGGGCCGCGCTTCTCGTCGCAACCGGCACTGACTCTCTATCGGCACGCCACGCTGGTGCTGAACTGGTTCCGTGGACCTGGCCGGCGCGATCGGGGGGACTGGTAACCGGCGGGATCAACCGGCTGGCTGAGATCGCCACCCGGCCGATGGACACCCTGGCCAGTTTTCGGGATACCAAGGGGCTGATGAACGACCCTCGACTGACCGGCGGCAAGTGGCTACAGGCGGTCAACCTGTGGCCGCGCCGGCGAGGCGCCCGCCGGCCGCAAGCTGACCGAGGTCGCTGGATGACCCGCACGGCGTCACCGTCGCGCTCGAACCCGAGTGCCCGATGATCGACCCAGCCAGCGACGCGGTCCGCTCAGGGGCGCGCGGCGAGTTCGGCGGGCTGATTCCCGTCCGGCTGGCCACCGGCGCACTCGTCGTCTGCCTGCGCGGCCACCGGCTCGACGTGGACCTCTACAACAAGCTCAAGCCCTACAGCCACCGCTACCGCCTGCACGGCACGCTCTGTGAAGTCTGCCGCGCGCAGGAAGGCTGCGAGCCCTCGGCCCGGCGTCTCGTCGTGTGGGCGAACCTCGACGTCACCGTCCAGCACGCGCCCAGCGCGGCCCCGAGCAACGGGCTCGCCCTGGTCGCCTACCCACCGGCCGCGGGAACGCTGGCTGGCCGGATCGAACTCCATCTCGACGGCACCGAAGTCGGCGCCGTCACCGCAAGCCTGTGCGCCAGCTGTCGGCGGCGACCCTCGACTACGTCTACGTCGCCGCCGACTACCGGCGTCTCGGCTTCGGCCGCACGCTCGTGGCGGCCGCGGTAGCGCGGGCGCCGTCCTACAAGTGGACGGCGCCGCTGCCGGACGGACCGGTGGCTCAATCGTTCCGTGCCCGGATCGCCATGCGCCGGCCCGGTCAGCGATGTGTTCACGCCGGTGCAGTTGACCTCACGCAGTGAGTACCAGCGGAGCAATGGGGAGTCGGTTGTCGAGGAAGTCCTGCAGGAGGTTCGGGAGCTCGGCAGGCAGGAGCTTGTCGCGGCAGGTCGAGAGCGCCGCGGCTGACCACCAGCGGCGCTCGATGAGGCCGACGCGCTCGTTGGCGGAGTGCCGGAGGGCGACCTGCGGCGCGTCGTGGTCGGTGCGGGCGAGATAGACGTGGTCGAGGCGGTGGTGTGCGCGGCCGCGGTAGGTGAAGCGGCTTTCGCGGGTCCAGAGCTTGCGGCCGATCTGGTCGACGACGAGGCCGGTTTCCTCGGCGATCTCCCGGCGGGCGGTGTCCTCTAGTTTCTCGCCAGGGTCCTGACCGCCGCCGGGGAGTTCCCACCAGTGGTGGTCGGGGTCGTCGGGGTCGCGGGCGTGGATGAGCAGGACTTCGTCGGCGGGGTTGAGGAGCAGGACGCGGGCGCCGCCCCGCAGGGCCGGTTCGTTGGCGACGGTCATCCGGTGTCCTCGTGCTCGGCTACTTGGGTGGCGGCCGGGCACGAGCACCCGTCGGCTAGAACAGCGTTGCCTCGTGGTCCGCGGCCGGGTCGGACGTTATCAGCGGCGCGGTCGCGGTCAGCGCCAGCTCGACGGCGAGTCCCGAATGGTCCGTCAGCGCCGGATCGCCAATGCGGGTGTCGTGGACGTACGAGCAGCTGGTCAGGTGCTCGATCAGCGCGGTGGAGGCGTGGGCGTGGTCGTAGCGGTAGCCGAGCTCGGCGCGGCGGGCCCAGCTGTGCTCGACCGCGGTCGGCTGCAGCGCGCGGAAGGCGTCGGCGAGTCCGTGGCGCTGGGTCAGCTCGGTGTAGAACGCGGTCTCGAACGGAGCGAACTGCCCCGGATGCGGTGGCACGTGTCCGGGCTCGAGGACGTTGAGATCGCCCAGAAGAAGGACAGGCGCGTCGTCGGCGGTGGTCTCGTAGGCCTGGTGGAAGGCCTCGATCCACGCGCGCTTGCGGGTGGTTTTCGCTTCGGTGGCGTCGCGGGAGGGAACGTAGGCGCCGAGGATGCGCAGCGGACCGTCGGCCGTGTCCAGCGTGATGCCGGCCAGCCGGGCGGGTAGGAAGGACATCGCTGCGCCGATGGGGTCCACCGTGGACTTGAACCTGGACAGCAGCATGACGCCGCGTTCCTTGTCGGGGTGATCGGGGTAGGTGACTGACCAGCCGGCGTCGCGGTAGGACTCGGCGATCAGGTGGGTGCCGGGCCCGGAGCCGGTCTCGGTGAGCACGAAGACGTCCTCGCCGCGGTGGGCGAGCCAGTCGCGTTGGCGGCGGGCCCGCTCCAGAGCGGGGTTGCCGACGTTGAGGGTGAGGACGGTCAGGGGCATGCCGGGCTCTCCGTGAGGGTGCGGTGGATCAGGTCGACGATGGTGCCAGCCGTGGTCCGGGGATCGTCGGCACAGTCGACCACCTGGACCGGCCAGCCCTGGTCGCGCAGGAACGTCGTGGCCGCGAGGTAGCCGTAGGTTTCGCGGAAGCTGCTCCCGGGTGTGCGTTCGAAGCGGCTGTGCCCGCCACGCGCTCGCAGACGCTGTTCGACGTCGGCCGGTGCTGCGCTGAGCGTGCAGACGAGGTCGGGCCGGTACACGCCGTGGTTGAGCGCCCAGACGACATCGAGCGGGATGTCGTCGACCCCCTGCAGGACCAGCGACGACCCCACGTACCGGTCGCAGAGCACGACCTTGCCTTCGGCCAGCGCCGGCCGGATCTCGATGGCCAGCTGGTGGTGCCGGTCGGCCGCGCAGAGGCAGGCCAGAGCCATGTCCCGGTAGGTATCGGTGCCGTGCCGGGCCAGCTCACCCAGGGGAGAGCGGGACGGCTGAATAGCGGCGTGCACGGGAACGCCGTCGGCGTCGAGCAGCTCGGCAACCAGCTTGGCGATCGTCGTCTTTCCGACACCGCCGGGGCCCTCGAAGGTCACCAGCGTGCCGGGCAGGCGCGGCGCGCTCACGCGACGTCCAGCGGCAGCAGCCGGTGCCCCTCGGCGGTCACCGGGCACTGTTCGGTGTCGACGTCGCCGATGCGTCCGCCGCCGGCGACGACCGCGGCCGGGCAGCCCTTGCCGCAGGACGGTTCGAGGCTGCAGGAAGCGCAGGTCGAGTTAGCGCCGACCTTGAAGCGGTCGTGGAAGCGGTAGGCGTCGAGGCGGGCGGCGAGGTCGCGATCGGTGAAGACGTTGCCGACGATGAAGTCGGTATCGGGGTGACGGGAGATCGGCGTCCGTGCGGCGAAGACGAGATAGGGGCAGACGGTGACCTCGCCCGGGGTGAAGACATAGATGATCGTCCCGGCTTCGCAGCCGGCCAGGGGCTTTCGGTCGGTGTTGGGGAAGCGGATGTGGGCGATGTCGAGGTCGGGGCCGTCGAACGGGGCGGTCAGCTCGAAGATCTCCTGCATGTGCATGATGGTCTTCGCCAGTTTTCGCTGGGATTTGACGCCGCGGCCCATGCTGCCCAGCGGGTTGAGCAGGACGTAGCGGGCGCCGTTCTCGCAGGCGAACGTGCACAGCCGGACGTACTCGTCGTTGGCGGCCAGGGTGTTCGGCGTGCACAACAGGCCCTGCAGCAGACCGGCTGCGGCGAGCTTGCGGACGTTCGTCACGGTCACGTCGAAGGACGCACGGTCGCCGCGGAACAGGCCGTGGGAGTCGGCGGCGAACCCGTCGAGGGAGACGTTGACGTGGACTCCAGCCGTGGCGAGCTGCTGGATCAGCTTGTCGTTCAGCTCGGTGGCGTTGGTGCAGATGCCGACGTCGATCCCGGCGTTGCGGAAGGCGTGCACGATGCCGAGGAAGTCCGGGTGAATGGTCGGCTCGCCACCGGTCAGCGTCACCCGCCGAACCCGGGCGTCGGCCAGCCGGGGGACGACCTTCTTCACGACCTCGGTCAGCGGCATGTCCTTGCCGCGCTTGGTCGCGGAGACGAAACAGTGCGCACAACGCAGGTTGCACCGCTCGGTGATCTGGACGAGCGCCTTGCGGTACGGGGTGTCGACGGTGGTGCGGAAGTAGCAGCCTGAAGCCTGCTCGTCGACAGCAATCGGACGGATGGTCATCGTTACTCCTTTGAGGACGATGCGGATGGCTGGCTGTGGCCAGGAAAATCAACTGCGCCGGATTCTTTGTTGCCACAGCGGAATGCCCCGCTGTTGCCGGACGAGCGCGTCGCAACGTTCGCACTGACGGGGGATGGTGCGGTGCCGCCGCTGGCCCAGTGGTAGGAAGGCCGCGACGCCTGTGACGCCGCAAAGCATGGTGATCGCCTCGCCCGGGTCCGGGATGCCGACGAGACGTGCGTGGTGCCACACGCCATCGATCACCGGGTGGATCATGAGGGGGTCGATGTAGATCACCGCGTCGGTCATGAGGCCCGGCCCCATGTGAAACCGCCTGGCGTGTCGGACGTAGCCGACTCGCTGAGCGCCTGACGTTGAAGCGCTTCTACGGTGCTTGAGTACGCTTCGAGCAGCGACTTCTCGGTCAGGTATGCGGTGCAGTGGACGTTCTTGAACGTCACCGCCATCGGGGTGCGTCGGTCTTCGAAGAGGGTGAAGGCGGGAGGGGGGTTCGGTTCGGTTGCCGTCGTCGGCACGATCCGGATGGTGACGTGGTGCAGACTTGCCGCGGTTCGGAGGTGTCGAATCTGTTCCGTGTCAGCCTCATTGCTTGCCGCAGGTATGGCGTCCTCGCCGATCAGGAAGAGGTAGCGGCGAGGACCGTTGAGCATCGCTTGCTGGCGAACAGTTCGTTCAAGTGGTTCCAGTTCACCGCAACCTGAAGGTTCCTCGTCCGTACCGGGTTCGCGATCGAAGTATTGCCGAAGTCGAAGTAGATCGGGAAGGCAGAACGGAGACCATTCCACGACCCGGTCCGACAGATTCTCGTACGTCCACATCAGACTGAACGTCTGCGTGTCCTCATGTGCGATGAGGTTGTCGTCGCGGACGTGCTTGGCCAGCTTCATGAACTTCTCGTACTCGGCACCACTGATTCCGAGGAAACCGAGGATATGGGCGACGTCGGGAGAACGCGGAGTGTGGGTTGCCAGTTCCAGGCCGGACAGGCGCGCCGCTGACATGCTGAGCTTGTCGGCGAGACGGCGCAGCCCGATCTTTCGCCGTTCGCGTGCCTCACGGAGGCCAGTGCTGACGATCAATACGGCGGGTCGTCGAATGGATGGCAATGACATGGGCGGTCTCTCTGCAGGTGGTCGTGTGTTCTGCGGGATGCAGCCGAGGAACAGTGGCCTGTTATCGCCAGCGCTCCGGTAGCGGTCGCGCAGTGCCGAACTTCGGCCAGAAGGCATCGAGAAACAGCGTCGCCGCTTGGTAGTCCGTCTCGGTCAGCTGCTCACCGTGTTCGCGCGGTCGCTTGAGCTGCCGGAACGCGAGCTCCAAGGGGGTAGCACCCTTCGGCTGGGGAACCGTAGGCGATGAAGCCCGGACCGGCGGGGCAGCCCGGATTCCGGTCGAAGCACCTGAGTTGCGGTCGGTCCTGTTGTCACTGTGTGCTACCGCCGTTGCTTGCATGGGTTGATCGTGCAGCGGAAGGTTGCGGCCGCAAACGACGTCGACGTATGAGTTTCAGCAGGTAGAAGTCGTTTGCTGCCAAATTCCATACATCCGGAGGATGAAATCCGACGCTGTGTTGTGTTCGATCGAATACACTGCGTGTCAGGTAGTGGGTAGGAGGGGAACGACCGTGCAGATGCTGACGAGAAGGTGCGAGAAATGCGGCGCGCGCCTGGCTCGTGACCGCGTGAGCAACCACTGCGGACCCTGCATCCGCTTGTTGATCGCGAACGAGGCACCGCCCCAGCCGGACGCCTTCTGGGCTGCGGAAAGCATCAGCGCTGCGCTGAAGGCTCGTCATTTCGGCCGGCTCTTCGCCGCCTACCGCCAGGAATCCGACCCGCACGTGTCCCAGGCCGCGCTCGGCCGTTGGCTCGGCCTGACGCAAGCGCAAGTCAGCCGCCTGGAAGCGTCGGGCGCCCGCCCTCCGAGCAACCTGGTGAACCTCGAACGCTGGGCCAAGGCCCTTCAGGTTCCCCCGTCACTGCTGTGGTTCAACGTTTCCCATACCGTCGACGAATTGGCCGGCGCAGACGACGACCTTAGCCTCGGACCTGTGCAAAGGCGACAGTTCTTCAAGACCGCAGGTGTCGGTGCCACGGCGATCGGCGCGTCGTTACTCGGTGCCGGGCCTGCCGTCGCGGCCAGCCCGCCCAAGCCCCGCAGCACGGACGTCGAGATCGTGCGCGACATGACAGCGACGTTCCGGCGTTTGGACAATCGCTTCGGGGGCGGACACAGCCGCGCGACGACGACCATCACGAACTACCTGACATCGACCGTCACGCCGATGCTGAAGGATACGACCAGAAAAGCTGCGGCACGGGAAGAACTACTCGGTGCGGCCGCCGAGCTGCACCAGGTTGCCGGCTGGATCGCGTTCGACGTCGGTAACGCCGCCGAAGGACAGCGGCGTCTGCGCGATGCGTTGAAGCTGTCGCAGGATGCGGGCGACGACGCGCTCGAGGCGGAGATGCTCGCAGCGATGAGCCATCACGCCGCATTCAACGGCGCCCCCGAGGTCGCCGTCGACATGGCGCTTGCAGCAAGGCGTACTTCGAAGAGGTCCGGTCTGGCCGCGCTGCAGGCGGAGGCCGCAGTGCTCGAAGCCCACGGCCATGCTCTTCAACGAAACCCCTCGGCCTGCTTCGCGGCACTCCGCGAAGCAGAACGAGCCTTCGAACGGTTCTCGCCCGGTGCCGGACCGGCGTGGCTCAACTACTTCGACAGCGCGTACCTGTCGGCGAAGTTCGCTCATGTGTTCCGCGATCTCGGCTCCGCGGCCGAAGCCGAGCAGTTCGCTCGCCGGGCGCTCGGGATGGACGACGGGTACGAGCGAGGGCGGTTGTTCAACACCGCGTTGCTCGCGTCGACTTTGGCCGATCAAGGCCGGGTCGACGAAGCGTGCGTGGAGGCCGCGGCTGCGGTGACCATGAGCGAGCAGGTCCGGTCGATCCGGGGTGGTGCTTACCTCGCCGACGTCGGTCGTCGGCTCAGCCCCTACCGCGCGGATCGGCGGGTGCGTGCGCTCTACCTGCAGATGGACGATGCCGGCGTGCCGACCCCGGTTCAGCGGTAGAACGCGAGGACGTGGAGCAGCGCGACCTGTGACGCCGCGCCGATGATCTCACCCTTGGTGATGCGGTCACGGACCGTGTCGAGCGGTATCCAGGCAACCCGCTCGGCCTCGTTGATGTCTTCGGGCTCGCCGACGTACTCCGCTCCGCGGGCCACGAACAGCAGGTTCTCGGCGTCGGCGCTGCCGACGGTGGGCTGCATCGATCCGAGCGGCTTGACGTTCAGCGGCCGCCAACCGGTTTCTTCCTCGACTTCGCGGACAGCAGTCGTCGCGGGGTCCTCACCGGGGTCAACGTAGCCGCCAGGCAGCTCCCAGACCCACCGGTCGATGATGAACCGGTGCCGCCACATCATGAGCACGCGGTCCTGGTCGTCGAGAACCGCCATCATCGCGGCCTTGGGCATGCGGAGCACGTACTGTTCGAACTTCACGCCGTCGGGTAACTCGACCGAGGCGATGCTCAAGCGCAGGCGGCGGGTGTCGTCGACGACCCGCTCGCCGTGGATCTTCCAGCGCGTCAGCTCTTGCCCATTGGGTTCGGTGGCCACGTCACGAGATGCTACGACGTTTTCCCTAGGGTGCGCGCGCTGTCGGGTGTGGATCACGGTTTGTGCAGGTCACGCCCTCGCCAGCAACGTTGGCAGCTCGGCCGGCGAGTCGCTGATCCAGTCGGCTCCTTGAGCAGCTCGGGTCAGTGCGCGCGCAGCCCTCGCGAAAGCGCGAGGAGCTCCCTCAGGTCCGCGTCCATGCCAGGATCCGCCGGTCGAGCAACGACGTGTACGGCAGCCGTCGGCTCACCTTCGGTGCTTCGGAGAAGAGCTTCGCGTAGCCGTTCTGCGGACAACGTCGATGCGACGTTGGTGGCCTCGTCAGGTTCGAGATAAGGGCTCAAACAGACCAAACCATCCCTGCATTCGATGGCTCGCCGGTAGAAGTGCAATCGCATGTGGCGGACGCGGAGAGCCTCGCGTGCTTGCGGTGTCTTCCGCAGCAGCGTGATGTCCGGAAAGGCGTGGCACAGTGCAGCCCACAGCGGTCTGAGCTGGCGGTAGTGCTTGCGATCCACGAACCACAATCGGAGCTTCACGATCCCGGCGCGGACACCGGGGTATCCGACTCCGAAGAAGAAGATCGAGATACCCAGAGCCAGGAGGGGTGTGGTCCAGACGCTGGTTCCCGGAACGGCGTCCTGCTGAAGCACCAGTCGGCTGGCGGTCGAAGCGATCCGAGGTAGATGCGTTCCCAAGCAGCAGACAGCAAGCCCCGCACCGGCGACGCGCAAGCTGAGTCGTACCCGCGACTGAGCTTGGCCTCCGGCCCGCCAGGTCAGCGTCGCGCCGCGCGCCGTGGCGTAGGCCATGTAGACGTTGCCGATCAGGTAGAAGAGGAGCGGCATCGTCGCCGAGCCTGCTGCCTCGTAGCTGAAGCCGCCAGAAGGTTTGTCGGCGAGCACAAAGGTGGCTGCCAGACCGCAGCCGACCGCCAAAGCGATCGCGATCTCGATCAGGCCTCTTGACGCGACGTCCCGAGAATCCACTATGGACTCCAGTAGGACTATCAATAGGGCGAAGAAGAATGTCAGCATGACGTTCTGGAACAGCTTTGGGAGCTGACCCGAGGTTGCCGGCAGCGCGGAGCCGGGATCCGTCGCGAGCTGAGCGGTCAACGCGACGAAGACGAGAAAGGTGCATGCGGTGATCACCCGAAGGCCGCGGTCGAATGGAACGCGGACCAGTTGGGAGATCTTCCAACCGGAAGCGCCGGCGGCTGCTCCCCACATCGCGAGGTTGGGCAAGTTCATCACAGCCAGCCTTGATGGTCGTCGAAGGCTCCGTGCAGTCGGCGGCCTGATTTGCTCTTTTGGACAGGCGAAAACCTCAGGGCTTCGAGCAGAGTTGCCCACTCCTTGATGACCGTGGCCACCATCTCGGCCTCACGCTCCGCGACGAGGCTGTAGCCGTCGCGGCGCAACGCATCCCTGACGACTTCGGCTGGGATGTCGGGGAACAGTGCGGCGAGGCCGGTCGCGTCGCCTTCTGTGCTGTGACCACTGATCATGTGCCCGACCTCGTGCAGGATGATGTGGTCCTGATGTGCGGTCGTGGTGTGCTGCTGGTACAGGATCCGATCAGCATCCGCGAACGCGATCCAGAGTCCGAAAGCGCCTGGGACCGGCAACGGGTACGGCACGAGCTCTATCGGCCGCCCTCGGTGCTCGGCCAGCTTCAGGCACAGGTCGCGGACGTCGAGCGGCGTGTCGACGTCCAGATCTCGAAGCAGCTTCTTCACACCTCGGCGCAGCTGCAGATCGTTGCGCCAAGTGCCCTCGCGGGGACTACGACGTGAGCGCAACTCGATCGAGGATTCGCGTGAGGGCTGCCGCGGTCGCCTTGGGGTGGCTGACCAACCCGTTGTGGCCGCCCGGCAGCTCGGCGAACGGCACACCCAGATCGCTGGCGAGCTGTTCGGCGCAGCGGTACTCCCATTGACCTCGCGAAAGATCACCGCCAGTGAGAACGATGTTCGTCGACTTCGCGGAGTCGACGAGGTCGTCGGCAATCAGCGAGGAACTCCGGACGGCGGGGAAGTCGTGTTCGAAGAAGTGCTGCAGGTTCGCCGTCAGGTCACCCGTCGGCGGTGCGGGCCGGGCGCCGTCCTCCATCGACTCGCGCGCGCCCGTGAGCGACCCCATCTGGCGGATCGCAGATCGGACGTCCTCCTGAGCCGTTGCGGCGACCTGGTCCAGCGCAGCCTCTCGCGCCGGGTCGAAGACCACCGCGCTCATCGGCGGCTCGTGAGCCACCAGCGTCGCCACGCGATCCGGTTCCAAGGCGACCAGGTGGAGTCCGATCAGTGCTCCGATGCTGGCGCCGACGACGTGCGCGGGTTCCGACGTGGACGCCGCCAGCACTGCGCCGGCATCGGCGGCGTGACGGTCCATCGTGATGGGACCCGTCTCTGAAGAGCTTGTACTCCGCGAAAGGCCACGTCGGTCGTAGGAGATGACGCAGAAGCGGCCGGCCAAGGCGGTTGCGAGCTGTTCGGTCGCCCCGGCTTCGCCGATGCCGCCTTGGATCAGCAGGACGGGTGTGCCCTGTCCTCGGGATTCGACGTAGAGAAGCGCGCCATCGCACTCGACTTCGAGCTGCTCTACCTGCATCGGCCATCCCCGATCTCGTCGATGGGAGATTCTGCCGTCTCGGAAGCGGTGGCCGCGCTGATGAGCGAAGCTGTCACGACGGTCCTCCCAGCCCGTTGGTGATCAACTGCGGTCGATGGTGGCAGATCAGCACTGCGTGGCTGGGTCCTTCCGGTGCAAGTCACTCGGACGTGTGACCGTCGGGTGTCTGCCTGCTGGCTTGGAAGTCGATGAACGCTCGCACGTTGGACAGGGCGTCCGGCGAGAGGGCACTCGCCCGCAGTGCGACGTCGCGAACTCCTTGGGCCGTTAGCTTGGCGAGAAGGGCGTACTGCTCCTGGAGCTCGCGTGCCCGCTGGCTGGTGCCGAAATATTCGAGGTCGACCCCGAAGTAGGCCGCAAGTTGCTGCGCGAGCCTGAGCTTCGGTTCGTTCGTGCCGTTGATCAGGTTGTAGAGCTGGCTCTTTGAGATGCCGACGCCCTCGGCCACCTCGGCTACCGAGTAGGGCCGGCCATTCGAGTGCTTCTTGACGGTGATCAGCCGTTCGAGCAGCTTGCCGAACGGCTCGGTCTCCGCTGAGCGCAGATCTTCGGCCTCGGACACCTTGCCCCCTTCGATCGAGATTCCAATTTCTTGGAATTTTGATCTCGATGCGTCCGGAATGTTTGACTCCGCATCCAGCTTTTCGTACTGTCGGTGTTGATCATTCCAACATATCGGGCAGCATGACCTTCGGGAACCACTGAAGGCTGCAGTCGCTCGATCGGGGTCCCCGCCCAGCTAGACGCCCAGCAGGGTGCGTCTGATGCGCGGGGAGGCGCGATGAGGAAGATCGACAGCTTCGCAGCGGCGGTGCATCGCCGGCGGAGGCAGTGCGGGCTTTCCCTCGGCGAAGTGGCCGCGAAAGCCGGGTACAGCGCGAGCTACCTCTCGAAGCTGCTTCACGGCCACCGTCCACTCCTGCCGGCTGTCGTCCACGACCTCGACGCGGCGCTGGCGGCCGATGGTGAGCTGGACAAGATCGCTGCTGAGCAGCGTGGTGACGGACGGCCGGTCGCGCGTCCCAACCAGCTGCCACCGGCACCGGCTGAATTCGTCGGCCGCGACGAACAGCTGCAGGCCATGGATCACGCGCTGGTGACCCGGGGGCGTCCAGGTGCGACGGTCACCATCGTGATCGAAGGCGGGTTCTGGACCGGCAAGACCGCCCTAGCGGTGCATTGGGCAGCCCGGATGCAGGCTCGCTTCCCCGGCGGGTGCCTGTTCGCGGACCTTCGGGGCCTCGCACCCGGGGCGCCGGCCGATGCAGAGGAGGTCCTGGACGGATTTCTGCTGGCGCTCGGCGTGAGTCCCGCCGAGCTCGGTACCGCTACGCCGCAGGCCAGGGTCGCGCGCTACCGGTCCTTGCTCGCTGACCGGCCTGCGATCGTGATCCTCGACAACGTCGCCGACTATCGGCAAGCGGAGTGGCTGCTCCCCGGCGCAGGCAGCGTCGTGCTGGTGACCAGCCGTGAACGCCAGCCCGGCCTGTTGGCGCGCACCGGCGGCACGGTCGTTGACCTCCCACCGCTCTCTCCCGAGCAATCACTCAGCTTGCTCGGCCACCGTGTTGGGGAGACTCGCGTTCGAGCAGACGCGACGGCCTCAGAGCTGGTGGTTGAGCGCTGCGGCTGCCTGCCGATGACGGTTCTGATCGTGGCCGAGCACCTCCAGCGCCACCGTGACACGTCGTTGGCCGCTCTGGCCGAGCGCCTCGACTCCGAGAAGACGCGCCTCGACTTGTTCACGTCCAGCGATCCCGCCGTGAACATCCACGGCGTCGTCGACGTCTCGTACCTGGCGTTGCCACCGATGGTGAGGCGGGTATTCCGCTACCTCGGCATCGGCCCGGCGAATAACGTCACGGCCGAGTCCGTCGCGGTGCTGGCCGACCTGGACGTCGAACGTGCCCATGAGGCTCTTCGGCAGCTCGCCGAGGCGCATCTGCTGGAGCAACTACCGCACTGCCGTTACCGGCTCAGCTCGCTGCTGCGGGCGTACGCGCACCAGTGCGCTCTGGTTGAAGAATCCCTCGCCGAGGTTGAGCGAGCTCACGACCGCGCGCTGCGCTGGTACGCCGCGACGGCCTGGGAGGCGAACAACACGCTCATCCCCAGCTGGGCAGACAGCGGCATTACTGCGCAGAACGTCACCGGGATCGAGGCGATGTCGTTTCAGGCCGGGGGCTTCGACGCGGCAATGGCCTGGTGCGAGCAGGAGGTCGCGACCGCACTGCAGGTGGCTCGGAACGCCCGGACGTACGGGGCCAGGGACGTCTTGTGGCTGCTGCCCACCGCGTTCCTCCCGTACTTCGTGCTCACTCGCAGCTGGAACACCTGGCTCGTCGCCGCCCACGACGGGCTCGCCGTGGCGCGGGCGTCCCGCAGCGACGCAGGTATCGCCCGGAGCCTGGAAGCCCTCGGCTGGGTCGAGCACGAGCTCGGTCGTACCGACGACGGCATCGGCCACCTTGAAGAGGCGCTCCGCCGACATGAACAGCTTGGTGACGATCGATCCCGAGCCTGGACCGCGTACGGCCTCGGTCTGGCGTACACCGCCTCCGGCCGGACTGCTGAAGCGCGGGATCTGCACGAACTCGCCGACCGCCTGTTCGTCGCTTCGGGAGTCAAGATCGGGGTTGCGGTGAATCGCGCCGCCTTGGCCGAGGTCTGCGATCTGGTGGGCGCGGCGGACAAGGCGATGGAGTACGCACTCGACACCCTGAACCGCGCACAGATGTTCTCATCGAAAGCCGTTCTCGGCATTGCCCACCAACGGATCGGCACGCTGCTCGCCCGGCACGGCCACCACCGGATGGCCCTGAAGCACTTCGACGAGGCGCTGGCCGTGCGCGGCCGGAGCTGGCAACGCTGGAGCGCCGCGGAGACGCTGATCTCGCGCGCGGAGGTTCTGGGCGAACTTGGCGAAGTCGACCAAGCGCGGGCTGCGCTCGTTCGGAGCCTGGAAGTGCTCGAGGCCATCCGAGACGGGCGGGCATCGGAGGTTCGCGCTCGACTGGCGTCCCTGGAGGCCACGAATGCCGGCTGGCTACGGGGGACGCCCGCTACCGCCTGATACTCGCCCCTGACCCCGGGATCGGCGTAGTCTCGATCCTCGTGAGGCGTGCGAGGGTGGGGATTCTTGCGGTGGCGTGCATGGCGGGATTGGTCGCGTGCGCACCTGGAGATTCGCAGACGGACGAGACCGCACAACGGATCGCCGACGCGATCGACTCACCACCGCAGACCTCGGCGGCGAACTACGCGCGAAGGGCAGTCGAGGCCGCGCATGGCAGTTCGGAAGCCTTCGCTGTGGTCGAGATGCACGACAGCACCTCGGACGATCTGGACGCTGCGACGGCGCATCTCGTCTTCCGCGTGTACCACCCGGGAACGCAGGATGAGCTCTTCCCGCAGGAGCCGGTCACGGCCTGCTACACGGTGGGTTTCAATTTCCGTGGCCTCGTCGATGCTCCACGCCGAACAGACTGCCCGGCCAATGCGACACCTCTTGATCCGCCACCGATCCCGGTCTGGGAGGTGCCCGAAGGCTCCGATCCGGCTTTGCAGTCGGTCTTGACCAGTCTGCCGGCGTCCGTGACCGACCAAGATGTGTCAGCTGCTCTGTCTCGCTCGATGCCTTCTCCGCCGCTCGACCCTGAGACGCAGACCCGAGGGCGACCTCCCGTGCAAGATGTTGCCGTGCGAGGTAACGACGTTGGCGTCGCGTATCGGGCCGGCGACCGGTCCACCGGAGGCATCGACTGCCTTCTGGGATCACGGGTCGGCGGCTCGACGCTGGTTTGGCGTCCATCTTGGGCGCAGGTTCAACCGGGTGAACTTACTTGCACGGCGGAGACCGCGTTGGACCGACAAGGCATCACCCCTCCCCATTGACGCGTCGTTATTGACAACCGTTGGCGTCTTGACTCGATCGGCACAAATTCGGCACTAAATGAGCACAGCGCTGGGTTGATCGAGCAGTTCCATCGTCGCCACCATCGGTCCACAGTGGATTCAACAGAGCCACACGAATCACGTTGGCTCACCCTGAATCCCTGGAGGAACGATGAGTTCGCGTTCTTTGCGCGCAAAAGCCATTCCAGGCATGTGCGTCCCCGTCGCCGCGCTGATCGTATGCCTCGGCGTCGCGAGCCCCGCCGGCGCAAGCGTCACCGAGATTCAGCTCCGTGAGCAGTGCGGCTACCTCGGCTGGGGTGAGTACCGGCATTGCGACGGCGGCACCGGCTCGAGGGTCGACCTGGACGTCGAAGACGTCTGGGGCAATCTTTACCGCTACTGCGTCGGGCCCGGCACGACCGATCTCCAACCGGTGATCCGGTGGAGAGTCACCGGTGCGTGGTGGAACGGCGGCGTCGGGTGCTACCCGGGCTTCGAAGGCCCGGCGTAACTCGAGGACGACTCCCGGTCCTCGGCCAGTCGACGCGGCGGGTGTTCGTGCCCCCCGATAACGCCCGCCGCGTCGGCGATATCAGGCAGCGAGCAGGACCATCACTGTCATCCCGGCGAGGAGACACGGTCCGAAGGGCACGGCACGGCTCGGTCGGTTGCCCGGTACGAGCAGAAGCGCCAATGCGATGAGCGACGCGAGCACAACCGCGCCGGCCAGCTCGGCCCAGCCGGACCAACCGGTAACCAGTCCGACCACGGCCGCGAGGCCGACGTCTCCAGAGCCGACACCGCCTTCGACCAGAACCGCGAGCAGCAGGTAGAAGCCCGCTCCCGCGAGCATCGCCCACAGCGCGCGGAACCCGGGACCGGGGTCAGAACGTGCCACGCACAGCAATGTGAGGCCGAGTGCGGTGCCCACCAGCTGCGGCACGACGACAATTCGAGGTAACCGATGTTCGAGCAAGTCGATGATCGACAAGGGAATTCCGAGCGCCAGTACGTACGCGTAGATCGGCAACTCACCGTGGGCGCCGACGCGCCAGGCGAGGATCGCGAATGCCAGTGCGGTGACGATCGCGCCAAGCCACCACGACGACGCGATCGGCGCCGGTCGATCCGAGAGCCGTTTGGTGATGAGGCTTCCGGCGGCCCCCAAACCGAAGCCCGCTACCGCGCCGATGATGGCCTGCCAACCGTTCACAGCCGCGCCGCCGAGTTGTCGCTGATGCCCTTCCCCATGAAGCAATGCTGGCCAGCTCGTAAGACGAGCGCAGTGCTCGTCCTACCAACGAGTGAACTTCAAGGGATGTGGTGTCCGGGGCGTGACGGTCAGCTGATCATTCCAACGGGAGGGGACCTCATGAATCTGCGTCACGGCGCCATCGGTGTCTCTTTGGTCTTGCTGCTCGGAGCATGCAGTTCCACCGAGCCGAGTGAACCGACGACATCTTCGAGCACTACGGCGACGATGAGCGTGCTGCCGCAGCCGGCAGACCAAGCGAAGGAGCGCGCGGTTACGGCGTATCTCGGCATGTGGAGGGACATGGCCGACGCCGCCGTGACGTCGGACTGGCAATCGCCGAAGCTCGCGCTGAACGCCACGGCCGATGCGCTGTCGAGGATCTCCCGTGGTCTCTACGCCGACCACTACAACGGTCTCGTCACCAAGGGAAAACCGGTCAACCATCCGACGGTCGAATCGGTCGAGCCTGCTGCGGATCCGACGACGATCAACATCGTGGACTGCGGCGATGACAGCCAGTGGCTGAAGTACCGCGCCGATACCGGCCAGCAGGCCGACGACGGGCCGAGCGGACGTCGCCATATCGACGCGAAGGTCAAGAAGGCCGTGGACGGCTCCTGGAAGGTCGTCGACTTCGCGATTCAGGACGTGGGGACATGCTGACGCGAGCTCCGGCTGTCGGCGGAGTGATCGTCACCCTGCTACTGAGTTCGGCGGCTAGCGCGTTGGCGGGTGGCTGGGGTTCTGTCGACTGTGCCCAAGAGTCGTCTCCCTACTGCGAACTCGGAGCCGGGAAGACCGGAAGGGCGCCGGGAGACAACGGCCGGGTGCCGGACGAGCCGAGCCGGAAAGGTGGCGGTGGAAAGGCCACTCCGCTTCCCGGTGACCGGATCGTCGGCGGTAACTCGCCTGTGGCGAACTGCTCGTACGTCCGGAGCAATTTCCAGCCTCCGGCCAACGGCGTCCAGACCGTGGCGTTCCGCCGTGCTGCGCGAGCTGTTCCACCAGTCGTTCTCGCGTCCGCGCCGCTTCCACGCGCAAGCGACCTCGCCGCGCAGCAGGGCGGCGCGTGGTACGTCTACCGGTGTACCGGTCCGGGTTTTCGCGATGGTCTGTACCGAGCGCCGATCTGGCTCCCCGACGGGGCGGCTCCTGCTGGAGCGGCGTTGCCCTCTCCGCAGGAACTGGCCGAACAGGCTCGAACTCAGCTGCGCTTGCCGTCTCCGCATATCGAAGCCAACCCGGCCGGCGACAAACTGGTGAGCCTGCCAACCTGGCTGTGGCTGGACCGCGGCAGCTGGGGAACGCGACAGGCTACGGCGGCCGTCCCCGGCGTATCGGTGACGGCGGTGGCGACACCGAAGTCCGTCTCCTGGTCAACGGGCGACGGGGACGCCGTGACCTGCTCCGGCCCGGGAACGCCGTTCGAGGCCGGGGGAGATGCCTCGGCGGCGTCCCCCGATTGCGGTCACACCTACCGCCGGTCGTCGGCGACAGCACCGGACCAGCAGTTTCCGGTCACGGCGACGGTCCATTGGAAGGTGACTTGGTCCGGAGCCGGAGCGAGCGGCACGTTCCCCGATTTGACCACGTCGGCAGCGGCAGCATTCCGGGTGGCCGAGGTCCAAGCGCTCGGTACGGGGCGCCGCTGATCAATTGAACCGGCTGCCGACAGCCGGTCCGCACATCCACATTCTCCGATTCGACTGTGCACCAGCGTCCACGAGGTGCACGGCGCGGTCGAACCATGCCTGGGAGGCACGTCGTGACCAGCATCCGTACCGGTGACCACGACACGGGAACCGAACCCGGTTCCTTGTCGTGGGTGGGGAAGAAAGGCCAGCTGGCCGCGGTGCCAGCCGGGCGTCGGACGCGACGCCGTTTGCCACACTTGCTCGTCGGCGTCCTGCTCGTGCTCGCGTGCGTCGGCGGCGCACTGTGGTGGACCACCAGCGCGCAAGGCCGGGTCCCGGTGCTCGCGGTCACCCGGCCGCTGAGTGTCGGACACGTTCTCGAGCGGACGGACGTCCGCGAGGTCGAGATCTCTGCCGCCGACACGGTCGCGACTGTGCCGGCGGAACAGGCGACCACCGTGTTCGGCCGGCCGATGGCGACGAGCCTCGGCCCGGGTGCGTTGCTCACCCCGGACAGCGTCGGCCCGGCCGCGATCCCTGCCGCAGGTCACGCCATCGTGGCGGTCGCGCTGAAGCCGGGGCAGTTCCCGCTCGAGGTCGCAGCCGGGTCGCCCACCCTCGTCGTGGTCACCGCGCCGTCGTCGCCCTCCGGTGCGTCAGTCGCGCCGGAGAGCGGGCAGACGTGGCCGGCCACCGTGACCGGTCTGGTCAAAGCGGAGTCCGACCAGACCACGGTGATCTCCCTGCAACTCGTGGGCGATGCCGCGCTTGCGCTCGCCCAGGTGCCGGTCGGCCAGGTGTCGCTGGTCATGCTCGCGGGTGGTGAGCGCTGATGTTGATCGCTCTTGCCAGCGTGAAGGGCTCGCCGGGCGTCACCACGTTCGCCCTCGCCCTGGCCGCGAGCTGGCCGGCCGACGTCCGTCGCCTGGTCGTCGAGTGCGATCCCGCCGGCGGTGACCTCGCGCAGCGATTCGGCCTGGCCACATCGCCGGGACTGCTCAGCCTCGCCGCGGTAGCTCGACAGCCAGTGGATCCCGACGTCGTCTGGAGCCACACCCAACCGCTCCCCGGTGGCATCCAAGTCATGCCGGGCCCACCGGGAGGCCAGCAAGCGCGCGCAGCGCTGAGCACTCTGACCTCGCCGGCCTCGCCGCTCTACGCCACCGCGGGCTGGCCGGCGGTGGCCATGTTCGCCGACTGCGGACGCCTGGACCCGGGGTCACCTGGTGAAGCGGTGATCCGCCGCGCGGACGTCGTGCTGGTGATCTCCGGAACGTACAGCGACGAGCTCGCGCACCTTGCCACCCGCGTTCACGAGCTGGGCCGGACCGCTGCCCGGGCATGCCTGGTACTGGCCGGCCGCGGACACCCGACCCACGCCGTCGAGCGGGACCTGGGCATCCCGGTCTTGGCAAGGGTTCCCGACGACCCGAGCGGTGCTGCGCGCTACACCGGGCGAGCGGCGAGCGGTCGACGGCGAACGGGCGGGCTCGCCCGGGTCGCCAGCGTCGTCGCCCAGGCCCTGTCTGGTGGGCCCTCTCGCGAGCCGTCCCCGCCGATCTCGGACTTCGTGCAGCAGGTGCCGGGCGTACCAGCCCAGCCCACGGCGGAGTCCGGCGTTCGCGTTCTCCAGCCGCCGGCTCTGTACAACGGCCACCCCCAAGCCAGCGCATCCGGGAAGGAGCTCCGGTCATGACCGTGCTCGACGAACACCGCCGGCCCGATCCGGGAGCTGACTCCGGCCCTGAGGCACGCTTGCGGGAGTTCCTGCGGCGCACGCTCGCCGACGAGCTGCCGAACCGGACCGCCGAGCCGATGGCTCCGGCGCGGCGCCGCGAGTGGGCCCGTGACTTTCTCCACGCCGCGTTGACCGCGCACAGCGAGGCCGAGCTGCAAGCGGGCCGGATTTTGCTGTCTCCGGACGCCGAGGCGCCGCTCGTCGAGGCGGTCCTGGACGAGGTCTTCGGACTGGGCGGGCTGCAGCCGCTGCTGGACGACCCCGCGGTCGAGACGATCAACGTCAACAGCTTCGACCGAGTCTTCGTCCAGTACGCCGACGGCCGTCGCGCCCAAGTGGACCCCATAGCGGCCTCGAACGACGAGCTGACCGACCTGGTCCGGACTCTCGCCGCGCGGGCGTCGTCGGAGGAACGTCGCTTCGACCGGGGCTCGCCCGCGCTGAACCTGCAGCTGCCCGGCGGCGAGCGCCTGTTCGCGGTGCTCGGGCTCACCGCCGGCGGGGTCACGGCGTGCTCGATCCGCCGCCACGGCCACCTCACTACCAGCCTCGCCCAGCTGCGCCGCCGCGGCACCCTCGACGTCGGCTTGGAGCGCTTCTTGCGCGCGCTCGTGCGCGCTCGGAAGAACGTCCTGATCACCGGTGGCGCCGGGTTCGGCAAGACGACGTTGCTGCGGGCGATGGCGGCCGAGATGGATCCGCTGGAGCGCATCGTCACCATCGAGGACGCCTTCGAGCTCGGCCTCGGGCTCGATCCGCAGCTGCACGCCGACGTCACGGCACTGCAAGCCCGCCAGGCCAACGTCGAAGGCGTAGGCGCGATCAGCCAAGCCGAGCTGGTCCGCTGGGGCCTGCGGATGTCGCCGGACCGCGTGATCGTCGGTGAGATCCGCGGGCCCGAGGTCATCCCGATGTGCAACGCGATGTCCCAGGGCAACGACGGCTCGATGGCGACGCTGCACGCGAGCAGCTCGAAGATCGCCTTCACCCGGCTGGCGTCCTACGCGGCCCAAGGCGCCGAGCGGCTCTCACTGGAGGCGACCGCGCTGCTGGTGGCCTCCAGCGTGCACTTCGTCGTGCACCTGGCCAAGGCCGCCGACCGCACGACCCGGGTCGTCTCCTCGATCCGCGAGGTCGTCGACGCCGACGGCGGAACCGTCGTCTCCAACGAGGTCTACCGCCCCGGCCCCGACCTGCGAGCGCGTCCGGTCGCCGGCGCGCTGCGCACGGACACGCTCGACGACCTCGTCGAGGCTGGGTTCGACCCGGATCTCCTGACCGCACCGGAGGGGTGGTGGACGGCATGACCAGCACCCTCATCGGCTGCATCACTGGACTCGGCACCGCCGCGGGCCTGCTGCTCGTCATCGTCGGCTTCCGCCGGCCGCAGCTGCCGTCCCGTCCGCGGACCTCCCGGCGACCGAGGTGGCAAGCCGATCGAACCTGCGCGCTCCGGTCGGGCGTGGCGCTCGGCATCGGCCTGCTGGCGGGCGCGGCGACCGGCTGGGGCGTCGGAGGAATCCTTGCCGCGGCTGCGGCGTGGTCTTTGCCCGCCGTGGTCGGGCCCGACCGCGCACACGTCCGCCGGGTCGCGCGGATCGAGGCCGTGGCGTCGTGGACGGAGATGCTGCGCGACACCCTCGCGGCAGCGGCCGGGCTCGAGCAGGCGATCCTCGCGACGGCACCGCTCGCACCCACGGTGATCCGCGAGGACGTCAGCCGCCTCGCGGCACGGCTGCAAAGCGGACATCGGCTGGCCCCTGCGCTGCGACGTCTGGCCGCAGATCTGGCCGACCCGACTGCGGACCTGGTCATCGCCTCGCTGGTCCTAGCGGCCGAACACCACGCTCGCCAGCTCGGCGACCTGCTCGGCTCGCTGGCTGAGACCGCGCGAGCGCAAGCGGCGATGCGGATGCGCGTGGAAACCGGCCGCGCCCGCACCCGCACCTCGGTGCGGGTCGTCGTCGCCACCACGATCGCGTTCGCCATCGGCGTCGTCGTGCTCAACCGCGGCTATCTCACCGCGTACGACAGCCCGCTCGGTCAGGCGGTCCTTCTTGTCATTGGCGCGCTGTTCGCCAGCGGGTTCGCCTGGTTGACCCGGATCGCCGTCGGCCGCCCCACGGCCCGGGTGCTCTCGCTGGGCGACCAGCCCGAACCGACCGTTGCCGCTGCGTGGGGCGGTGAGCGCGCATGACCGCGGCGGTCCTCTTCGGGCTCGGAGCCGGCCTCGGCCTTTGGCTGGTGTTGACCTGGGCTATCCCGCCTGCGGCCCCGCTGAGAAGCAGTCTTGCCGATGCGAAGGACGGCGTCCCGATCTCGGCGGTCACCGACGTGTCGTGGGCGGTCGCCTTGGCTCGGCCTGTCATTCCCAGCTTGCGCGCACTTGGTCTGCCCGGACACCGCTCGGCTCGCGACCTCCGTGTCGTCGGCCGTGGCGCCGACACCCACCTGGCCATGAAAGTGCTGCTGGCCTGCACCGGCCTGCTGACACCCCTGCTCGTGCAGGGCCTCCTCACGGTCGTCGACGTGCCCCTCGGCTTCGAAATACCGCTGGCGTTCGCGCTCGTGAGCGCGGCAGCCGGGTTCCTCGGACCCGACCTCGAGGTCCGCGGCAAGGCCACACGTGCACGTGCAGAGTTCCGCGCCGCGCTGTCAGCGTTCCTGGACCTCGTCTGGATCGCCCTCGCCGGCGGAGCCGGTGTCGAAGCAGCCTTGCTGGCAGCTGCGGACGTGGGCCGCGGTAGCGCGTTCGGCCAGCTGCGCCGCGCCCTCGACGCAGCCCAAGTGACCCGCGCCGCGCCGTGGTCAACGTTGCGCCGACTCGGGGAAGAACTGGACATCTCCGAGCTCGCCGAGCTCGCAGCGTCCATCTCTTTGGCCGGCACCGAAGGCGCCAAGGTCAGAACCTCACTGGCTGCGAAAGCTGCAACTCTGCGCACCCACCTGGTCGCCGACGCCGAAGCGGAGGCCCAAGCCGCGACCGAACGTATGGCGCTGCCGGTCACCCTGCTGTTCCTCGGCTTCCTCGGATTCATCGCCTACCCGGCCGTCACCCAGGTCCTCAACGGACTCTGACCATCCACAGGAGACACAATGCTGACCTGCTGCCGGTCCCTCTGGGGCCTGATCTCCGCGCGAATCATCCTGCTGCGAAAAGACAACAGCCGTGGCGAGATCACCACCACGGTCATCGTCACCGCGCTGATGGCGGTGCTCGCCATCGCGTTGATCGCGATCATCGCCGCCAAGCTGACCGCCAAGGCCAACAGCATCGACCTCGGCGGCTGACGTGCAATCGACACTGGCCGGCTGCGGCTGGCGGCGAGTCCGGCGAGCTCTGGCAGGAGACCGTGGAGCGGTCACTGCCGAGCTGGTGATCGCGACGCCGCTGCTGTTGCTGGCGTTGCTGGCGATAGTCCAGTTCGCCCTTTGGTCCCACGCGACCCACGTCGCGCAGGCGGCGGCCGCTGAGGGGCTTGCCACTGCCCGTGCCCAGGACGGCACCGCCGCAGCCGGCCACGACGCCGCCCAGCGACTGCTCGACGACCTCGCACGCGGGCCGCTGCGGTCGTCGCGCGTCGACGTGGCCCGGACGGCGACCTCGGCGTCGGTGCGCGTTGAGGGCGAGGCCGCTGCTGTCTTGCCCGGTGTGCACCTGCACGTGCACGCCGAAACCGCAGGCGAGGTAGAAAGGTTCGTTCCCGATGTCTCGGCGGCCTCTTTTGTTGCGGGGGCTGAGCTGTGGTTGGTGTCAGCCGAGGGCTTGGACGAAGTACATGATGGCCAGAACGATGGCGAGCGCTCCGAGCACCACACGCAGCGCAGCCTCGGGCATGCGTGGCTGAAGCCGGGCACCGAGGTACCCACCGAGCAGGCCGCCCACACCACGGAGCAGGCCGAGCGGCCAGTCGGGTGCGATGTCACCAGCGGTGATCAGGGACAGGAGGCCATAGGTTGCTGCGCCCGCGATCGACGTGAGAAAGGTCGAGGTCAGTGCTGCGGGGGCAATCGCGGCGATGGGAAGACCCAAACCGGCGAGCACGGGGCCAAGGATCGAGCCGCCGCCGATGCCGTAGATGCCTCCGACTGTTCCCGCGATCAAGCCCAGCAAGAAAATCGTCCTTGGTGCTGGTGGCCGGTGCGTGTGACGGCGGGCCGGACGACGACGCAAAGTCTTGACGCACAGCCAGGTTCCCAGAGGCAGCAGGACTGCCGCGACGATGAGCCCGAACTCGCGTGGACCGGGAATGGTGAAGACCCTGATCAGCGCGCCGAGGATGACGCCGGGCAAGGTGCCTGCGACAAGTTGGCGGGCCAGCGGGCTGTTGAGCTGGCCGTGCTGTCGGTAACGCAGCAAGGCGCCAGGTGTGGCCACGATGTTGAACATCAAATTGGTGGGTGTCACCGCCGGGCTGGGGACGTGCAGCACGCTGAGTTGAACCGGCAGCAAGAACACTGCCCCGGACACCCCGACCGGCGCGGTGACCAGGGCGATAAGCAGCCCGGCGGTGAACCCCATGACATCCTGAAGCCAGGTCACCGCTGCCTCCTCATAGTGCAGTCATCGGTCGTCGGCGCCCGAGATCAAGTCCGGGTGGCCAAGGATGGCGGTGTCGTGGGGCGCGCCTGCGACCGACATGCCGAACAGCGCGCAGGTGCGGGGCAAGTCACCGCCTGTCGAGCGGACTTCGTCCTCTGGCTGCCCTTGCTGAAGCGCATAGGGCAGGTTGCCCGGTCCCCCGGGATCTGCCCGCCAGCCGCGGTTGCCCAACCTCGTCGATCGAAGGAGGAGAAATCATGTCACTGCTGAAAAGTCCGGGCGCGGTGACGGTGGGAGAGTTCGCCGACGGACCAGACATCATGCTGTGGAACCCCGCTATCACAGAGAAACGTTGGCGTCGCTGTGTACGTCACGCGTGCTTGGCGCGAGTCATCTCGATTCGTTTCGTGGCGGGGCTGCTGGCCGTCGCCTCGGTGGTGGGCATCGACCACGCGAAGACCATCGCAGGCGCGCTGACGATCGGCGGTGCCATCGCGCTCGTGCTGAGCGGCCTGATCGACATGGTCGTCGCGGCGACGTGCTTGGCGATCGATCACCAGCACCGGTACGGCCGTCGCTGCCGTCTGGAGCGGTCGCCCGGCGAATTCTTCCTCCGCAGCCACGACTTCATCGACCTTGGCGAGGCAGCTGTCCAGACAGCCGGGCTCTTGATCGAACTCACCGGCGAACTGCACGACACAGCGGCACGCGACTGGCTGAACCCGGAGCTGCCCGGTCGAGTTCACCAGGTCGTCTGGGACGCGTTGAGCCGTTTGTCCCGGACAGGAGGTGCTCGCCGGCACGCCGCGTGCCTCGCGGAGACCCCGGGGGAGAGCGATCTCGCGGCGACGACCGCGTCGGCGATCGCCGAGTTCGACGCCTCGCTCGGCGAGCTGGTCTTTCACCTGCAGGGGTGCGTCACGCTTACCCGGGCGTGGGAAGCCAAGCTCCGCCACGCTGCGTTGATCGAGCGCACCAGCACGATCTGCTCCGAGCTGGAACTCGCGTCGATCCACCGAGTAGCCGACGCCGCCGCTGAGCTGCCGCCCTCCGTCTTCGCGCACGTCACGGCGGCCCGAGACTTGACCGGAGCCGGCCCGTTCCCGTGGGAACCACAGCGGCCGGAGCCGGTCCGGTGACCGCCACCCGGGCCCGCCGGATAGCGAGCTGGTGGGGCTCCGAGTGCGGGTCGGTGACCGCCGAGGCGGTCCTGCTCGCACCCATCCTGGTCATGCTGCTGGTGTTCGTCGCCGTGGTCGTCCACCGCGGTGTAGACGCGCGGCTGCGCCTCGACGACGTCGCGCACCAGGCCGCGCGCGCCGCGAGCCTGCAGCGCACGCCAGCCGCGGCCGTCGCGGCGGCGCGAGCGACCGCCACCTCGGCGCTGGCGCACGCCGGACTGGCCTGTCGTGACGCCGCGGTCAACGTGACGACCTCGTCGAGCCCGGGCAGCACCGTCGTCGTCGGCGTCCGCTGCACCGTCGACTTCGGCCAGGCGCTCGTCCTCGGCGTGCCCGGCACCCGGGCGCTCAGCGCCACCGCCAGCGAGGTCATCGACACCTTCCGCTCCCAGCCGGCCACCGGAGGTACGTGATGGACATCCGCCACGTGGAGTGGTGGCGAGCCGAGGAAGGCCAAGTTTCGGCGTTCGTCGTGGTGCTGATGCTCGGACTCCTGGCCTTAGCCGGCCTGGGACTCGACGGAGGCCTCGCGCTCGCTGCGAAGGTCCGAGCGACCGGCCAGGCCGAATCCGCTGCCCGCGCCGGCGCGCAAGCGATCGACTTAGCTGCGTACCGGGCGACCGGCGCACTCCGGCTGGTGCCCGCGGACGCCGACGAACTCGCGCGTCGCTACCTCGCCGTAGTCGGCGCCACGGGCACGGTGACCGCGAACGCCGACACCGTGACCGTCACGGTCACGACCAGCCAGCGCACCCAGCTGCTGTCGCTCATCGGCATCCCAGCGATCGGCGCCCACGGCAGCGGCGCCGCACACCCCCAGCGCGGCGTCGCCGCACTCGAGCCCTGACCACCGGAGGACGAGACCAATGATCACGACCGACGAGATCGAACGGCGCGTCGAGAAGGCCGACGCGGAGAAGAGCGCCAGGCGGACAGCCGCAGCCCGCGAGGTCGGCGAGCTCGCGCACCGCCGGGCCGCTCTGGCCGAAGAGCTGGCCGACGTCGAACGCAAACTCGGCACCGTGCTCGCCACGGCGGCGGACGTCATCGGCGTTGACGAGCTGGCCGAGTTCACCGACGTCCCGAGCGCCGACCTCACCACGTGGCTCACTGCAGGCAAACCCCGCCGGCGCGGCCGGCCGCCCGGAAGCCGTCGGCCGAAACCAGACCTCAAGCTCGGGACGACACCAGCAGCGCCGCCGGAACCTCGGCCAGGGCCGCACGCGCCCAACACGCAGCCCGCGGTTGTCCAAGCCCAGCGAAGCTGAGCCAAGGACGCTGTTGTGCCCACAGAACGGGAGGCTGGACTGCGGCGAGCTCGTCATGCTGTCCTGCACGGCGCGCCTCGGCTGCTGCAGGCGGGTGTGGCGTTCGCGCTGCTGTCCGGGTTGTGTGCCGGGCTGCCGTGGGCGTTGGTGCGGTTCATCGGCTGGCCCCTGCCGGATCACCTGCCCACGCCAGCAGAGCTCGGCGAGGTCCTGACGGCCCCGCTGTCGACCAGTCTGCTGCTGGACGTCCTCGCGTGCGGCGCGTGGCTGCTCTGGGCGGCGTTCCTCGTCGAGCTGGCCGGGTGCGTACGCGACCTCGTCCTCACTGCCGGCCGACCGGACTTCGCCCGTCGCGGCGGCCCGCTTCGCCGGGCAGCCGTCGTGCTCATCTCCGCCGTCATCGTGTCGCTCGTCAGCCGCAGTGCCCTCGCCGCGCCCGGTGGAAGCAGTACGGTCCTGTCCAACGTGACCTCGTCGGTCGCCGCGCCCTCGGCTGTCGACGGCTTAGCGGAGGACGTCGAGCTGGTGCGTCCGCCATGCGACGGCGTCCACGATTCGTTGTACCGGATCGCGCAACGCCGCCTCGGAGACGGCGACCGGTGGCCGGAGATCTGGCGGCTGAACAACCTGAGCGCCCAGCCGGGCGGACGCCGGCTCACCTCGCCCAGCCTGATCCACCCCGGCGACCAGATCCACCTACCGCCGACGACCAAGCCCGCCCCGCCGAAACCACCGCACCCGCAGCCTCCGTCGGCGAAGCCCACGACCGTCACCCCGCCAAGTCCGACCGCGCCTGTCGCCGCTTCTTCGAATTCGGGCTTGTCGTGGGAGCCTGAGGTCTACGTCGGCCTCGGGCTGGCAGGCGCGATCAGCGCTGCGCTGCTGGTCGCCCGCCGACGTCAGCGAGCCAGCTACCGGCCTGGCAGCGGCCAGCGCGACGACGCCCTGCCCGTCGCCCCGGTCGTCTACCAACTGCACCTGGAACACCAGCACGCCCAGACCGACCTCGACGAAGCCGAGGTCGCCGACGCGGAAGGCAGCGCCGCCGAGCCCGGTACGGCGCCCGAGCTGGGCGGACCCGCCGATGAAGATGCCGCGGAACTGGCGCTGGACCTCGCGGCAACGCACGGTCTCGGTCTCATCGGACCCGGCAGTCACGCCGCTGCCCGCGCGCTGCTGCTCACGGCCATGACCTCCGCCCGCGACCCGGAGGTCGTGGCGCCGGCCGCGGATCTACGTGGCTTGCTCGGCGCCCCGGACCACATCGCCGAACTGCCGAGATGCATCCACGTCGTCGATGACCTCGCCGCCGCGCTCACACGTCTCGCCAGCCAGAGCCCGACCGCGGGCACTCCCCGAATTCTCCTGGCGAGCGCGCCGGCAGGCGAGGCCGATCGCAACCGTCTGCAGCACGCCCTCGCCGGAAGCCTCGCGCGCACGTTCGTGCTGCTGCTCGGCCAGTGGCATCCCGGGGTCACGGTCTACGTGGACGCTGCCGGTGTCGTCACCGCGACGTCGCCGGGGCTGGGGGAGCCGTTACGTGGCCGGCGAGCCTTCTCCCTCCCCGAATCCGCGACCCGCGAGCTGTTCGCACTCTTCGATGCGGCACGCGGCGTTCCCGACGACCATCACGGGCCTGCGACCGAGTCCTCTTACGGGTTGGAGATTGCAATCCCTCCGGCCGTCGACCAAGCCCAAGCTATGCCGGAGTCGGTCACCGCGCTTACCGTCAAATCCCAGCACGACGTGGCCACGCCGCTGGTGCTGTCGGTGTTCGGGCAGCCGACGTTGTCATGGCGACCGGACGTCACCAGCCCGGACCGCGCCGTCGAAGTCACCGGCAGCCTGTCCCGACGACTGTGGGAGCTGCTGATCTACCTCGCTCTCCATCCCGAGGGAGTTTCGCGGGCCGCGATCATCGACAGCCTCTGGGCCCACCGCCAAGCGCGGGACCCGGCTGCCGTGCTGCGCACCGTCCTATCCCGCCTCCGCACCGCCATCGACAAGGCCACCTCGCCCGATATCGGCGATCTCGTCGTTGCCAAGCACGGCCGGTACCGCCTCGAACCCACCGTCGTCGAGGTCGACTACTGGACGTTCGCCGGTGCACTCGCGCGCCGCCGCACCACGACCGACGGCCGGCAACGTTCCGCGGCCAACGCCGAGATCGTCGCAAACTACGGCGGCGAGCTGGCGGCCGGCGTCGAAACCGAATGGCTCACCGCGCTGCGGGAAGGCGTCCGCCGCGATGCCCTCGACGCCGTCGCCGCCCTTGCACGAGACCAGGTGCAAAGCGATCCCGAGTCCACGCTGGAGTTGCTGGAGTCCGCGCGGGACTTCGACCCGCACAACGAGCTGCTCTACCGCGACATCATGCGTCTGGAACACAACCTCGGCCGGCACGACGCGATAGCCAGAACGCTGCGCCTGCTCGAAGCGCGCCTCGCCGAGATCGACGAAACACCAACCAGCGCCACAATCGAGCTCGCCGAGCGCCTACGAGAACTCCACGCCGGTATCGCAATCCCGAAGACCTGAATCGTTCTGCAGGCGACTCTATAAAATACCTCGACGGTGAAATGGCTGAGCAGTCGCGACCGATGTTAGTGTCAACCTGCTGATAGTCGTCGCGTAGAAAAGTCCCTCGGTGTTTCCGTTCGAAGTTGCTGTCGTTTGGCGCGTCGCCGCCGGACTCTTGCGGTGCTTCTCCTCCACGGGCACGGCGCTACGCCGGCCATGTGAGCACCCCATTCGCTGGAGTCATTGGGGCTGGGGTTTCATCCGTCGAGTGCTCGACGGCCGCCGGGGGTGCCCCCGTGGGTACCGATCGCACTGGTGTTCCGTGGACCGCCTAAGACGGATCCTCCGCGTACACGCATTCGCGCAGGTCAGCGCCTGTACGCAGGGATCCGCTGGTATCCCAGACTCGCTTGGCGACAAGCAGGTAAGCACATCAGGCCCGCCTCGTCGATCCAACCGCTGTGATCATCCATCCACGGTCCTGCTCCGATGGTCATCTCGCCTTGAGTTGGTGCTTCCCATCCCTTTCTTGTTTCTCTTGAATAGAATGCATATTTCCTCTTTCTGTGGGAGCTTAGCCGGCTGCTCTCCGCCTGCGACCTGCGCAAACGGTTCGATGAAATGGTCAATATCCTTTTTCGGTGGAGGCGGCAATTCGTCACCCGAATGGGTTGCAGAAAAAGCATTGTGCGCGACTGCTTTGTCGAGTTACTTTTGTTGGGTCACCGGGAAATCCGGAAATCAAATCAAGAACTGTTCTGGTTCGCCGTGTCGCCCGTGCCATTCACTTGGAAAGGAATTACCCGCGATGACCACGCCCACCACGCCAGCACCGGCACCCGCCACCGGGCCGACCACCCCGGCGGGTGGGACGGCGACCCGGCTTCGCAACGGTGAACTCCGCGCGATGGTCGCCAAGGTTCTGGCCGACGACGCCGCGAACACTCACACCCCGGGCGGCATCGCGCACACCTTGAACCGCTCATCCGGCGCCGTAGGCAACGCCTGCAAAGCGTTGACCGACAGGGGAGAAGCCGAACTCGCCACCACCGCGCCACTGGCCTACCGGGCGACTGCAACGACAGCGGCCGCCGCCGCATCCGCGATCACTCCAGCCGCGCCCCGCGCACCCCGCACGCCGCGCCGCAAGCCTGCTGCGACGGCACCCGCCGCTCCTCCGACCACACCCGCGCCGTCCGGCGCTGGCAGTGCCACCACGCGACCGGTCCGCAAGGTCACCGGCCCGGTGAAACGTCCGAACGGGATGGACTATCATCCCCGGCTGCTGTCCGGGATGCCCGACGTGACCGCGCTGCAGCGGCTGCGCGACGCCGGGGTGGCTGCCCTGCTGTACGGGCCGCCCGGTACCGGGAAGACCTCGGTGGTGGAGGCGGCGTTCAACGACTGCCTCACCGTGCAGGGCGACGGCGACACTGTGGTGGCCGACCTGGTGGGCGACTACACCAAAACCCCCGACGGCGACTTCGTGTTCGTCCACGGCCCGCTGGTCCGCGCCATGCGTGCCGGTGTCCCGCTGTTCATCGACGACGCGACCCTGATCCCGCCGACCGTGCTCGCCGTGGTCTACCCCGCGATGGATGGACGCCGCGAAATTGTGGTCAAGGCCAACGGCGGCGAAGTCGTCAAGGCCGCCCCGGGGTTCTACGTCGTGGCCGGACACAACCCCGGCGTCCACGGCGCCATCCTCACCGACGCCCTGTCCTCCCGGTTCTCCGTGCACATCCAGGTCTCCAGCGACTACGCCCTCGCCGAACAACTCGGGGTCGACAAGAAAGCCGTGCGGGTGGCACGCAACCTCGCGACCCGGCAGGAAAAAGGCGAGATCGGCTGGGCGCCCCAGCTACGCGAATTGCTGGCATTCAAGAAACTCGCCGACGCATGGGACCTCGACGCCGCCGCCGCAAACCTGGTCGGCATCGCGCCGGAAGAGGACCGCGTCACCGTCGCCGCCACCGTGCGCGACGTCTTCGGCAAGGCCGTCGCTCCGCTGGCCCTCGGCGCCCGCGTTGCCACCAAACCCTGACTCTCTTCACGCCCCAAACCGTCGCGAAAGGACCCGCGCCATGAGCGCCCACTTCACCGCCGACCCGACCGCCACCGGTGCCGCCGTGTTCCCCGCGCGCCCGGAGTGGCTGACCCTGTCCGCTGCGTTCGCCGACGAGGTCCCCGTGATCGCCGACCGCGACGACCTCGTGGTCAGCGTCGCCCCCGGCGCGGGCGGCGGCGCCCCGGCGTGCTTCTACCCGCACCGCGCGCTGATCGAAGTCGACGGTGACCACCTCGGGGTGGACCCCGCGACGGTGGACCCTGCCAACCTGTCCGACCGGCCCCGGTACGCCCCGGCGTGGGGCGCCCTCACCCACGAGTGCGGCCACGCCAAACACACCGCATGGGAGCCCCCGGACGACGCCCCGCCCGCCGTGGTCGCCGCCGCCATGCTGCTGGAAGAGCCCCGCATGGAAGCGGCCCACATCCGCCGCCGCCCGGACGACCGGCACTGGCTCCGGGCGTGCGTGAACGGCATCGTCGCCGCCGACCTGCACCTCTACGCCGACCCCGCTACCGCTCCGAAGATGACCCCCGCCGACGCCGCGCGCTCCGCCGCGCTCTTGCTGGGACGGGCCGACGGCGGCGTGCTCACCCACGCCGAGGTCTACCCCCTCGCCCGGGTGGTCGAGGACGTGCTCGGCGCGGACGTCCTCGGCAAGCTGCGGGCGGTGTGGCGGCAGGCGCTGCGGACCGCTGACGACGCGGGGGAGGAGATGCTCGACCTCGGGCGGCAGTGGTGCGAGATCCTCGGCACCGACCCCGACAGCACAGACTCGACCTCGCCGGCCTCGCCCGGCACCTCGGACCCGGCGGGCGGCTCGCTCGGCCCCGGTGCCCCCGCCGCCCCGTCACCGTTGGCGGACGCCATCGCTGCCGTGCTGGGCGGCGTGGCGGCGAAGGTCGCGGGGGAAAAGGCTCCCGAGGACCCGGCCGCCGTCGCGGCCGCCGCGAAGGAAAGCGACGACGCCGCCGAGAAGAAGGCGGGAGCAGTGGCGCGGCGGGTGTTCGGTACCGGCGGTCCCCGTGGTGGTGACACCAGGACGACGGGCACCCGGCCGCCCACGCCGGAGGAATGCACGGCGGCCCGTGTTCTCGCGCGGGCGTTGGACACCGCCGGAACCCGCGAACGCGTCGCGGTGCGTTCCACCTCGGAGGTGCCGCCGGGCCGGTTGCGGATGCGCGGGGTACGCGTGGCCGAAGCGCAGCGTGCCGCCGGGGCCGTGGTGACCGCCGAGCCGTTCACCCGCACCATCCGCACACCGGTCACCGTGCCGCCGCTGCGAGTCGGGATCGCGTGCGACGTGTCCGGCTCGATGGGATGGGCACGCGCTCACGTGGCCTCGGCGGCCTGGATTCTGGCCAACGCCGCCCGGCACACCCGGGTGCCCGCCGACACCGCGAGCGTCATCTTCGGGCACCACGTCCGCCCCCTGACCTATCCGGGCAAGCCGCCCGCCGAGGTCACCGAGTTCCGTTCCAACGACAACTACGAGGACATCCCCCGCGCGCTCGACGCCCTCGACGGCACCCTCGGCCTGTCCCGCCCGGGCGCGGCCCGGCTGGTGGTCATCGTGTCCGACGGCAACTACCGCGCTGACCCGCGCCGCGACGGCCAGAAAAAGCTCGACCGGTTGCGCGCTTCGGGGTGCGCGGTGCTGTGGCTGACCACCGGCGACACCGACACCCCGCTCGACGAGGCGACCGTCCACGTCCTGACCGACCCCACGGCGGCCGCCCGTGCCATCGGACACGCCGCCACCACCGCACTCCGCGCCGCCGCCCGGCGCTGACCAGGGCCCGGCCGAACACCCACCCACCCCGCAACACCTCAAAGGAGACGCTGATGCATGGCCACCATGCCCGCAGTACCCGCCAACAACCCCGTCCTCAAGGACGAGTCCGTGGGAACGGAACGGATCACCGGCCGAGCCGGGTTCTTCCGAGGACGAGGCTCCGGCGCGGTCGCGCATGCGGTCCTCACCTCCGCCTCGCCGAAACACGCCACCGGACCCCTTCACCCTCGTGACCCTGCCCGTTGGACCCGAAGTTGCTGAGCGCGACTACCTCAGACGAGTTCGGCAGCGCACTCGCGAGCTGGCCATCACGTGGACAAGGGCGAGCTACGGGTACGCCAGCCTCGGTGTCCACGACGAGTGCGACCCCGGTCCGCTGACGGCACCCTCACCCGACGGGGTGGCGCCCGAGGACTGCCTGGGAACCGAGGACTACGGCGAATGCGAAGTCCACCGGGAACCCATGCCCACAAACTGGTCGAACCCGACTATGCCAGAGGACTGGCTTTCCGGCTTTCCGACCGAGTCGTATCGCGCCATGGCCTGGCCGACTTTCGCCGCCGGGGACGCGGGCCGGGCACCGTGACCGTCGTGACTGACGACCACCCCGTTCGGGCGGTGACGGCCCGCAGGACCGAAGGCCTGCTGATGCCTCGCCGTTCCTCCGAGCCGTCCGGTGCTGCTACCTGACCGCACTGGGGCCCGTTCCGCTCCGACGGGGATTCAACTACAAACAGAGGGGAGCCTCGATGCGGCTGCGCATAGTTATCCTTCGCAGCAACGATGTCGTGACCGCAATCTTCGGGATGGCCGCGATCGGTGCGTTCGTCAAAGCTTGCTGGGGTCCGCCTGAGGCAGCACCTGCGCTGCTGATGGGCGCGGTGTTCGCTGTCGAAGTCCTTGCCTACCTGAAGTTTCTTCGGCCTCGCATGATCGTTGCAGCCTGGTGGCTGCCTTATGAGATCGGCGCTGCTCGCGACTCCCTGGTCCAGCGCGTCGAGCAGGCACCGTCGCGGCGCCCAGTGTTCGATCCCGTCGACGAGGTGGTGCTGGTGTGCCGACACGACCGGTCATGCCGGGAGATGTCGGTGACACGTATCGGAGGTGAGGACTATGCCGCTCTTGCCGCCGGAATCCAGACGTTCCTAATGGTCGAGACCTTCAGCTTCGAAGCTCGAGGACCAGAACTGGTAGTACATCGTGTCGAACCTTGGGCTCTGATCCTCGACGATCACTGTGTCCCGATCGTGGCGGAACCGATGCGCTCAGACGAAGCAGCACCGGATGGTGATCAGGAACGCACGATGCGTCGAACCGGCATCCTGTTTGCCACACACGATGAGGTACGTGGGTTATCCGACCAACTGGGCCGTGCCGTGCTGTAGCTGCGTGCAGAACGGGCCCCTTGGCGCAACGCGCCGCACGGCTCTCGCCATCTCTCCGGACGGCAGGGAGTTTCTGACCAACTCCTTCAAGATCGTTCACTTGAAAGGCAACCGACGAACGCGGTTCGGTCGCCGAGGTGGCGACCGGACCGCGTTCGTCGGTGCCAGTTGTTCAGCTGCAGGTGAAGCGCTTTGGTGCCTCGCACGTTTTCGTTGCCAGGCCGTCAGTGACGAGCTTCTCCAGTGCGTTGTTCACGGCACCGCTGGAGCGGACCAGCTCGGCGCCGATCTTGGCGGGCCCGAACTCCTCACCGGGGTGCGCCTTCAGGAATCCCAGCACCATGTCGTACAGCGCTCCCTTGGGCAGTCGTTCCTTCTTCGGCGCGTCCGTCAGGGTGGCTGCCGACGGTGTCGGGTCGTGCTCGGAGTCGGGCACTGGTGAAGGATCAGCTTCTCGGGCGTCAGGTTCAGGGACGAGAGCGTCCGTGGGCTGGACTGCTGTATTGGCCGCGGGTTCTTCGGTCGCCGCGACTTCGGCGGTGTCGTCGTTCTGTTCGTCGTCGCGCAACGTCCATGTGACGGGGACGGACTGGTCCTTGCCCGTGGTCCGGGTCGCCAGTCCTTCAGCGGCCCAGCGGGAAAGGATCTTCGACGCCGTGGAGCGTCCGACCCCAGCTGCCTTGGCCAGG